>JAGQIK010000493.1 GCA_020431405.1 Myxococcales bacterium
ACTATAACGCCTGTATTATTAACACCAAAAACTTTACGCCTATGATCGTCAAATTAACTTCATTACGCAATGCCCTGGAGCAGCTTCGCCAACCACGCCAAACGCCCGCAGGCCTCCCATCCCGTCTCAGCCCAGCCGCGCCCGAACGCGCCCCAATCACCAACGCGCGAGGCGTCCTCCCACGCTCGCGCCCCGCGCCCCGCCCCGTCCGCGGCCCGGCGTTCAGTGCTGTAGAACACTAGACCGCGGTGCGGTCACAGATACGCGGCGATCTTCTTGAAGTCCTCGATGAACTCTTTTTCGGCGGCTTCGCGCGCGTAGTCGAGCTGGATGCGCAGAAGGGCGGCGGGATGCAGTGTGGCGAAGGTGTGCTCGGAGAAGGGCGAGATGTGCGGCTCGCCGCGCGACTTGGTCACGCGAAAGCCGCTGCCGAGCACGGCTTGGGCGGCGGTGGATCCCATCAGCACCAGGACCTTGGGCTTGATCGCCGAGAGCTCGGCTTCGAGCCAGGGCTGGCAGGCGCGGATCTCGTACGGGGAAGGCTTGGAGTGCAGGCGCCGCTTGCCGCGCGGGGTCCACTTGAAGTGTTTGACCACGTTCGTGATGTAGACCGTACCGCGGTCGATGCCGGCGGCCTCGAGCGTCTTGTCGAGCAGCCGCCCCGCGGGACCGACGAAGGGCTTGCCGGCGAGATCCTCCTTGTCGCCGGGCTGCTCGCCGACGAGCACCATGCGCGAGTCTGCTGCGCCGTCGCCGAAGACCGGCTGGGTGGCGTTCTCGTGGATGCTGCAGCCCTCGCAGGCGTGGATGGCCTTGGCCAAGCTGCCGAGATCATGGGCGTCCTCGGGCAGGTAGGCCAGCGCGCCGTCCTTCTTGGGTGGCAGCTCGAACAGCTCGCCTTGCTCGGGCTTTTTTCTTCTGCTCATGGCGACTTCGTTCTTCCCAAAGGCTCGTCGGGGATGATAATGAGAATGATTCGCATATGGGCGCTCACGACAACAGCAAGACACCCAGCATCATCGTCGCCGTCGTCGTGGCGCTGCTGGCGCACGTGGCGCTCGCAGCGCTGCCGGTCGAGCGTCCGAGGGTCGCACCGATGCAGCGCACGCTCAAGGTGTCGATGCGGCTGAGCAAGCCACGTCTCGTACCGAAGAAGAAGATCGTCCCCCCGCCGCCCCCGCCGCGCCCCCAGCGAAAGGTCACGCCGCCGCCGAGACCGCGCCGCCGCGCGCTGACCACGCGTCGCGCTCGACGTCGCGTCGCCGAAGTCGCGCAGCCCAAGAAGCCCGAGCCCACGCCGCCGCCCGAAAAGAAGCTCGAGCCGCCGCCGCCCACCCCTCCGAAGAAGCCGGTCGTCGCCAAGAAGACGCCTGCGCCGCCTGCGCCGCCCAAGGCGCGGCCGGCCGCGCGCGTCAACCTGCACGGCTACCTGACGTCGATCTATCGCCGCGTCGTGCGCTACAAGCACTACCCGCCCGCCGCGCGCCGGCTGCGCCTACAAGGGCGCGTGCTGGTGCGCATGCGCATCGATCGCAGCGGCAAGCTGCTCGCCGCCGAGGTCAAGCGCTCCTCCGGTCACGCCGTGCTCGACCGCGCCGCGCTCGGCATCGTGCGCAACGCCGCGCCCTACGCGGGCATGCCGACGGCCTACGGCAAGCCCAGCGTCAAGATCGTCGTGCCGGTCGACTTCCGCCTGGAAAGCTGAGCAGACAGTCCACCGCAAAAAAGAGGGCGGCCCGCCGAAGCGAACCGCCCTCTGATAAGTCGTCTATCGGCCGCGAACAGCTACTGCGCGGCAAGCGAATCGGTCTGCGAGCTACGCGGCGTCGGCCGCCACCACCCAGACCTTGAGCTCGGCGTCGACGCCGCGCGCCAGCTGAACCGGCACCGGGTGCATGCCGAGCGTGCGGATCGGCTCGTCGAGCTTGATCTTCTTGCGGTCGATCTCGAAGCCCTGCTTGGCGAGCGCCTCGGCGATCTCGCGTGCGGTGACCGAACCGAAGAGCTTCTCCTCTTCGCCAACCTGCTTGGCGATAGACAGCGAGAGGCCTTCGACCTTCTGCTTGATGACCTCGGCGTTGCGCATCAGCCGCTTCTCGCGATCAGCGATGACACGCTGGGCGTGCTGGAGCTGACCAACGTTGCGATCGCTGGCGAGCACGGCGAGGCCGCGCGGAAGCAGGTAGTTGCGCCCGTAGCCGGCGCTGACGTTGACAACGTCACCGATGGCGCCGAGGTGCTGCACGTCCTCTCGAAGGATGACCTTCATGACGCCCTCCTAGTGGCCAGCGCTGGTAAACGGCATCAGCGCGATCATCCGCGAACGCTTGATCGCCAGCGCGACGCCGCGCTGGTGCTTGGCGTTGTTGCCGCTGATGCGGCGCGGGATGATCTTGCCGCGCTCGGTGATGAAGTTCTTGAGCAGCTGCGGATCTTTGTAGTCGATGACCAGCGTCGGATCGGCGGCGAAGCGGTCGACCTTGCGGCGACCGAACCCACGGCGACGACGGCCTGCGCGTACGACAGCCATTATTCCTCCTCCTTGTCCGCGTCGGCCTCAGCGGCCTTGCTCGCGCTCGCGTCCTCGCTCGGCGCGGCCGGAGCCGGCGCCGGCGTCGGCGTCGCCGGGGCAACACTACGCAGCTCGCGACGGCGCGGCGGCGCGCTGTACTCCTCGCGGCCATCGTCGTCGTCGTCGTCGTCGTCGTCGTCACCGTCGCGATAGCGCTCGCGGCGCGCAGCCTCTTCAGCAGCGGCCTCGGCCTCCTCGCGCGCGCGCTCTTCTTCTTCAGAGATCGTGGTCGAAGCGGCGGCGAACGTCTCGTCGTCCACGTCACCAGGGCGCGCGTGGGGATCGACGTTGGCGTCGACCTTGACCGTCATGTAGCGCAGCACGGGGTCGAGCAGGCGCAGCGTGCGCTCGATCTCGGCCACCAGGTACGGCTTGGAGAGGTAGCGCCAGTAGAGATAGATGCCGCGCGAGTTCTTCTTGATGTTGTAGGCGAGCTTGCGCTTGCCCCAGTTCTCGACGCGCAGCAGGCGGCCGCTGTCGTCGTCGATGATCTTGCGGATACGGGTGTTGACCTGCGAGATCTGCTCGGAGTCGGCGGTGGGTACGAGGATGTATATCGTCTCGTACTCGCGCTGGGTTCCGGGCTGATCGCGCATTGATTCGAGATGCGCCATCAGGGGTCTCCTCGTGGCTTAGCAGCCCCCGGACGCGGCCGGGAGCAAGGAGATGAAGCTCGCCGCGGAAGACCTCTCCGCAGCCAGCGAAATCGCTACCTTTCCACGAACACCGTGGGAGGCAACCGCGGGCGAATACCATAGCCCGCTGCGGGATTCCAGAGGGTTATTCGCTTTTGTCCGCCACCGCGGGCGTCTCCGCAGCCGCCGCTGCGGCAGGCTCGGCCTTGGCCTCGTCCTTCTTCGGCTTGGGCTCTTTGGGCGCGCGGTTGAACCGGTTGGCCGCCTCTTTGACGCCGCGCGACATGATCAGCCGCGCCGCCTTGGCCGCGCGGGCGACCTCCTTGTCGCGTAGCTCGTGCTCGTCCTGATGAAAGTCCTTGAGCACGTAGTCGGCGACCTCGCCGTACTGCGGCCGGCCGACGCCGAATCGCACGCGGATGTAGTCCGAGCCGAGCGATTCGGTCACCGAGCGCAGGCCGTTATGGCCCGCGTCGCCGCCGCCCTGCTTGATCTTCATGCGCCCCAGCGGCAGGTCGACCTCGTCATGGACCACGATCACGCGCTCGGCGGGCACGCGATAGAAGTGCGCCAGCGGGCCGACCGTGCGGCCGCTGAGGTTCATGTAGGTCTGGGGTTTGACGAGCACCACCGGGCGGCGCGAGAGCGTGCCGATGGCGAGCTCGCCCTGAAAGCGTGACGAGCTCTTCCACTCGAGGCTGTCGTCGCTCTCGCACAGCGAGTCGACGACCATGAACCCGACGTTGTGGCGGTTGCCGGCGTACTGCGGGCCCGGGTTACCCAGGCCCGCGATGAGCCAGCGCTCGATCTCGGCCATGATCGAAGGGCGAAGGCTGAGCGCCTACTCGCCTTCGGGCTTCTTGTCGCCCTCGGCCTCGGCAGCCTCGCCCTCGCCCTCGCCCTCGCCAGCGACGGCGTCCTCGACGGCGGTGCGCGGCGCCACGATCTGGGCGCAGGTCTGCTTGGCGGGCAGCGCGATGGTGACACCCTCGGGCACGACGAGGTCTTTGACCTCGAGCGTGTCGCCCATCTCGAGCGGCGTGATGTCGCCCTGAATAGCCGGCGGGATCGCGTCGGGCAGCGCGTCGATGGGCAGCACGCGGAAGACCTGGTGCAACACGCCACCGATCTTCTCGCCTGCCGACTTGCCCACCAGCCTGAGCGGCACGTGCACGTGCACCGGCTTGTGCATGTCGACGCGGATGAAGTCGACGTGGGTCAGCGCCTGCGTCAGCGCGTCGAGCTGATACTCCTTGAGCATCGTCTTGGCGACGGTGGTCGTGCCGTCGTCGCTCTCGACCGTCAGATCGAACACCGTGTTGCGCATGCGCGCCGGGTCGAGCGACTTCTGCAGCACGGTCGGATCGAGCGCGATCGCCTCGGGCGCCTTGCCGGCGCCGTAAACCACCGCCGGGATCAGCCCCTTCGCACGCAGCTTGCGCGCGACGCCCTTGCCACGGCCGCTGCGCGCGTGGGCGCGGAGCTTGCCGATTTCGATGTTCTGATTCTGCGCTTGCGCTTCCATGTCCCTCATCCTGGTCGCGGAGCCCTAAGTGATCCGCGACGCTTACTACTCGAAAGGCCCGCTGTCTAGATGAACAGCGAGCTGATGGAGTCGCCGTGGTGGATGCGCTTGACGGCTTCGCCGAGCAAACGCGCCACGGAGAGTTGAACGATCTTGTCGACCTGCCGGCCGTCCTCGGCCAGCGGAATCGAGTTGGTGACGATCACGCTCTCGAGCACCGAGTCGCGTAGGCGCTGGATCGCCGGGCCGGAGAACACGCCGTGGCTCGCCGCGGCGATGACGCGCGAGGCGCCGGCGTCCATCACGGCCTGAGCGGCCTGCGTCAGCGTGCCGGCGGTGTCGATCATGTCGTCGATGATCAAAGCCACCTTGCCCGTCACGCTACCGATGATGTTCATCACCTCGCTGACGTTGGCGCGCTGGCGTCGCTTGTCGATGATCGCCATGCTCGCGCGCAGCCGCTTGGCGTAGGCGCGGGCGCGCTCGACGCCGCCCGCGTCGGGCGAGACGATGACCAGGTCCGAGTCGCGCTCGTGCTCGCGGATGTGCTCGATGAGCACCGGCATGGCGTAGAGGTGATCGAAGGGGATGTTGAAGAAGCCCTGGATCTGGCCGGCGTGAAGATCCATTGCCACCACGCGGGTGGCGCCGGCAGCCGTGATCAGATCGGCGACCAGCTTGGCCGAAATGGGCGTGCGCGGCTTGACCTTGCGATCCTGCCGGGCGTAGCCGAAGTAGGGCATGATCGCGATGATGGAGCCCGCCGAAGCGCGTCTCAGCGCGTCGATCATCACGAGCATTTCCATCAGGTTCTGGTTGACTGGCGTGCAGGTCGGTTGGATGACGAAGCAGTTGACGCCTCGAACGTTCTCGCCGATCTCGATGTAGGACTCGCCATCGGAGAAGGACGAGATGGTCGAGTTACCGGGCGGCACTTCGACGTAGCGACAGATCTCGTCCGCGAGCTCGCGGTTGGCGTTGCCGCTGAAGATGGCGAGTGACCTGAGCATTCTGCATCGGCTCCTACGCGATGTCGCGTCTCGAGCTGGGGCGGAAGGATTCGAACCTTCGAATGCGGGTACCAAAAACCCGTGACTTAGCCGCTTGTCGACGCCCCATCGCGGGTCGTCGGTATATTGGATCAGCCCTCGGGTGTCAAGGCCCGCAGAGGGTGCGCGCCCGGCGGAAACACGTGTGCTTTCGCCGAACAACCGAGGCCATCGGCCCCCGCTGAGGGGCGGCGCAGACATGCCCTGCAAGGGCCTATCTTTTTGCCTGGCCTTGCTCGTAGAATGCCGGGCCACCACGACACGACGGAGACAAAACGCATGTGCGGAATTGTTGGCTACGTGGGCAACGAAGCCTGCGCGAACATCTTGCTCGACGGGCTCGCGCGCCTCGAGTACCGCGGCTATGACTCGGCCGGCACGGCGATCATGGAGAGCGGCAAGACCGGGATCCTGCGCGCCGAGGGCAAGCTGCTCAACCTGCGCAAGCGCGTCGACGAGGCCAAGCCTGCCGGCACGGTCGGCATCGGCCACACGCGCTGGGCGACCCACGGCCGTCCCTCCGAGGTCAACGCCCACCCGCACAAGTACGGTCGCGTCACCGTCGTGCACAACGGCATCATCGAAAACCACGCCGAGCTTCGCGCCGAGCTCGAGAGCAATGGCCACGAGTTCGCGTCCGAGACAGACACCGAGATCGTGGCGCATCTCATCGACGACGAGCTGCGCGGCGGCAAGGAGAGCGAGGACGCCTTTCGCGCCGCGCTCAAGCGCGTTCGCGGCGCCTACGCGCTGTGCGTGCTCGTCGACGGGCTCGACGACACGATCTACGCCGCGCGCCACGACGCGCCGCTGATCCTCGGCCTCTCCGACGAAGCCAACTACGTCGCCTCGGACATCCCCGCGATCCTCTCGCGCACGCGCGACATGGTGTTCCTCGAGGAGCACGACATGGCCGTCGTCAGGCGCGACAAGGTCGTGGTCAAAGACCTCGAGGGCAACGAGGTCGAGCGCGAGACGAAGAAGATCCTTTGGGACGCGATGATGGCCGAAAAGGGCGGCCACAAGCACTTCATGCTCAAGGAGATCCACGAGCAGCCGCGCGCGGTCACCGACACGATCGGCGACCGCCTCTCGCCCAAGGACGCCGACGCGTACATCGACGGTTTCGAGGCCGATCCGGGCAAGATCCGCAAGCTGGTGATGGTGGCCTGCGGCACGTCGTGGCACTCGGCGCTGGTCGGCAAGTTCCTCATCGAGCAGCTCGCGCGCATCCCCGTCGAGGTCGACCTCGGCAGCGAGTATCGCTATCGCGATCCGATCGTCGGCGACTCGGATCTGATCCTCGCCGTCTCGCAGTCGGGCGAGACGGCCGACACGCTCGCGGCGCTGCGCGAGGGCCGGCGCAAGGGCGCGCGCGTGCTGTCGATCGTCAACGTGGTGGGCTCCACCATCGCGCGCGAGTCCGATGGCGTGCTCTACACGCACGCGGGCCCCGAAATCGGCGTCGCCTCGACGAAAGCCTTCACCACGCAGCTGGTGGCGATGGTGCTGCTCGGCATCCATCTCGGCCGCCGCACCGGCACCCTCGACCACGAGCAGGCGCACGAGCTGATCACGGACCTGATGCGCATCCCCGAGCAGATGGTCGAGGTGCTCGATCACTCGGCGACCATCAACGTCATCGCGCGCCGCTACGCCACCGCGCGTGACTTCCTGTATCTCGGTCGCGGCATCAACTATCCCATCGCGCTCGAGGGCGCGCTGAAGCTGAAAGAGATCTCGTACATCCACGCCGAGGGCTACCCCGCGGGCGAGATGAAGCACGGCCCCATCGCGCTGATCGACGAGCACATGCCGGTGGTCGTGATCACGCCGCGCGGCTCGGGCTACGAGAAGATCGTCAGCAACCTATCCGAGGTTCGCGCGCGCGAAGGCAAAGTTATCGCCATCGCTTCGCGCGGCGATCCCGACATCCACGACGTCGTCGACGACGTGATCCAGATCCCCGACGTGCGCCCCGAGCTGCAGCCGCTGCTCACAGTGCTTCCGCTGCAGATCCTCGCCTACCGCATCGCCGACATTCGCGGCACGGACGTCGATCAGCCACGCAACCTCGCAAAAAGCGTGACCGTGGAATAGGATCGAAGGCTCCCTTGGCTGCTCTTGAGGGGGGCGTGTGGGGGCCAGCGAAAAAAACGTCCGGCTCGAGACGCTCATCGGCGAGCGCGACAAGCTGCGCGCTCGCCTCGACTCGCTGCTGCAAGAGGCGGCCGAGCGCGTGTGGTGTTACGAGTACCACCCGCCGATCAGGCTCGACGCGCCACTCGACGAGCAAATGGAGCGCTTCTTCAATGGCGTGCTCGTCGAATGCAACGAGGCGACCGCCAGGCTCTACGGCGCGGTGTCCACCGACGAGGTCATCGGGCGCACGCTGATCGAGAAGAATCAGCAGCACCACGAGCGCATTCGCCGCCTCTTTCTGTCCTTCGCCAAGAGCAACTACCAGCTCGTCGACGCGCTCAGCGAGGATCTGGCGCCTGACGGCTCGCGCCGTCTCTACACGACCAACGCGCACGCGACGATCATCGACGGCGCGATGGTGCGCGTGTGGGGGCGCACGCGGGATATCACGGCGCTGCTGCGCACACGACAGGCGCTCGACGAGAGCCGCACGGCGCTTCGCGACTCCGAGTCGATGTTCCGCGCGCTCGTCGAGAACCTCGACGAGGTTGTCTACAGCCTCGCTCGGGACGGCATCCTCGAATACGTCAGCCCCGTGATCGAGCGGCGCTTCGACATGCACCCGAGCGACGTGCTCGGCAAGAGCATCTTCGATCTCGTGCACCCCGACGATCGCGACAAGTTCCGCGAGAACTTCGAGCGCGTGCTCGCCGGCAACAGCGAGGCGCTCGAGTTTCGCGGCTACGACTTGCACGGGAAGCTGCACTATTTGCGAGCGCGCAGCAGCCCACGCGTGCGCGACGGTGAAGTTGTGGGCGTCGATGGCGTCGTGCTCGACCTCACCGAGGCGAAGCACGCCGAGGAGGCGGAGCGCGAGCGGTGGCGCGCACACCGCGTGCTGCTCGGCAACCTGCCCGGCATGGCCTATCGCTGCAGCAACGACAGCGCCTGGACGATGCAGATCATCAGCGATGGGTGTCGTGCGCTGCTCGGCTACGACCCCCGAGACCTGGTCGACGGCGCCGAGCTCAGCTACCGCGAGCTGATCGTGGCCGAGGACCGCGACTTCGTGCGTCGCGCGATCGACGAGGCGATCAGCGAGCGCCGCGCGTTCACCATCGAGTACCGCGTGCACACGGCGAGCGGCGACATCAAGTGGGTTTGGGAGAAGGGCACGCCCGTCTCTGGCGAGCAGGGCGACATCGAGGCGCTCGAGGGCTTGATCACCGACATCACGCAACGCAAGCACTCGGCCGAGCGCGCGCACCTTTACAACGAGCATCTGCTGCAGGTGACGGCGGTGTTGCAGCAGCTCGCCGTGACGCGCGACGTCGACGACATCGCGGCGATCGTATCGGCGGCGCTGCGAGACGTTTCGGACGCAGACGGGGCCACCTTCGTGCTGCGTGACGGCGAGATGGCCGACTACGCGCACGTGGTGGTGGGCGACGAGAGCCGCAGGGGCGGCCGCAAGCCGCTCGACGCGTCGCTCAGCGGCCACGTGATCCTCACCAAGCGGCCGCTGGTGATCGAGGATATGGCCAGCGCGCCGCCGCCGCGTTGCGAGGAAGGGGGCGCGGTCAAAAGCCTCGTCATCGCGCCCGTGCGCGTGGAGGCGCCCATCGGCGCCGTGGGCTGCTGGTGGTCCAGACCGCAAAAGATAACCAGCGAGCAGACGCAGCTGGCGCAGGCGCTCGCCGACGCCGCGGCGGTGGCCATCGAAAACGTGCGCAGCATGGGCGAGCTGGAGTCGAGCCGTGCGCGCATGCAAGCGCTCTACGATCATCTGCCCACCGCGACGCTGCTGTGGCGGCGCGAGGGCGAACATTTCGTGCTCGAGAGCTTCAACGAGAAGGCGCGCGAGATGGGCGCCGGGGACTCGCTGCGCGTGGGCGAGCCTGCGAGCGTGATGAGCGCGCGCTTCCCCGAGCTCGAGCCCGTGCTCGCGCGTTGCTTCGAGCGCAAGTTGTCGATCCGCCGCGAGGTCGAGGCGTTGCTGTCCAGAGAGCAGGTGCCGCGCAATCTGGTCGTCCACTACGGCTACGTGCCGCAGGACGTCGTCGCGATGCACATCGAGGACGTGACCGCGCAGCACCAGGTGCAGCAGCAGCTCAAGGCCTCGCAGCGGCTCGAGGCGGTGGCGCGACTGGCGGGAGGCATCGCGCACGACTTCAACAACCTGCTCAGCGTGATCATCAACTACGCAGAGCTCGCTTCGATGGCGCTGCGCGAGGCCGATCCGGTCCGCGCAGACCTCGACGCGATCATGGAGGCCGGTCAGCGAGCGGCTCGGCTGACGCGCCAGCTGCTGGCGTTCAGTCGCAAGCAGGTGCAGGAGCTCGCTGTTGTCAACGTCAACGACATCGTCAACGGCATCGGGGCGATGCTGACGCGTATGCTCGGCGAGGACATCCACATCGATCTCGTGCTCGACGAGCAGCTCGGACGCGTCGAGGCCGATCCGGCGCAGCTCGAGCAGGTGCTGATGAACCTCGCGGTCAACGCACGAGACGCGATGCCGCGCGGCGGTACGATGACCATCGAGACGCGCAACGTGCGGCTCGAGCACGGTCTTGGCGAAGTGCCTGCGGGCCGCTACGTGGCGCTCTCGGTGAGCGACACGGGCGTCGGGATGGACAGCGAGACGCGAGAGCACCTGTTCGAGCCGTTCTTCACCACCAAGACCATCGACAAAGGCACGGGCCTCGGCCTCTCCACGGTGTATGGCATCGTCAAGCAGAGCGGCGGCGGCATCACCGTCGAGAGCACGTTGGGGCGCGGCTCGCGATTCGATGTCTATCTTCCGCAGGCCGACGAGCTGCCGCTGGAGGCGCCGGCGGCTCCGCGCGACAGCGCGCCGATGTTGGGGCGCGAGACGATCTTGCTGGTAGAGGACGAAGAGGGCGTGCGCCGCATCACGGAGCGCATCCTGCGCGCCGCCGGCTACCGCGTGCTGGTCGCGGCCAACGGCGGCGAGGCGCTGATGCTGTGCGAGGAGCACGGCGTGGAGATCGACCTGATGCTCACCGACGTGGTGATGCCGCGCGTCAGCGGGCGCGAGGTCGCCGAGCGCGCGCGCGGTGTCGTGCCCGGGTTGCCGGTGCTCTACATGTCCGGCTACACCGACGACGCGATCGTGCGCCACGGCGTAGGGCGCGACACGTCGTTTCTGAGCAAGCCCTTCGACGCCGGCACGCTCACGCGCAAGGTGCGCGAGGTCCTCGATAAGGCCTAGCGACGTTGTTCGCCGCGCCGGACGCGGTTATGTTTGTCGCGATGGAAACGTCCCGATCTAGATCGATGGTGCGTGTGGCGCTGTTCGCGGCGGCGACCGCCGTGCTCGCTTCGTGGGGCTTCGCCGCCGAGGCGGCGCCCGGCCTGCTCGGCAAGTGGCGCGCGGTGAGGATCGAAAAGGGCGGCGAGCGCCGAGGGATGCCGCCCGGCGTGAGCTTGTTGCTCGAGTTCAAGCGCAGCGGCGAGTTCATCACGCGCATGCGGGTGCGCAGCAAAGGCAAGGTCGAGCGCGGCATCTGGAAGGTCAACGGCAAGCAGCTCGTCACGACTGTCGCCGGCAAGACCGAGAAGATGAGCTATCACATCGATAAGAAGACGCTGCGTTTGGACAACGAAGCGCGCAAGACCGTGTTGCTGCTGGAACGCCGGTGAGCCGCGCCGTGAAAGGTAGGAACCTGTGACCCCAGATCGTATGTCGCGGACTCGTCGTCTGCGGAGCATCTCTCTTCGAATCGCCATCAGCGCCGTGCTGCTGCTGGCGCTCGCCGGTGCCGCCGAGGCGGATGCTGGCCTGCTCGGCAGCTGGCGGGTGGTGAGCATGTCGCGCGGAGGCCAGACCAAGAAGGTCCCCGATGACCGCAAGGCCACGTTGGAGTTCAAGAAGGGCGGCGTGTTCGTCACCCACGTCGAGTTCAAGGGCCGCAAGCGCTCCGACAAAGGCAGCTGGAGCGCCAAGGGCGACAAGCTGACGACGAAGCACCGCCGCGGCACCGAGACGGTGAGCTTCAAGATCAGCGGCTCCAAGCTCGTGCTCACCCATCCCAAGCACAAGGGCAAGATGAACCTCGTGCGCGTCAAGTAGCCGCGAGGTCGCTGATCTTGGGCCGTTGCTCGCCTCGCGCGAATGCGCTACGAAGCGAGTAGAGGCACACACGACATGACCGACGATAAACGCTCCAAAGTCATCATCATCGGCACCGGCCCGGCCGGATACACTGCGGCGCTGTACACCGCGCGTGCCGAGCTCAAGCCCATCGTCATCGACGGCACGCAGCCCGGTGGTCAGCTGATGACGACCACCGAGGTGGAGAACTTCCCGGGGTTTCCTGACGGGCTTCAGGGCCCGGAGATGATGGCGCTGTTTCGCAAGCAGGCCGAGCGCTTCGGAACGCGTTTTGTTTCCGGCACGGTCACCAGCGTCGACTTCACCAAGCGCCCGTTCACGCTGACGGTCGACGAGCAGCACGAGTACAAGGCTGACGCCGTGATCGTTGCCACCGGCGCATCGGCGCGCTACCTGGGGCTCGAGAGCGAGCTCGCGCTGATCGGCTACGGCGTCTCGGCGTGCGCTACCTGTGACGGGTTCTTCTACCGCGGCAAAGAGGTCATCGTCATCGGTGGTGGCGACTCGGCGATGGAAGAGGCGACATTCCTGACGCGCTTCGCCGACAAGGTCACGATCGTGCACCGCCGCGGCGAGTTTCGCGCCTCGAAGATCATGCAGCGCCGCGCGCTCGATAACCCCAAGATCGATGTGCGCTGGCACAGCGACGTCGTCGAGGTGGTGGGCACTGCGCAGACCGGCGTCACCGGCGTGAAGATCAAGAACCGCGAGAGCGGCGAGATCAACGAGCTCAGCTGCCACGGCGTGTTTCTGGCGATCGGCCACAAGCCCAACACCGACCCGTTCGTGGGCAAGCTCGAGCTGCTCGACAACGGCTATCTCAAGGTCGAGCCGGGCGGCACGCGCACGAGCGTCGAGGGGGTCTTCGCGGCTGGAGACGTCGCCGACCATCACTACCGGCAGGCGGTGACGGCCGCGGGCACGGGCTGCATGGCGGCGATCGACGCCGAACGCTGGCTCGCAGAGCACGGCGGCTAAGGGCGAGGAAAGCGCGAGGCGCCTAGTTTCGTGTTACATATCGGGCATCGTCAGGAGCTGCCGATGTCCGATGCACAGCCCGCACAGTCCGCGCCCGCTCCCGAGCTCGTCGACCTTCCGGTCGAAGAGATCATCGAGCATCTCAGCGGCAGCGATCTGTTCTCTGACCTCTCGCACGAGCAGCTGCGCCGGCTCGTGGCGATCGGTCGTATCGAGCGCTACAAGCGCAACCAGCACATCTTCAAGGAAGGCGACGCCGGCGACTCGTTCTGCTTGGTGATCGAGGGCGCGGTGCGCATCAGCCGTCAGGTGCCGGGCATGGGCGAGGAGGCGCTGGTGATCCTGCGCCCGGGCTCGGGCTTCGGAGAGATGTCGCTGATCGAGGATGCGCCGCGCTCGGCGGACGCCATCGCGCACGAGACCACGCTGCTCTTCGTGGCCGGCATCAAAGGGCTCGAGGAGCTGCTCTTCGTCGACCGCGTGATGGCAGCAGACCTTCTGTGGAAGCTGATCCGGATCCTGTCCAAGCGGCTGCGCTCGACGACCGACAAGATGACGTTTCTCTCGGTGACAGGGAAGTTCTAGCGATGGGACGCAGCAAAGAAGTCGACGCCTGGTTCAAGAGCTACGACAACCCGATGAAGCCCGTCGTGCAGCGGGTGCGCGAGATCATCCTCGCCGCCGATTCGCGCATGGACGAGTGCATCAAGTGGAAGAGCCCGACGTTTACCTACGAGGGCAATCTGGCGAGCTTCAATCCGCGCAGCAAGGCGCACGCGAGCCTGATGTTTCACACCGGAGCGCAGATCCCGGGGACGTTTCCCAGCCTCGAGGGCAGCGGGGACACGGCGCGGTTTCTGAAGATCGCGTCGCTGGAGGAGGCGGAGGGGGTGAAGGGGGAGATCGAGGCGATCGTCGCGGCTTGGGTGGAGTCAAAGTCGAAGACCGAGGGGGAGGCGAAGCCTAAACGGAAGGTTAAGGCCAAGGCCAAGGTCGAGTCGAAGTCGAAGTCGAAGTCGAAGTCGAAGTCGAAGTCGAAGTCGAAGTCGAAGTCGAAGTCGAAGTCGAAGAAGAAGGCTAAGAAGTAGTGGGCGAGAGAATGCCCGTGGTGGGGGTGAAGCGGGGCAGGGTGGTGGCCAAAGGGTGAGAATCGCGAGCGGGTGAGTCGGCGAGGGGATTGCAGAGGCCTCCTGTGCACTACAGGAGGCCTTTTATGTTTCGACTCGTCGCGCTCGCGTCCGTGGTTCTGTTCGTGGTGGCCTGTACGGTCACGGTCGGTCCGGGTGACGAAGAGGCGCCGCAGCGCGGGGCATACAGCACGGCGGGCGCCGGCTCGGGCAGCGGCGATGGCGGCGTGGGCGACGCGATCCTCGACTTCGGCGCGGGGATCTGGGACGCGCTGTGGCGCGCGGTCTGCGACGGGCTCGAGTCGGTGACGGACGCGGCGATCACCGCGTTCTGCGACGCGTATCTCGACCAGCAGGGATATCCCAAGAGTGGTTGGAAGCGTGTCGCCGCGCGCAGCGTCTGCAAGTCGAAGGTGCGCAGCTACCTCAACTGGCGCTGGTTGTGCGAGAAGAACGACGCGGGCGCAGGCTCCGGCTCCGGCTCCGGCTCCGGCTCCGGCTCCGGCTCCGGCTCCGGCTCGGGAGGCTAGTCGACGCAGCGAGCGGCTTCTGCACGGGCAGAGCGCAGCTCGGGGCGCCAGCGGAAGCGATCGATGGTCTTGCCTTCGAGGGCGTCGGCGACGAGCCGCCCGAGGATCGGGGCGAACTTGAAGGCGTGGCCGCTGCCGCCGGTGGCGACGGCGAGCCCCTCGCGCTCGGGGTGGCGCGCGATCCAGAAGTCGCCGTCCCAGCTGTCGGTGTACAAGCACAGGCGCGCGTAGCGCGGCCGCAGGCCGGCGAGCGCGGGCAGATAGCGCGCGAGGCCATCGCCGACGCGCGCGCGGTGTGCGGCGCTGACCTCGCGCGGCGCGTCGGCATCGATGACAGCGCCCGCGTCGTGCAGCGCCAGCTTGAGCACCCCCTCGCGCGGATGGATCGGAAAGCCGTAGAGACCCGTCGTCGCGATGTCGGCGGTGAAGAACGGCAGGCGCTCGTGCTGATAGTCGGCGGCCACCGCGTCGTCGACGCCGAAGTGAAAGAGCGCGTGACCGGTGGATCGTAGGCACGGCGCGAGCTCGGGCAGCAGCTTGGGGCTCCACGCACCCGCGGCGACGACGACCTCGTCGGCTAACAAAGTGTGTCCGCGCTCGTCCACCAGCCCCGTGACGCGCGAGCCGCGCTCGGCCAGCGCCGCGACGCGATACCCACCGCGCACCTCGACGCCGGCGGCCTGCGCGTCGCGCGCCAACCGCGCCACCACGCGCCCACTCTCGGCGTAGCCGCCGAGGGCGTGGAAGAAGCCGTCAACCCCAGCACCCCACGCCGGCACGCGCCGGTGCATCGCGGCTTCGTCGAGGCGCTCGACCTGGTGGCCGCGCGCGCGCAGCAGCTCGTAGCTGTCGTGCTCGAAGCTCCCGGGGCGCATCGGCTGGCTGGTGGCGACCAGCACGCCCACTTCGTGATAGAGCGGTTCGTCGCCGCCGCGCTGCCAGCGCGCCTGCAGATCGAGCCACGCCTCGCGCGCCTGCTCCATCAGCTCGGTGTAGAGCAGGTCGGCGCCGTACGTCATGCGCACGGCCTTGCTGATGTCGCTGCTCGCCGCGTCGGCTGCCGGGATCTCGGCGCGGTCGACCAGCGTGACCCGCCGGCCACGTCGCCTCAGCTCGAGCGCCGTGCTGACGCCGAAGATGCCAGCACCGACCACGACCACGTGAGCATCGCGTGCCATCAGGCGATGGTACTGCGATATGCTTGCCCCATGCTCCGCTCCTGCGATGTTCGTGTCATCTGCGCGGCCACCGTGGCGCTTCTGCTCGCCACCGGCTGCTCGTCGCGCGTCGAGAAGATCTGCAAGAAGATGGCGATCCTGATGGGGTCGAGCGCCGCCAGCGAAAAGAAGATCCGCCGCTGTATCAAGCGCGCCAAACGCGCCCAGCAGGCGATGCCCGAGCGCTTCGAGTGCCGCGCGCGCTGCATCGAGTCATCGATCGATCGCACGGCCTTCAACGCCTGCAACGACAAGTGTGATCCAGCCGCCGCCGCTCGCCGCGCTGCCATCCGCGCCGCACGCGCGGCCGCCGCCAATCGCAGCTCGGGCGGCAAGCACACGGCGCTCGCGCTGCCGCGCGAGGTGCGGCGTAAGTGGTTCACCGAGTGCAACGCCAAGTGTCAGCACTTCATCAAGGAAAGCGGCACGCCCCAGGAGCGCGTCGAAGGCACAAAGAAGGCAGGCTTGTGTACGAAAGACTGCATCAAGCTCAACATCACGACCTACATGTCGAACCTCAAGAAGAAGAAGTAGCAGCGCTGGCGCCGCGACGCATGCTGCGGCGCGCAGCCGCGGTGCTGCCGGTCTGCGCGGTGCTGTCGCTCGGCGCGTGCGCCACAGCCGCGCCCGACGCTCGCCTCGCGACGACGCTTTCGCATGCGCGGCCAGACGTGTGCATGAGCGAGGCGGCGAACGGCAATCGCACCTACAAGCTCACAGCGCTGCCGGTCTCGCAAAGCGCCATGGGGTTTGTCGCCGAGGCGCAGACGGTGGGCAAGCGCCCCGCGACGGTGGTGAGCATGTCGTTCGTGGTGCGCAGCCCCAACTGGCGCTACGACAAATGCAGCACGCTGGCGCTCGGCGGCGCTGGCCGCGTGCGCGACGTGGCAGCCGAGCGCGACGGCAAGATCGTCAGCGACGGCGTCGTCGAGACGATCAGCTGGAAGATGCGGGTCGAGCGCATCGCCGAGCTGCTCGACGAGAACAAGCTGCAGTTTCATCTCTGCAATGACAATGGGCCGATGCCAGCGCGCACGATCAAGGCGCTGCGCTGGTTGGTCTCGACGGCGAGGAAGGCGGCCGATCTGCCGCCGTGCAAGAAGTAGCCGCGAGAGCTCGCCGCGGACGACCGCTCTGCGCCAGCGAGCTAGTCGCTAGCGAAATGCAGCTCGGCTGACAGCGGCAGGTGGTCGGAGGGCTGCTCGCCGCTCGGCAGCGGCGTTTCAGCCTCGATGGCTGGCGGCATGATCGGCGTCGCGTCGAGCGCAGCGCTGACAAACAGGTGGTCGATGAGCTGGAGGCGCGCGTTGGCGTTGCAGGTTGCCGCGCCGCTGCCTGCGTGCACGCAGTGCAAGCCGCGCTGCTCGAGCGTCGTGACGACGTCGCTTCCCGGCGCCGCGTTGAGGTCGCCGCAGACAAGCCACGCTGCGCAGCCAGGGGCGCGCTGCTCGCGCGTGTCGAGAAGCTGCTCGATCTGCGCGACCCCGAGCTTGTCGGCGCGCGCGGTCCGCGGTGGGTCCCAGCGCAGGTGCGTGTTGGCTACGGCGAGCGCGCGCTGATCGGCCACAGCGCGCACGATGGCGATCTGCGCCAGGTGGCCGCTGTTGTCGGCGTAGTAGAGCGGCTCGGGTGTCTCGAGCTCGAGTGTCTCGCGGCGGGCGAACAGCGCGGCACCGTCAGGCTTTGATCGACCCTTCATCGCCAGCGCGCCCACGAAGTGGGGCGCCAAGCGCGCCTCGATCGCCTCGAAGACCTCGCGCTCGACCTCCTGCAAGCAGATCAGATCGTGGTCGGCGCCGAGCGCTCCGACGGCGTCGACGAGCGCCGGGTGACGCCAGGCCGGATCGAGGAAGCGCTGCTCGACGCGCGGGTAGTAGTCGCGTCTGATGTAGCGCGTCGCCAGCACGTTGTAGGTCACGACGCGCATCGCTCGAGCCTCGGGGAGCTCTAGAGCTCTTCCTCGAGCTCCTCTAGCTCGCCCGCCATCGCAGCGATCATCATCATCGCGTCGGCGGCCGCGGCGGCGATCTCTTCGTCGTGATGATCGACGAGCTCGGCGAAGATGGCGTCTGCGTCGTCGGTGGGCATGCCGACAGCCGCTTCGATGGCGGCCAGGCGCAGGTCCTTTTCGGTGTCCTCGGCCACCAGCAGCGCCTCGATCACGGGCCAGGCAGCCTCGATCTCCCAGGCTCCTGCGGCCAGCAGCGCCTCGCCACGAAGCAGGTCGCTCTCGCTGTCGAGCGCCTCGAGGATCTCGGTCTCGAAGCCGGGCACCCAGCGCATACAGAAGACGGCCGTCAGCTGCCAGTCATGGTCGTCGTGGGCGAAGGCGTTGGCGATGGCCTCGGCGTGCCAGTCCTGTGGCGCGCGCACAGCAGCCTCGAGCGCGCGGCGCCGCAGCAGCGGCGGCTGATCCTCGTCGGCGAAGATCTCCATCAGCGTGTCGCAGGCGAGTCGGAACGTCTCGACGCTCAGCACGGCGTCCTCGCCGAAGTCCCACTCGCCCTCTTCGTCGAACTCCTGCAGCGCCGGTCCGAGCGCCAGCGCCGCCTGCGCGCGCACTTCGTCAGCGAGCCCTTCGTCGTCGAGCAGCGCGCAGAGCGCGGCGGCGGTGACGTCATTGAGCACGCCGCCGACAGTGACCAGCTGAGCGGCGAGCATCAGCTCGTCATCGTCGCGCTCGGTCGGCGTGCCGAGCACAGCGATCAGCGCCTCCGTCGCGGTCTCGGGCCACTCGATGGGGTCGGTCTGCTGCAGCAGGTCGAGGTCTATCATCTGGCGCCTCCGTCTTGGCTGTCGAACAAGCGCACTCGCCGATCCTACTGCCCGTCGGACTTCGGTGGAATAGGCGGCGCCTTGCGCGGGGGGCCGCGTGGCGGCGGCGTGGCGCCGAGGGTCGCCTGCGCCGCGGCGAGCCGGGCCTCGTCGCGTTCGACCTCGCGTGCGACGGCGTGCATCTCCGACAGCAGCCCATGTTTGTGGCGGTAGTTGATGTCGGTGCCGATCTTGCGCGCCCTCATCGCGGTGTAGCGGCGGATGAAGCGGTCGCGCTCGGCGAGCTTGCGCTTGAAGATGCGCCGCAAGTCGTAGGCGTCGCGGATCACGTAGGGCGTCAGCACGATCACGATGCTGGTGCGCTGGCGCGACTTGCTGCGGTGCTTGAACAGGTAGCCCAGGATCGGGATGTCGCCGAGCAGCGGCACCTTGCTCACCGTCTCGTTGAGCCGGCTTCCTTGCAGCCCGCCGACGATCGCCGACTGCTGGTCGCCGAGCACGAGCGTGGTCTTGGTGCTGCGTTTGGACGTCGCCGGTCCGAGCCCGTTGAAGTTGGGCGACGTGATGTCTTGGATCTCGGCCTCGAGCTGGATGCGCACCATGCCGCGCGCGCCGATGTGCGGCGTCAGCTTGACCTTGAGCGCCACGTCCTGCCGCTGCACGTTGACCGTCGGCAGCGCGAGACCCGCGACCCCGCCGCCGAGCCGGCCGAGCGCCCCCTGAAACGGCAGGTTTTGACCGACCGTGATCTCGGCCTGCTCGTTGTCGGTTGTCAGCAGGTGCGGCGCCGACAGCACGTTGACGTTGCTGTCCGTGCCGAGCGCCTGGAGCATGATGCCGAGCCCGGGGATGTCGGCCTGTAGCCCGAGCAGCTCGGCCGAGCCGTCGACCAGCGCGCCGCGCACGCCGGCGCTGAGCCCCTGCAGGCTCGACAGGTCGAGCAGCAGCGAGCCGAGGCCCGAGTGCTGCACGCCGCCGAAGATGATCGCTTGCGAGTCGCCGCTGCCGGCGATGCCGCCGCCGTGGTAGGCGATGCCGAGCCGCTGCTCGTGGTTGACCGACAGCTCGAGGATCGCCATCTCGACGAAGACCTGACGGCGCGGGATGTCTAGCTTCTTGATCAGCGGCCGAAGGCGCAGAAAGTCGGCGAGGGTCGACGCCACCAAGAGGCTGCTCGTCGACTTGTCGGCCGAGATCTGGACCTGCTTGCTGAAGAGCGGCCCCTTCTTGGACTTGGCACCCGCCGCGAGGTAGCGACGCAGTCGCCGCTGCACGGAGCGGCCGCGGCTTCGCGAACGGCTCGCCGCGCTCGACGTGCCGACCACCGACGAGAGCACCTGCGCGAGCGCTTCGGCGTCGGCGTGCTGCAGCTTGACCACGTGCAGCCTGCGCCGAGCGTCTCCTTTGGTGGGCTGGTCGAGCTCGTCGATGAGCTTGCGAATGCCGGCGAAGTCGGCGCCCCGTGCGATGAAGATCAGCGAGTTGAGCACCGGCTCGACAAGGATCTTCGACGCCGAGGGCAATCCGAGCAGCTTGGCGCTGCGTTCCCTGGCGAGCTTTGGGATGCGCGTGAGCGGGTTCTGGAAGAACAGCTGCAGCATCACCTTGTGAAGGTCTTCGGCGTCGAGGTGCTTGAGTGTGACCATCCACACGCCGTCCTGCGCGAGCGGCACGTCGAGCTCGTCGACGATCTTGACCAGGCGGCGAATGTTGTTGGCGCCGCCGGCGAGGATGATCGTGTTGGACGGCAAGTGGTAGCTCAGCGCCGCGCGATGGTGCTTCATCTTGTTGAGGATCGGCAGCAGCGCGCGCGCGTCGGCGTACACCGGCCGCAGCACCTTGGTGATCACGCGATCGTCGCGTGGGAACGCGCGCGAGTCGATGCCGTAGTACTCGGTGTCTTGCATCACCAGGTTGTTGACCTGCGAGATCTTGAGCAACGGCCCCGACTTGATGACGCTCGCGCCTCCGTAAAACAGCGTGGCGACCACGAGCCTGAAGATCTGTCGCGGCGACATGGGCACCGACACGAAGACGTGCATGCTCGGCAGGCGCAAGTCGGGGCGCACGACGAAGCGCTTGCACGTCAGCCGCGCGGCCACGGCGAGCAGCTCGCCGAACGTCATCGTCGTCTTGAGCCCGTACTTGCCGAGGCGCACCAGCTTGTCGGGCGGCACTTTGGCGCACGAGGTGTACGCGAGCTCCTCGGCGCTCGGCCTGCTCGTCGTCTCTTGCGCGCGCGCGCGGGTCGGCATCGCGAATGACAGCGCGGCGGCGAGGACGAGGCTATGAGGCAGGCGCGAGGGCATGACTATCCAGTAGCCGAGATAGCAAGGCCGATGCCGCCGGAGCGGCTAGTCAACCATTGGAAACTACTAGGAATATGGGGTCTATCGCAATGCCAAAATGGCAGCGCGGAAGCGCCTCACGTGCCGATGTGTCTCATGTGACCAAAGCCGCGCCACGCTAGTCGCGTCGGCGACTTGTTGGGGGCACGGGCGTTGCACGGCGATCTCGCACACAAGGAGCGCGACATGACTCGGCAGCTGCCGCCCTTCGACCATATGTGGGGCTCGTACCCGACCTACGCCAAGGCGCTCTCGATGGGAGCCGGGCTCAAACAATGGAGCCGTCTAAAGAACACCTGCGGCGTGCGCGTTAGCTACTGCCTCAACTACTGCGGCCACCCCATCCCGGCCCACGCCTTCGGGCTGCGCACGTGGAAGGGCGTCGACAACAAGTACTACTTGCCCTGGATGCGCGACGTTGAAGTCTACCTGGCGCGCGCCTACGCCCCCGCCGAGCGTGTCGGCTCGCAGCACGACGTCTCCGGGCGCCGCGGTGTGATCGCTTTCGAAGGGGGCTTCGCCAGCGTCACCGGCCACGTGGACTTGTGGAACGGCTCGCAGGCTGCCAACAACGCCTACTTCGGCTACGGCAGCACGATGTTCTTCTGGGAAGCGGACTAGCGGCCGAGCGCGGCCGAGAGCTACTGCAGGATCAGGCTCGCGCGCGGCAGCACCACGACGTTGTCCGCCGCGATCGACTGGTTGCTGATCAAGTCGGTGAAGTAGCCCTTCTTGATGTGGTCGAGCTTGATCGTCTGCGACGTGTCAGAGCGATTGATCACCACCACCAGCGTTTCCTTGCCGTCGCTGCGTGTGAAGGCGTAGACGTCGTCGGCGAGCCAAGCTTCTTTGCGCGCGCCGCGGCGCAGCGCCGGGTGAGCCGCGCGGATCTTGGTCAGCTGTTTGATGTGGTCGCGCAGTGCGAGCTGGTGCGGGTTTTCGCCGCCCCAGGTCATCATGCGGCGGTTGTCGGGATCGCCGGCGCCCGCCATGCCGATCTCGTCACCGTAGTAGATCAGCGGGATGCCCTGGATGCCGAACAGCAGCGTGAACGCGGTGGCGAGTCGCTCGTAGGGGCGCGCGTAGGTCGGCTGCGTCGGCCGGTTGTTCCACGCGCGCTCCTTGCCGCCGCCCCATTCATCCCACAGCGAGTTGTCTTCGGCGATGTGGATCGGCCGCGGCAGATCGTGGTTGCCGATAAACGTGCTCATGATCGAGCCCGGCCCGTAGAACGTGTCGTTGCTGTTCATGAACGTGTCGAGCTCTTTGAGGCTGCCCTGGCGGCGCAGCAGCGTCTTGACGACTACCGCGCGCAGCGGGAAGTCGAACTGACCGTCGAGCTTGTTCGAGGGATCGACGTAGGCCTTGATCACGCCGCGGTCGCCGTCGAACGTCTCTCCGACCATGTAGAAGCGTCCGCCGGTGGTGCCGATGCCCTGCGACTTGAGCGCGCTGCGCAGATCCACCAGCCAGCTGTCCTCGATGTGCTTGACCGCGTCGAGGCGGAAGCCGTCGATGCCCGTCTGCTTGACCCAGCCGACGGCGTTGCCCACCGAGAAGCTGCGCGCCGCGGGGACGGTGAAGTTGAAATCGGGCAGAAACGGGTCGAACCAGCAGCGAAGCCCATCCGAGCCGCCCCACGAGCAGCCGCCGCCGCACACGCACGTGGCGCCGTTCTTGTCGAGCGGCCAGAACCAGCCCTGGTTCTGCTGGTAGGTGGGCGACGTGTCGTGCACGTGATTCATCACGTAGTCGAAGATGACTTTGATGCCCGCCTTGTGCGCTTCGTCGACGACCTGCTTGAGCAGCGCCACGTCGCCGAGGCGCTCTTCGACCTTCGTCAGGTCCGCCGGCCAGTAGCCGTGATAGCCGGTGTAGTCGTGGCCATCGGTGCCCGGGTACTTGCCGTCGGGCGCGTCCACCGGCGAGCTGAGCCACAGCACGTTGACGCCGAGGTCGGTGAAGTAGCCCGACTTGATGCGCGACAGCAGGCCGGCCAGGTCACCGCCCTGCCAGTTGGCGGCGGTCTCGACGTTGGGCTCGGGTTTGTTGTTGCTCGAGTTGCCGTCGTAGAAACGATCGAGCAGCACGAAGTACATCACGCCATCGCGCCAGTCGAACGTGCCGGGCGGCAGCGGCCCGTCGGGAAGCGGCGGCGGTCCGTCGGTCACCGGTGGTGTGCCGTCGGGTCTCGGGCCGTCGGTGCCGGGCGTGACGTTGCCATCGGCGTCGGCGGTGCCCGCGTCGCCCCTGAGCGCAGCGTCAAAGTACAGCGACGGCGGCAGCTCGGAGCAGGCGACGCTGGCGAGCGCGACCAGGGCGATGGTGAGGGTGCGGGTCATCGACGTTCTCACTGCTTGACCAGAATGCGCGCGCCGAGGCACGGCACGTCGACGTCGAGGGTGCCGTCCTGGCCGACGGTGAACGTGCCGCCCGCGCCGTCGGGCATCATGTCGGTAAGCTTGGTGCCGGCGGCGAAGCCGGTTTTCATCAGGTTCGCGCCGTCGCGCGTGCGCGAGCTCTTCTTGTCGTCGCACTGATGCGCGTTGACGGCGACCAGCACGTGGTCGCCTTCGTGCTGGCGTTCGAAGGCGAAGATGCCAGCGTCATCCTCTGTGCCGGTGTGGTCGGTGGACCAGCGGATCTCGAAGCTGCCGCGGCGCAGCGCGGCGTGCTCTTTGCGCAGCTTGGTCAGCCCGGAGATGCGCATGAACGTGTCGTTGGTGGTGTCGTACGGCGAGAGCCCGCGCTTGCGGTTGCCGAGCCACATGTCCTCGCGGTTGGAGGGGTCGTTGCCGCCGTCGAACTGCTGCTCGGTGCCGTAGTAGATGCAGGGGATGCCGACGGTGGTGAGTAGGTACGTCAGCGCGACGCCGAGGCGCTGCACGCCGTCGTCGCCCGTGTTGTTGAGGAAGCGCTCGACGTCGTGGTTGTCGATGAAGTTGACGAGCGCGTCGCGCGGCGCCACGCCGATGCCCGACTGGTGCGGGCGGTCGTGATAGAGGCGCACGCGGTCTTGATGCAGGCGCTCGATCTCGCGCGTTGGTCCGCCGTGTTTGAACACGTTGTCGAAGACGCGGTACTTCTGCGAGAAGTAGAACACCGAGTCGACCTGCTCGCGGTCGGTGTAGCTGGCCAGCAGGCTGTCGGCACCGGAGAACGCCTCGCCGAACATGAAGAAGGTCTTCTTGCCGAGCCCCACCGCGTGCGCGCGCATGGCTGGGCCGAACTGCTCCCAGAAGCCGTGCTCGACGTGCTTGAGCGTGTCGATGCGGAAGCCATCGAAGTCGCCGACCTCGATCCAGTACTTGAAGACGCCGATCAGCGCCTGGCGTACGTCGTCGCGCTCCGTGGCGAGATCCTTGAGGCCGCCCGGGAAGTCGCCCTTGGTCTCCTGCTCGCGCAAGTACGGGCACAGCTCGGTGTTGTTTTCGGGCGCCGTCGGACAGAACTCGCCGCCGAGCGGTGGCTTGTTCTCCCAGACCGTGATGCGGCCGCGGCGGTGATACCAGGCCGGGTTCTGGAAGAACTCGGGCTGCACCGGCACGCGGCCGATCTTCGGCTGGTAGACCCACACGATCGGCGCGCGGCCGGCCTCGCCGAGCGAGGTGAAGGACTGGATGCCGCGGCTGTCGTAGTCCGGATCCCACTCGCTGGTGCGCGTGAGCTTGCCCGGGTTGTCGGGGTTGCGCGAGCCGTAGGAGGCGCCGCCGCCGCCGAACAGGATGTCGTCGGCGCGGCCGTTCATGTTGACGTCGTAGTAGAAGAGCGGCCCGATGTGGTTGGTGACGATGTCGAGGATCACCTTGAAGCCGTTGTCGTGCAGCTGATCGACGAGCTCCTGCATCTTGGCCAGATCACCGAAGTGCTGGTTGACCGACAGGAAGTCTTGCGTCCAGTAGCCGTGGTAGCCGGCGAAGCCCGCGTCCTCCTCGATGTTCTTGACCACCGGGCTGATCCAGATCGCCGTCACGCCGAGCTTCTTGAGGTACGGGATGCGCTTGATCAGGCCTTGCCAGTCGCCGCCGTGGTAGCGGCCCATGTGCGTGCGGTCGACGCCGAAGTCGTTTGAGTAGTCGCCGTTGGCGAAGCGGTCGACGAAGACCTGGTAGATCACCTCGTCGCGCCAGTCGGTGGAGCCGGGGGTGATCCTGCGCTCGCCCGCGATGCCGGGCTCGGGCGTGTGGCAGGCCGCTGCCGCGAGGGCACACGCGAGCGCTGCGAAGGTGATCTTCTTCATGCTTACGTCCATAGGGCTAACGTATCAGCGAGAAGCTGTTGAGCCACCACTCGACCTGAATCCCGAGGTAGTGCTGCACCGCCTCGCCGTAGCGCTGATCTTCGACCGGGTAGCCCAGCTGCGCGCCGCGGTCGAGCACCGACAGCGTGTAGAGCAGCCGGATCTGCGGTCGGCTGTAGACGCCGCGCTTCCAGTTGAGCGTGGGCATCACGGTGAACTTGAAGACGGTCGGCTTGAGCTGCGTCTGCGTGCGCGGGTTGAGGCCGTCGGGGCGGCGGTGCTGGATCGACGCTTCGAATGCTTGGTGAAACCAGTCGGTGATGATCAGGTGCGGGCGCGCCGCGAAGACGAGCTCCCAGCCATCGTCGAAGTCGCTCTGCACGCCGTCGCCGTCGCGGAAGTAGCGCGCGTAGCCGCCCCAGGTGACGCCGAGCAAGCCGCGCTCGTAGTTTCCGGCCGCGGCGAGCACGATCTCGCGCGCGTCGGCGGAGGTCTTGTCGGGGCCGAGGCCGCGCGGCACAGCGAGGTCGCCGTAGGCGGCAAGCCCGCCGGCGAAGCGCGCCCAGAAGTTGAGGAAGCCGTTGTTCTGGCCGAAGGACCAGAAGCCCACCTGCGCGCCGACGACCCAGCCGGCGTCCTGCGGCAGCTCTTCTTCGATCAGCGGATCACCGGTTTCGCGGCGCGTACCGGAGGGCAGGTAGTGGATCTCGCCGTAGCCGACGATCTTCATGCACAGCTTGCCCCAGATGTTGTCGAACTGCTGGGTGATCTTGATGCTGCCGATGGTGCGCTGGCGATCGAGCACGTCCACCGGCTCGGTGCCAAACGTCGGCGCCGGCACGTCGAGCCGCTGCAGCTGAAACGGATCGTCGAGGCGGTTGACGCCGACGTGCAGGTCGATGCGCGTCTTGCTGCGCAGCTGGATGCCCGCGCCGCCGCCGATGGTGTTGAGGTTGTCGAGCGGCCAGTAGTCGAGCAGGTAGATGTCGTTGCCGCGATACATGCGCGAGCCGGCCCAGAAGGAGAGGCCTGGGATAAAGACGTTCTCGGCCTGTGCGAAGAGGTTGCGTACCGCCAGCGTCGCCTCGAACTTGCCGTTGTAGTGAAAGAAGTCTTCGAAGAAGGCGAGCGTGAAGGCGATGCGGAAGCGGAAGTTGTTCTTGCCGCGCTCGAGCACGTAGCCGAGGTCGAACTCGGCGTAGGGCGACTCCTCGAGGCGCGGGCCGTGCGAGACGACATTGAGCGACTTGGCTTTGGAGCCTTCGTCGAGGTCGCTCGAGATGCCCATGCGGCCGTAGGTGCCGAAGCGAAAGCCGCCGAGCAGGTCGAGCACGCGCTTGGTCAGCCCGCTCTGCGGCTGCTTTTGCATCAAGTCACCGCCCTTGCTGTCGCTGTCGGCGGGCGACGGCTTGGGCTGACCGGCTGTGGTGGCGGGCTGAGCTTCTGCGTGCGGCGCGGCGAGGAGCGTGAGCGACAGCAGAGCGAACGTGAAAGATATGGCGCGCGCGAGGTTCACGCGCAGCGGCAAAGCAACGATTATGCCGGGGATATCGCGCGAGAGATCCGGCGCGATCTCAACGCCGACGCCGCGGGCGCGTTGCCTTTTGCAACGGCTGCCGCGTGGGCGGCGCGCGCGAGGCGTTGCGAAAGTCGGCGCGCTGCCGCAGGCTGAAACGATGCACAGGATGGTGGTTGGAGGGCTGGTTTGGGGGCTCGCTGTCGCCGTAGTCGCGGCGCCGGGCGCGGCGGCGGCAGCGCCGGTATCGAAGCAGCTGATCCGCAAGCGCTGCACCAACTACGACCGGCACGTGTTGGCGCGCGGCAAGCTCGAGATCTCGCCGGTCAGCGGTGGCCAGCACGGCTATCTGGTGACGGTCGGCAAGGGCCGCAAGCGCTCGCGCTGGTTCGCGTACTTTCACAGCAAGCGCAAGTGCCGCGCGCTGCGCATCGGGCCGACGATCCGCGGACGGCTGGGGCCGGCGGGTGCGCAGGTGCGCGTGCTGGCCGGCAAGTGGCAGAGCAACGGCGGCCCCGAGGGCTCGGAGGGCAAGGGGGTGGTGCTGTGGGATCTCGGCGGCGGCAAGTACCACGCGCTGCTCGACGGCTGCGACTACCAGCACAAGCTGACCAAGGTGTCGCTGTATCCCGGCAAGGCCGAGACGCTGCGCGTGATCTGCTACGAGAGCAATCAGACCGACTATTCCGCGACGATCGACTTCGCGCACTGGCTCGACGCGAAGAAACCGAGCTGGGTCTTCAGCGCGAGCATCGGCCACGGCACCAACGCGCAGAACCCGCCAGTTCGCGCGCAAGGGTGGGTGCGCATCCGCCGCCGCGGCGTGCGGCCCGTGCTGCGTTCCTACCAGGCCTACGCGACGGATTCAGGCCGCGAGAACTGGCGCGTCACGGACCACGTATGGGATCCGAAGGCGCGCAAGTTCAAGCTCAGCCCCAAGCTGCTCAAGAAGAAAGACCTCTAGCGTCCTCGCCTCGCTGCGCGTCGTCGTGGCTATGGCCATGGGTGATGTAGTGGCAGAGCAGTTGGCGCATGCCGCGCGTGTCGACCAGCCCGCGCTGGTGCCGCGGCACGTGGAAGCGCAAGTCGGCCGTGTAGTAGCCGAGGGCGAGCACGCCCTGAATCGCGTCGCTGACGGCGCGCGCCTCGTCGGGCATCCCTAGCGAATGCTCGAGACACAGCGCGACGGCCGCCACGCTGCCGACGGGGTTGATCACGCGCGGGCCATCACCGTCGTCGAGGATCGTCTCGGCACGTGTGGGCGCGTAGAGGTCGGTGCGGCCGCCGACGGTCGCCGTACCCTGCAGGCCGAGACTGCCTGCCAGCAGCGCGGCCTGATCGCCGAGCAGCTCGCCAAGCAGCGCCGACGTGACGATGACGTCGAAGCGGCGCGGGTGCTCGAGCAGTCGGCGGCCGGCGTCGTCGAAGGCGAGATGATCGACGCGTACGTCGGCGAAGCGGCGCGCCAGGTCGTCGACCACGCTGCGCCAGCTGGGGCCCGCGCTGTCGCTCGGACCGCGGTCGACGCAGGTCAAGCGGCGGCGCCGGCGCTGGGCCATCTGAAAGGCCGTGATCGCAGAGCGGCGCGCGCGTTCGACGTCGAAGAGGGCGTCGCGTTGTGGGCTGGGCGCGGCGGGCGGGTGGACCACCAGCAGATCGACGGCGCGGGCCAGCTCGGGGCGCAGCGCCGCGATGTCGCTCGACGACGGATAGGCGTGCACCGGCCGCAGCGTGGCGCCGGCGTCGAGGTCGAGCGCGAGGTGGCTGGTGGCGCGCGCGGTGGCGGCGCGGCGCGCGTTGATCGCGTCGGCGTCGGGGTAGCTTCGCGGCACGGCGTCGCAGGCGAACGCGATGAACAGCGCGTCGACGTCACGGGCGAGCAGGCGCGTCTCTTCCGGCAGCGCGTGGCCGCGCCGCGCCTGGGCTGCGGCGCCGAAGAGCGCGTCGATCAGCGAGAGCTGGTGGCCAAAGCGCGCGGCCACGGCCTCGAGCACGCAACGCACGACGCGGAGCTGGTCACGCCCGGCGCCGTCGCCGGCGAAGAGGGCGATGCTCTTGTGCATGGACTTTCCCCTCCCGCGCTAGCCGTGGGCTTGCTGTTTGGCGCCGCAGTCTGCGACATCGATAACGACAAACGAGGCGGCGCTCTCGGGCCAGCTGGCGAGCAGCCGGCGCGCGCGCGGCGATGCGGTGGCGTCGGCGAAGCGCTGCAGCAGCTGCCGAAGCTGGGTTTTGTGTTGGCTGTCGAGCGGGCGCGGCTCGATCCAGGCCGGCAACACCTCGCGCTGCCTCGGCGAGGCGGGCAGGTAGATGCGGCCGCCCGTGATGCTGGCGGCGAAGCCGCGCGATGGCGCTGAGAGGATCAGCCCGAGGCCGCAACGCATGCCTTCGAAGGCGCGCGTGCCGACCACCTCGGCGACGAGCGTGGCGCCGGCGTTGCGCGCGCCGAAACGCTCGGCTGCGCGCCCCGCGACATAAAGCTCGCCTCCCGACGCCGCATAGCCCGCGTCGTCGCCGACGAGCAGCAGCGGCGCCGCGGCGCGCAGTCCTGCGGGTGCCGTGACGATCACGCGCGCGCCTTCGCCGAGTCGCGCGGCGGCGAGATCGCCGACGAAGCCCTGATGGCGAAGCTCCGTGTGGCGCGCCGCGAAGGCCAGCCCGGTACGCGCGGGTCCGTCGTCGGCCGCGTCGCGTGGCGGTGGCGACTGCGCTGAGCTGACAAGCGGGCGTCCGGCCACTGGCCAGGCGACCAGCAGCGGAGACAGCGCGCGCGCGAGCTGCGCGTTGCCGCCCCGCGTCGTCTGTGCGCGAACGCGCAGCAGGTCTGCGCGTCCGACGAGCTCGCTGCAGCGCCACAGGCCCAGCCGCGCGAGCACGATGCGAAGCTCGCGCGCCAGCGCGCGGCCAGCCCAGCGCCGCGGCGTCAGGCTGTCGTTGGCCGCGGAGCTGGCGTGCGCGCCATCGCCGGCCGGTCCGCGTGCCACCAGCGAGACCTCGTCGGCGCCGAGCGCGATCAACGTCGCCAGCGCGCTGCCGTCGCGCGGCGCAGCCTCGACGCGCAGCCGCAGCGACGCGCGCGCGCCGCTCTTGACGAGCCAGCGATGGGCTTCAGCGAGCGACAGCTCGAGCGCCACGCCGGCGTGCCGAACGTGATCGAGGTAGTGCTCGTCGTTGCGCCCGCCGTAGCCGGCCAAGGTGATGAGGTCGGCGCCCGCTGCTACCGCCGCCGCCAGCAGCCGGTCGAGCTCGCCGACGCACGGCAGCCGCACCTCGATCTCGGCGGCGCCCGCACGCCGTTCGATCTCGGCGAGGCGCACCACGTCGCGTGCTCCGCGTGGGTGTGGGTGATCGGTGGGCGCGACGAGATCGATGCGTCCGCGCCGCACGTTCGGCGCGCGCGAGGCGTCGCGCATGATCACCTCGCGCATGATCGCCGTCGAGCTCTGGCGCTCGAGCCACGCTCGCTCCGCGCTAACGTTCTCGCATTGAACTAGCTCGAGTCGATCGCGCAAGAGACTAGATGACTTCGGATCGAGCTCGAGCGGCGCCGAGCCTGCAGGGTGTACGCGCTGGCGCACGTCGTGCCAAAGGTCGCCGAGCGTGCGGCCGCCGAGCCTGAAGCGCGTGCCCTCGATGAAGTAGTCGACGACGTCCTCGTCGAGGCCCACCGCATCGAAGCGCGCGGCGCCGCGATAGCCGATCACCGACGTGAGGCCGGCGTTGGCGATGGCGCGCCGCAACGTCTCGAGCAGCGCGCGCGTGGCGCGAGCCTGCGCTTGATCGGCGGCCGCGGCGGTGCGCGCGCCGCGCCGCGCCAGCGCCAGCAGCGCGAAGGGGTAGACCGCCGTCGCGCCGTAGGCGACGAGCGCCGCCACGTCGTGGCCTTCGTGCACCTCGCCGCACTCGGCGACGACGCTGACGCTGCGGCGCAGGCCGCGCGCACTCAGCGCGCGATGCAGCGCGCCGACCAGCAGCACCATCGGCAATGGCAGCCGCTCGCTGCTGGTGACGAGGGCGTCGCTGAGCACGATCAGCCCGCGCCCTTCGGCAGCCGCCGCCGTCGCCTGCTCGATGACCTCGTGCATGCGCTGCTTCATCGCGCGCTCGTCGGCGGTCGCGTCGCAGGTGGCGTCCACGCGACACGCTTCGTCACGCAGTGCGAAGGCGCGCCACAGCGCGGCCATGCTGCGCTCGTCGAGCAGCGGATGGGACAGGGCGACCTGCCTCCCCTGTGCCGGACCGACGAACACGTCGAGCTCGATGCCGCGTCCTTCGTCGCTGGGGTCGACGATCACGCCGGTGACGCGCTGGTGCAGAAGCTCGCTGACGCGCGCGGTGCCGTCATCGAGCAGCGCCAGCGACGCGCGACCCGCGAGGCCTTCGATGGGCTCGGCGCCGTCCGCGACGGTGCGCGCCAAGGCCGCGCGACGCCTCTCGCTCCAAGCGAAACGACGAAGCGCAGGCTCGTCGAGGGTCAGCCGGGCGTGGGTGCGTCGCGCGGCGGCGGCCTCGCCGAGCTCGAGCAGCGTGCTGCTGTTGTCCGATGTGGTGTGCGGCTGCGCGGCCACGTCAGCGCGGCCCGGCAGCAGCAGACGTCCGCTGCCGGTGTCGGCGACGATCATCTCGCCGGCGGCGAGCTGACCGTCGACCACCACGTCGCCCTCGTCGATGAGACCACGCACGGGCTCGCTGCTGAGCACCACGCGGCAGGTGGCGCTGCTGGCGAAGCGCAGCGTGCGCTGACCGAGGCGGTCGACGGCGCCGACCAACATCTGCCCGTCGGTTCCCGCCACCGCGGCCGGGCCCTCCCACGCGCCGAGCGCGCCGAGACGCCGACGTTCGGCGTCGTAGCGTTGCCGCGCGTCGGCATCTGCGAGCGCTGGGCGCGGCGGTGGCAGCATGAAGCGCAGCCCTTCGGCGATGTCGCGCGCCGCGCCGCTGGTCGTCAGCCGCTCGAGCGTGCGGTCGAGCATCGCGCCCGAGGTCTGCAGGCGCGCGGTCGACACGGGCCGCGGCACGGCGCCGAGGCTGTCGGCGAGCGCGCGCCGGTTGGCGGTTAGACTGGCCAGCGCCCCATCAAAGGCGAGCCGCTGGCCTGGGCCGAAGACCCGCCAGGCGGCCAGCGCGTCGTGTGGCTCGGCGTCGGCGCGGCAGGTGTCCACCTGCACGATCACCACGCGCGCCGCCATTCGCTCGTCGGCGAGGTCGGCGAAGCAGCCCATCAGCTCGTGCGGCGCGACCGGCGCTCGATAGCGCAGCACGCCGGGCGCCAGCGAGCCGACCACCACCTCCTCGGCGTAGCGCGCTTGCAGCGACTCGCGCGCTGCGGCCAGCGCCAGGTCGAGCTCGCCGCGCGCCCGATGCCCACGTCCGATCAGCAGCTGCTCGCACCAGCTGTGGTGCTCGCCTTCGACGACGCGCCACGCCAGCGCCGCCAAGCCCTCGGCGCGCAGCAGCCGCGAGGCCGCATCGCGAACGTCGCGTGCCGCCGACGGCGTGAGCGACGCATCCGCGACCAAGGTACAGATCGCGAGGCGCTCGTCCGGCTCGCCTTCGAGGCGCGTTTCGAAGAGCGCCGCCATCTCGCGCGGCCCGAGCGCGAGCAGCACGCCGCACTCGGCATGGCCGGCGCCTACGCGCACCTGGCTCGCCGCAGCGAGCGCTTCGCGCACCAAGCGCGGCGATGCCGGCGCGGTCAGCTCGGCGATGGCGACGATACCGCTGCTATCTAGATGACGCTCGCTCACGCGAGGCGAGCTGAGCAAGATGCAGGCCACGGGAGCCTAGCGGCGAAGCCGTGGGATATCGCGGGTAGGTGCGGCGTGCGTGTTGCGATGTGCAACGTGTACGAGGAACGAGCGCGCGTTCCCGCACGGCTGTCTCGCGATGGATACGCTTGTTGATGTAACAACCGCGCCGTGCTGCGGTCACGTTCGCAGCGCCGAGGCACGAGAGTTCGGTGGATTGGAGCGCCGCAGGCTTGCGGCGCGACCGCGAGCGTAGCGAGCGACATCGGGGGTGAGGCGGCGACGAGCCGCCTCTAGCCGCCGAGGGGGGCTGGGACAGCCCCCCTAGAGATGACTCTGGGCGTCGGGCAAGCGCGAATGCGCTTGTTCGACGACTAGATCTTGCCGAGCAGCAGGATCGAGATGATCAGCGAGTAGATGACCAGCGACTCGATGAGCGCCAGGCCGAGGATCATCGGGGTGAAGATCTTGCCCGAGGCGCCGGGGTTGCGCGCGATGCCGTCGAGCGCCGCCGAGGCCGCGCGGCCCTGACCGAGCGCGCCGCCGAACGCCGCGATGCCGATGCCGAGGCCGCAGGCGATACCGATGAACGCCTTCATGGTGAACTCGTTGTCCGCGGCGCCATCGGCGGCGAAGGCGACGCCAGCGACGAGCAGCACGAACAGAGCGGACAGGAAGGAAAGGCCAAGTTTGATGGTGCGGTTCATTTTCAGAAGCTCCTCGCAGGCGCCGCATGGCTGCGACACAGCGTTGTTAGCGACGGCTAGTGCTCTTCGTGAGCCATCGCTTGGTCGATATAGATCATGCTGAGCAGGGTGAAGACCAGCGTCTGCACCACGCAGACGAGGATGCCCAGCACGTAAAACGGCAGCGGAACCAAGATCGGCACCAGCAGGAAGAAGGTGCCGAGGACCTTGTGGTCGGCGAACATGTTGCCGAGCAGACGCAGCGACAGCGAGATCGGCCGGATCAGGTGGCTGATGATCTCGATCGGCAGGATCAGCGGCGTGAGCCACCAGATCGGCCCCAGGAAGTGCTTGAAGTAGCTCATCCCGCTTTCTTTGACGCCGACGATGTGCGTCATGAAGAAGACCAGCAGCGCGATGCCGAAGTTGGTCTTGAGCGTATCGGTGGCCGGAACCATGCCGGGCACCAGGCCGATGATGTTGTTGAAGAGGATGAAGAAGACCAGCGTGCCGAGCAGCGGCAGAAACTTCTCCGCCTTCTCGCGCCCCATCACGCCTTCGCCGATGGACAGCGTGGCGTCGATGATCAGCTCGAACAGGTTGCGCACGCCGAAGCGCGACTCTGGCACCAAGCGGTCGTCGCGGCTCGCCGCCACGCGGCGCCGGTAGGAGAGGCCGAGCAGCGTCAGCAGCAGCACCACGACCACACCGATGACCACGTGGATCATGGTGAAGTGCGTGCGGCCGAGACCGACCACCTCGAGCTTCCAGTGCCGCTCGAGGTATTTGCCTGCCCATTCCTGCAGGTTCCAGTAAGCCGGGATCAGGTGGATCCAGGTGGTGTGCTCACCCATCGATTACCTCACGGCTCCTCGGCCCCGCGAGAGGAGGGCTCGGGCTCTGACGCCGCGCGTAGGACAAGCCGCAGGCCTTCGACGAAGATAGAAAAGACGACCAGCGAGACGCCGATCAGCAGCGCGGTGCCGGACAGCGGCACGAAGCGCATCACGATGAACAGCGCCGTGCCCATCAAGCCGAACTTGAGCATCAGCAGCATCACCAGGCCGCTGCGCTTGGGCGCGCCGTCGGGGTTGTTCTTGAGGATGCCGCTCATCAGCCAGCGCAACGCGTAGAAGTTGGCGCTGCCGAGCATGCCGCCCACCAGCAGACCGAGCGTCACGTCAGCGGTGGTGATGAAGAGCGAGATCAGCGTCGCCGTCGCGGTCAGCACCAGCGCCAATCGCTCGACGATCATCGTCGGTCGCTTGGCTGGCAGGCTGTCTTGACGCGGCTCGGTCATTTTTCCGATTGCTGGTCGCTGCTCTCGTCGTCGTTTTCGCGGGCTTCCCGAAGTCCCATCTGCGCCACCCGGACAATCGCTCGTACCGCCACCGCGATGCCCAGACCAAGACCGCCCAGCAGGTACGCTGTCTTGTGCCCGTAGCGCTCGCCAAGCCACCACCCTGCCGCCGTACAGACCCCGATAGCGATCCCCATCTCGAGCCCGACCGCGCTGTAACGCATGGCACTGCGCCACATTTTCTTGGCGTCGGGATCGATAAAGCCCCCCTACAACGCCGCGCTGGATAGCACACGGGTTGTCGTCTGGTCAACGCGTTGCGTAATAAAACGCGGGCCGATCAGGAAGGGCTGTTTTTGTTGTTATATCAGGCGCTTGCGGTGCCGCTGGCGACCGCCGCGCGCAGCGCTTCGCGCCCTGCTTCGAGGGTGCGGTCGAGGTGCGACTCGAGGTGCGCCACCGAGACGAAGCCGGCCTCGAACTGCGAGGGCGCCAGGTAGATCCCGCGCTCGAGCATCTCGTGATGAAAGCGCGAAAAGAGGGCGGTATCGGAGCGCTTGGCCGAGGCGAAGTCCGTCACCGGACCTTCGTTGAAGAAGGCCGTGAACATCGAGCCCACCTGGTTGACCGTCATCGGCACGCCGATCTCTTCGGCGGCGCCGAGCATGCCTTTGCACAGCCGCGCGGTACGCGACTCGAGCTCGGCGTAGGGGTTATCGCGCTCGAGCAGCTCGAGCGTGGCGCGCCCGGCAGCGACGGCGAGCGGATTGCCCGACAGCGTGCCGGCCTGGTAGACCGGCCCGTCTGGCGAGACCTGGTTCATGATCTCGGCCTTGCCGCCGTACGCCGCCGCCGGCAGACCGCCGCCGATGATCTTGCCCAGACACGTCAGGTCGGGCGTCACGCCGTAGCGCGCCTGCGCGCCGCCGAGCGCCACGCGGAAGCCGCACATCACCTCGTCGAAGATCAACAGCGCGCCGTGCGCGCGCGTCAGCTCGCGCAGCCCCTCGAGGTAGCCCGGCCCCGGTGGCACGCAGCCCATGTTGCCCGGCACCGGCTCGACGATGATCGCGGCGATGGCCCCTGCGTGCGCCTCGAAATGCGCGCGCACGGCGTCGAGGTCGTTGAACTCGACGAGCAGCGTGTCCTGCGCGGTGCCCGCCGGCACGCCTGCCGAGTCCGGCACGCCGAAGGTCGCGGCGCCCGAGCCGGCCTTGACCAGCAGCGCATCGACGTGGCCGTGGTAGCCGCCGATGATCTTGATGATCTTGTCGCGCTTGGTGAAGCCGCGCGCCAGGCGCAGCGCGCTCATGGTCGCTTCGGTGCCGCTGTTGACCATGCGCACTTTCTCGAGCGACGGCACGATGCGAACCAGCTGCTCGGCGAGGTCGACCTCGGCCTCCGTGCACGCGCCGAAGCTCGTGCCGCGCGAGGCCGCCTCGGTGACGGCAGCGATCACCGACTTGGGCGCGTGGCCGAGAATCATCGGACCCCAGCTGGCGACGTAGTCGATGTACTTGTTGCCGTCGACGTCCCAGATCTCCGGGCCCTTGGCGTGATGGATCACCACCGGCTTGCCCTGCACCGCGCGAAAGGCGCGCACCGGGCTGTTGACGCCGCCGGGGATAACCTTGGCGCCGCGCTCGAAGATCATCTGTGACTGGTCGCGTTTGAGCGCCATGGCCTAGTTTCCTCCCTGAGGTACGTCGGGCGTGGGCGTCGCCGGCGTCGGTGGCTCGGCGCCGCCGTTCTGCCCGTCGTGCGCGCCGTCGTCGTCGTCGCGATCGGCGAGCGTCTCGAGGCCCACCACGCGCTCGCCCTCCTCGAGGCGGATCAAGCGCACGCCCTGCGTGTTGCGCCCGATCAGCGAGATGTCGGCGACGGGCATACGAATGACCTTGCCCACGTCGGTGATGATCATCACCTCGTCGCTGTCCTCGACGACGCGACCAGCGACCACCGGGCCGTTGCGCTCGCTGGCCTTGATCGCGATGCGCCCCAGGCCGCCGCGCCCCTGCGGCCCGAAGTCGCTCACCGGCGAGCGCTTGCCGTAGCCGTTCTGGCAGACGGTGAGCAGCGCGCTACCCGAGCCCGGCGTGACCACCGCCATGCCGACCATTCCGTCGTCCTCGCGCAGGTTGATGCCGCGCACGCCGCGCGCCGTGCGGCCCATGGCGCGCACCTCGCTCTCGTCGAAGCGGATCGCCATGCCCTGGCGCGTGTTGAGCATCACGTGCTGCGAGCCGTCGGTCAGCCGCACGTCGCGCAGCTCGTCGCCCTCGGAGATATCGATGGCGATGATGCCGGTGCTGCGGATGTTCGAAAAGTCCGACAGCGCCGTGCGCTTGATGTAGCCGTGCTTGGTCGCCATCACGACGAAGTGCTCGTCGTCGATCTCTTTGATCGGCATCAGCTGCTGGACGGTTTCGCCCTCGCGCAGGTCGAGCAGGTTGACCAGCGCCTTGCCGCGCGACGCGCGCGACGAGCGCGGCACCTCGTAGACGACCTTGCTGAAGACGCGCCCCGTGTTGGTGAACATCAGCAGCGTGTCATGCGTGTTGGCCACGAACAGCTCGCGAACGAAATCCTCGTCGCGCATCGACATGCCGGTGACGCCCTTGCCGCCGCGCTTCTGCGCGCGGTACTCCGACAGCGAGTTGCGCTTGATGTAGCCCGAGTGTGTGACGGCGACGACCATCTCTTCGTCGGCGATGAGGTCCTCGACGGCGATCTCGCCCGAGGCATCGACGATCTCGGTACGGCGCCCGTCGCCGTACTGCTGCTTGAGCTGCAGCATCTCCTCGATGACGACCTCGAGCAGCTTCGCCGAGTCGGCGAGCAGCGAGCGGTAGTAGTCGATCTTCTCGCGCACCTCAGCCAGCTCGGCGAGGATCTTGTCGCGCTCGAGGCCGGTGAGGCGCTGCAGCCGCATGTCGAGGATCGCCTGCGCTTGGATCTCGCTCAGGCCGAAGCGCTCGACGAGGCCAGCCTTGGCTTCGGGCGGCCCGGCGGAAGCGCGGATCAGCGCGATGACCGCGTCGAGGTTGTCGAGCGCGATCTTCAAGCCTTCCAAGATGTGCGCGCGCTTTTCGGCTTCGCGCAGCTGGTAGACCGTGCGCCGCGTGACGATGTCGATGCGGTGCTCGCGATAGTGCTCGAGCAGGTCGCGCAGCCTGAGCACTTCGGGCCGCCCTTCGACGATGGCGACCATGTTGACGTGAAACGAATCTTGCAGCTGCGTCTGCTTGTAGAGCTGGTTGAGCAGGATCTCGGCGACGGCGTCGCGCTTGAGCTCGATCACCATGCGCACGCCGTGGCGGTCGGACTCGTCGCGCAGATCGGCGACGCCCTCGATGCGCTTCTCTTTGACCAGCGCGGCGATCTTCTCGATCAGACGCGCCTTGTTGACCTGGTAGGGCAGCTCGTCGACGATGATCGCTTCGCGCCCGCGGCGCACCTCTTCGACGTGGGTGCGCGCGCGCATCACCACGCGGCCGCGCCCGGTCTCGTAGGCGCGCACGATGCCCTCGCGGCCGTAGATGAAGCCGGCCGTGGGAAAGTCGGGGCCCGGCACGATCGCCATCAGATCGGCCGTCGTCATCGACGGGTTGCGCGTCAGCGCGATCGTGGCGTCGATGATCTCGTTGAGGTTGTGCGGCGGGATGTTGGTCGCCATGCCGACCGCGATGCCCTGCGCGCCGTTGATCAGAAGCTGCGGCAGCCGCGTGGGCAGGATGACCGGCTCGAGCTCCTTCTCGTCGTAGTTGGGAGTCCAGTCGACGGTCTCCATCTCGATGTCGGCGAGCATCTCGCCGCCCATGCGCGTGAGCCGCACCTCGGTGTAACGCATCGCGGCCGGCGGGTCGCCGTCGATGCTACCGAAGTTGCCCTGGCCGTCGCACAGCGGGTAGCGCAGCGAAAACTCCTGCGCCATGCGCACCAGCGCGTCGTAGATCGCCGAGTCGCCATGCGGGTGAAACTTACCCATGGCGTCACCGACGATGCGCGACGACTTCTTGTAGGGCTGCGTGAACGTGTTCCGCAGCTGGTGCATGGCGTAGAGGATGCGCCGGTGCACGGGCTTGAGGCCGTCGCGCACGTCGGGCAGCGCGCGCGAGACGATGACGCTCATCGCATAGTCGATGAACGACGAGCGCATCTCCTCTTCTATGGAGGTGTAGACAAGACTCGGTTCACGATCGGTCATCGGCATCTCGAGCGGTGAGGAACTGCGGTGAGCGTCGCGGATTCAACGCGGCTCGCGCCGCGAGGAATATCAGATTGATTTCGACCGCTGACGCGGTCGAATTACCGCGATAACGGCGCAAGATCAACCGGCCCGCGACACCGCGCAGTCGCACAGCTGTCCCATGCGCGGCGGCCGTTCAGCAGTGCGCCAAGTGCCTGAAATCGTGGGCTCTGGCGCTGGCATATGGCGTGCTTCTAGCTGCCGCCATGACTATCAAGCGCCTCTGTCTCGCCGTCTCCCTCGTCGTCGCCGCTTCCGCCTGCAACGACCCGTCGCCGCCCGCCGCAGCGGCGCTGTCGTTGCTCCAGCCGCACGACGGCGAGCTCGTGCGCGCCGGCGCGCGTCAGACCGTGATCGTTTCGGCCCCCGAGCACGACGCGGCCGACCTCGCGGTCAGCGTGCAGGGCGCGCAGCGCGCGGTCGACTGGCGGCGCGTGGACGAGGGCTGGGCGTTTGACCTCGACGTGCCGAGCGATGCGGGCGACGAGCCGCTGAGGATTGCCATCGCGAGCGCCAAAAACGCGCGCCCCGTTCGCCTGTCACTCGTCGTGCGCTCGCCTCGCGCCGTCGTGACCGCCAAGCTCGACGGCAGCGCGACGCAGATCACAGAGGGGGCGCTGACGATCGAGCTCGACGCGGGCGCCGTCGACACGGCGGGCGAAGCCGAGCTCGCGGCGTATACGCCGAGCGCGATCCCGGCCGTGGTCGAAGCCGGCGTCGCGGCGCTTTCGGATGTTTATCGGTTGCACCTGACGCAGCTGCCGGCAGCGATCAAGAAGCCGCTGCGCGTCACGCTCGCGCTCGACGCTCAGAAGCTCGCCGAGCTCGACAACGACGTGATCAAGACCGTCTCGCTGCGCGTGATCTACGACACCAGCGGCGCCGATGACGATCCTGACAGCGATGGCGAGACGGTCGCCGCGCGGGCGTTGCCTGCCGAGGTTCGCCGCGACGCGAGCGGAAGCGCGCAGCTGGTGGCGGAGCTTCCGCCGCAGGCCTTCACGCGCAGCGGGTCGAGCAGCGCCAAGTTCCTCTTCACTATCGAACAGGCGCCGCTTCGCATCCGACAAGTGCAGCTCTGCGAGCAGGGCGGCTCGGGCGAGTGCGTGTCGTTGCCGCACGGTGCCTTGCAGCTCGAGCAGAGCGGGCGCGCCACCAAGCTGACGGCCGAGATCGACTGGACATCGATGCCGCCAGCGACGGTCGACCCGCTGGCGAGCATCAAGCTCAACTCGCCCTTCAATCCCTATCGCGAGTTCAGCAAACGCATGCATTTGGGCGTAGACCTGAAGGCGATCGACGGTACGCCGGCGCTGGCGGTCTGGGATGGAGACGCCGTGGCGGTACTGCGCAACGAGGACACCGGCATGCTCAGCGTCTCACTCAAATCGAGCGAGAAGCCAGACTTCACGGCGAAATACCTACATGTGAGCGACGTGACAGGTTTCACTGCGGAGTTCAAGCGCGGCGAGCGTATCGGCGAGCGCTTCACCAGCACGGAGCCGCTGACCCTCACCGACTTCGAGCTGCTGCTCATCACCTCCGCCGTCTACGCACCCGTCAGCGGCACCTACACGCTCGCCTGTCGCGGCCACGCGCTCGAACAACCCTGGTGGTACGAGCTGCAGTATCCCAATCGGACGCTCTGCTCGGTGACCGTCACCTCGGGAGGCACGACACGCACCATCGACCAGATCTACCGGCTGCGCGATGGCAAGTTCCGCCGTCAGGTCAAAGCGGGCGAAGAGCTCGCCAAGACCGGGCGTAGCGGCACCAAGGCGCCGCACCTGCACTACGAGGTGCACTACACGCGACGCGGCAGCTACGCGCTCGACCCATCGCTCTTTCACACCAGCATCTCGTCAATAACGAAGCTCAACCCCGACGGCGGGGCGCCGCCGCGCTCGCCGGCGATGCGGTTTGGCGCGGCGATCGCGGGCGCGGTGATCAGGAGCGCCGTTCTCGGCGTGGACGAAAAGAAACAGCCCACCGAGCTCGCGCAGTGCCCCGTGGTGGGCGGCGATGTGCACGCCCAGCCGGTCAAGCTGCTCGGCCCCGGCAACGTCACGCGCGCGAGCTTCGAGCTCGGCCGCTGTCTGCACGACATCCTCTGCGGCGACGCGGCTGTCGCGAGCAACCTCGATGTGACCTTCGGCGCGCAGACGTACTGGGCCCCCGGCTCGTGGGAGAAGAACAAGAACGAGTGGGCCGCCCTCTTCGATTTTGTCGCCGATCCGCGCAGCGCCAAGGTCACCTGCTCGGCCGACCCGCTGCCGAAAGATCCGCCGCCGCCGCCGACAACGCCCGGCGATTGGACCGAGACCACCACCGCCGACGCGAGCTACACGACAGGACCCAAGGCCGGCGACACGCAGACGCGCAGGATCGTGCGCTCTGTGGTCGGCAGTACGATGACCACGACCACCACCACCAGCGATGTGATCATCGTCGAGGGAAAGAACAACCAGCCGGGCTGGACATTCACGCTGGACTCCGTCTCGACGGTGACCAAGAGCTACGACGGCCAGCAGACCATCACCACCGTGACGCGCGTGCAGCAGACGTTCGTCAATCAGAACGGCGACGGCAAGACCAACAGCACTGACAACACGACCACACAGACGTCGAGCTGCCCGACGCCTGCGACGTGTCGCGCGATGTTCGCGTCGCCAGGCCTCGAAGGCCCGTTGCGCGACAAGCCGAGAAACCCGACCTGCCGTTGGCTCGGCCCCGGAAAGGCGGCGATGATCGGCACCGACGGCAGCGTCTACAAATGGACCACGCAGGGGGCCGACCACACCCTCGCCGAGAGCTATCAGTGCTCGAACTGCGGCGGCAAGCCGACGAGCAGCTGCCAGTGCGTGTTCGTCAACAACGCACCCTACGCGCTCTGCCAGTAGCGTGTCTTAGCTTTTGGCTCTAGCTCGAGCTGGCGGCGCTTGCCGCTTGCTCGTCTTCGGCGGTGCCGGCCGCCGCGCGCTGCGAGCCTTCGCCATCGGCCGTGTCGGCGGTGGCGATGTCGTCGAGCGGCGCAGACGAGGTCTTGCCCGAAGCACCATTGCCGCCCGAGCCATTGCCAGCGGGGGGCATGCTGCCGTCGCCCGGGATCGTCGCCGCCGACGCCGACACCTCGGCGTCTGCCTCGGCGAGGCGCTGCGCGGCGCGCGTCTTGGGCGTCCCCGGGTCGGTCAGCTCTTCGTGCGTCAGCATCTGACCGTAGTCGACGTCGTCGTCATCGTCGTCGAGCTCGGGCGCCGACGTAAAGACGGCCGTCTCGCGGCGATGCCGCTCCTTCTTCACTGCGACCGTGCGCGGGTGCAGCGTCTCGTTGGCGTCGCGGATCGCGTCGGCGTCCGCGCCGGCGAGCACACCGTCCTCGCTCTCGGCGCGCGCGTTCATCACCTCGAGGAAGATGTCAGCGATCTCGACGTCGAACTGCGTGCCGCGGCAACGCTTGATCTCGGCCAGCGCCGCGTCCATCGGGCGCGCCTGGCGATAGGCGCGGTCGGAGGTCATCGCGTCGAAGGAGTCGGCCACGGCGATGATGCGGCCGAGCAGCGGGATGTCTTCTCCGGCTAGTCCCTGCGGGTAGCCGTTGCCGTCCCAGCGCTCGTGGTGGCAATAGACACCGGGCACCAGGTCGCGCAAGAACGGGATCGGCTCGAGGATGCGCTTGCCCTTCTCGGGGTGCGTGCGCAGCAGCGCGAACTCCTCCTCGGTGAGCTTCTCGGCCTTGTTGAGCTTCTCGGTGGGAATGCCGATCTTGCCGATGTCGTGGACCTGTGCCGAGAGCACGACGCGGTCGACCATCTTGGCGTCGAGGTTCATGCCCTCGGCGATGAGCTTCGAGTAGATCGAGACACGCTCGGAGTGACCGCGCGTGTAGTTGTCGTTCTCCTCGATGGCGTTGGCGAAGCCGACGATGGTCTGGCGGAAGTTTTCTTCGAGGCTCAGGTTGGCCGCCTCGAGGTCCTGGTTGGACTGCAGCAGGTTCTCGTAGAGGCTGGCGTTCTCGATGCTGACCGCGGCGCGGCTGCCCATGATCGCCAGCATCTTGCGCTGGCCTTCAGTGAACTTGAAGCCGCGCTGGTAGCTGTACGCGTTGAGCATGCCGATCACGCGATGCCGCTCCTTGAGCGGGATCGAGCAGAACGACGTGATGCGCTTGGAGCGCGGCGGGCGCTTGAAGAAGCGGTTGTTCTGCGCGCCATGTGCGAGCAGCGGGCGGTCTTCTGCGTAGAAGCGCAACACCTCTTCGATGTTGAGCTCGCCGCAGAGGTCTTCCTCGTCGGCGCCCTCGATGTTGCAGCGGCGCAGCCGCTCGCCGAAGTAGTGCTCGTCGTCACCGTCCTGCAGCATCAGCGTGACCATGTCCGCCTTCATCTCTTCGAGCGTCGTGTCGATGACGAGATTGAGGATATGGTCGAGGCTGAGGCTCTGGCTGATGGCCTCGGAGATCTTGTAGAGCGAGAGCGCCTCTTTGAGGCGGATGTTCTCGAGCTGCAGGCGCTGTCGGTCGAGACCGCGCTGGACGATGTGCACGACTTCCTCGACCTTGAACGGCTTGAGGATGTAGTCGTAGGCACCCTTCTTCATCGCTTCGATCGCCGTCTCGACGGTGCCGAAGCCGGTCATGATGACCGTGAGCACGTTGAGGTTGTGCTCGTTGATCTGCTCGAGCAGCTCCAGACCGCCCATGTTGGGCATCTTCAGGTCGGAGATGACGAGGTTGTAGGAGCGTCGCTTGAGCTCGGCGAGCGCAGCTTCGCCGTCCTCGACCGTGCGGACGAGGAAACCCTCCATAGTTAGAAAATCGCTTAGAATCTCGCGGATGACTTTCTCGTCGTCGACGACGAGTACCCGCGGGGCTTCTTCGTGGAGACTGTACTCCATTCGATTTGTTCGAGGCCCCCCACGAGCAATCGCCCAACCCTCCTCGCGGCGGAGCGGCGCTCGCTATCATCGGTGCCGCGCTGGCAGAGGGAGCACTTTCCCACCTACGCAGCGCGCACGTGCTTGTCCAAGACTACTAAATTTAAACTCTAAATGGCGATGCCGTCAACGGCTGGGATCAGCGATGGTATCCGCGGCTCTCGTGCAAACTCACGTATTTATAGCCGCGCGGGCCTGAGGGGGCGGCTCGTCTTCCTCGTCCACGCTCGGCCGAAGCTCCGGAAACCACGAGTAGAAGACCATCAGCTTGCGCCGTCGAGACGGTTCGAGATAGTCGAGGTTGTCGCCGCGGTCGATGATCTCCCAGAAATCCTTGTTCTCCACGGCGAGGATCTCCTCGCGGATCGAGATCAGCCGCGTCAGCGGCTCGTCGGCCATGTCCTCGAAGATCAGGCGCGCTAGCTCGTCGGCGCCCACGTCGAGATAGTAGGTCGCCAGCTTGATCTGCGCCTTGCGCACGCCGCGCAGCGAGCGCTCCTCCGACTCGGTCTCGGGCGCTTTGTCGACCTCGAGGAAGGTCTCCAGCAGGCTCCACTCGTTGACCGATTTGACCTCGTGGGCCACCTCGCAGAGGCGGCACATGTCGTAGGCCGCCGTCTCGGTGACGAACGACAGCCCGCGAATGTTGGCGGTCTGGCCGTAGTACTTGAAGTGCTGCGCGAGGTCGATGACCTCGTCGTTCCAGCCGGCGTGCAGCACGGCCTCGGCGAGCTGCCGATACTGGTGCAGCGTGTTGTACGCCGTGCGCACGTCCTTGGCGTTGATCGCGGCGCGCAGGTACGTGTTGAAGAACTTGATCGCCAGCTGCAGCATCGGGTGATCGCCGCAGCGGATCGCCGCCTCGGCCATGTAGCGCGTGTTGATCGCCACCAGCTGGTTGATGTCGCGCATGCCGTTGAGGCACTCGATATAGATCGTCTGGTACTGGCGCAGCGCCGCGAACTCGAGCCAGGTGTGGCCCGCCGAGAGCGCCTCGACGCTCTGCTCGGCCATCACGGTGAAGTCCGGGTTGCGCATCAGGCCGCCGCCGATGACGAACCACGACTCGTCGAGCTCGCGCTTGCGCTCGGTGTAGTTGACGGCGAGGTCCTTGAGCGCGTCCACCGTGCGCGAGGCGATGATGCGGTCCTTGTTCTGCACCGAGTTGATCGCCACGTCGGCGAGCTGCTCGATGCCGTTGAGCACGCTGGCTTGGCGGTCGTCGACGGTGCGCCGCTCGCGCCGATCGCCGACGGCGTCCGCGAGCGCCTGCTCCTGCAGGCGCATCACGATGCGCTCGGGGTCGAGGAACGCGAAGACGTAGACGAAGTAGGGGATCAGAACCAGGATCGACGCCGTCATCATCGCCACCGTCACGCCGATCAGCACGTGCGGCACGAACTGCGAGTGCACCACGAAGGTGCTCCAGATGCAGTGGATCGAGGTGATGACGAAGAACGACAGCACCAGCAGGTTGGTGCGGTCGCGAAAGAACATCTCGGTTACGCGCGGCGTGTAGCGCGTCGCAGACAGCTGCAGGACGATCGAGACGACGGTGATGGCGATACCGAGGATCGCGACGACGACCTCCGGCAGGTTGCCCAGCGCGCTCTGCATGTCGCTGGCGCGATAGCCCGTGATCGTCGCCCAGAAGCCGACGCCCTTGGGCCCAAGCCAGGCGTGCACGGCGACGAGCAGCGCGAACCACGCCAGCGCGATGCCGCCGAGCAGCAGCACCGGGTAGACCCAGACGCGCCGGCGGTCCTGCTGCGGTTGTTCTGCGGCCACGACAAACAGTCTAAATCCAAGTCTCTATCGAAGTCTAAGGACTCGGTGCCGCTGCTCACGCGAGGTTGCAGGCGGGGCGTGCACCCCCGCCGACGTTCGAGCAACCGCTCGAAATGAGGTGCCGCGAGGCCGCACGGCTCGGATGGCACGAGGTCTGCTCTGTTGGAGCGGCATGTCATTCATGCGAAGTGCCCTTCTGTCGCCGCCGAGGCGAGCGTCGCTGCTCGCGCTCGTCACGGTCGCGCTCGCGCTCGTCGTCGGCGTCGGTTGTCTGGGAGAGGTCGGCGGCGTAGGCGACGACGGAGACGACCGCGCAGCGTTTGCCAACAACAAGACCACCGCCTTTCACGCCGTCGCGCCTTATCGGCGCCTCGACACGCGCGGTGGCACCAAGCTGCAGGCCAAGCGCGCATACTGCGTCGCCATCGCCGGACGCGACGGCATCCCGAGCTCCGTGCGCGCGGTCGCGCTCAACATCACGGTGGTCAAGCCGGGCCAGGCGGGGCACCTCGTCGCTTTCGCGCGCGGCGCGCGTCAACCCGAGACCTCGACGCTCAACTTCGCGGCCGGTCAGATCGCCGCCAACGGCACCATCGTCGGCGTAGGCAGCGGCGGGCAGGTCTGCTTCTACAGCATCGCCACCACCGACTTCGTGGTCGACGTGCTGGGCTACTTCGGCAGCGCCGCGGGCTACGTCGCGCTGGCGCCGTTTCGCCGCGTCAGCGAGCGTGGCAGCAAGCGCGCCCGCTCGCAGAGCACGCGCTGCTTTCGCGTGGCCGGCCAGAACGGCATCCCGAGCGACGCGCGCGCCGTGGCGCTCAACCTCACCGCCGCCGCGGCGACCGGCGCAGGTTTTGTGACGGCCTATCCCAAGGGGCAGTCGCGTCCCGGGACCTCCAACCTCAACTACCGCGCAGGCGGCGCCACCGCCAACGGTGCGCTCGTCGAAGTGGGCGAGGGCGGCCAGATCTGCGTCTACGTCATGACGGCGACGGACCTCATCGTCGACATCAACGGCTACCTCGGCGCCGGCGCCGACTATCGCGCGATCAAGCCGCTGCGCAAGACCGACAGCCGCAGCGGCTCGCAGGTGCTCGACGGCGCCACGCGCTGCTTCACGGTCGCCGGTGCCAACGGCATCCCCAAGAAGGCACGCGCGGTGGCCTTCAACGTCACCGTCACGCAGCCGCTGTCGGCCGGGCATCTCGTGGTGCGCCCGGCGGGCCGCGCGCAGACGGCGACCTCGAGCCTCAACTTCGCCGCCGGCGAGACGCGCGCCAACAACGGCATCGTGGCTCTCGGCGACCGCGGCCGCCTCTGCATCTACACGCGCGCGACGACACACTACATCCTCGACATCGTCGGCTACTGGCCCGACAACGGCACCTCGCCGGCTCCGCTTTCCCACCCGCGCACCTACGCCGTGTCGAGCGCGGCCGCGCTGCTCGACGCGCTCGAGACCGCCGTCGCGGGCGATCGCGTCGACGTGGCGCCCAGCGCCTCGATCAACCTCACCGACCACAAAGAGATCGCCATCGCCGGCGGCGTGACGATCACCGGCGGCCGCAACGGCAGCCGCGCCGGCGCGCTGCTCTACTCCAACAAGCGCGACACGCTGCCGGCCAGCAAGACCTGGAACCTGCTGCGCACGGCAGGCGCCAAGGTCACGCTCAGCGGCGTGCGCCTGCGCGGCCCCGACGGCACCATCGCCGACTACGGCATCTTCTACGCCACCGGCATCAACATCGCCCACGACGACGGGCGCGTGGAGGGCAGCGAGCTCTACAACTGGCCGGGCGCTGGCGTCGCCGTCGCCGCAGCCAACGCCGTGGTGCGCAAGAGCTCGATTCACGACAACATCCGCACGGGGCGCGGCTATGGCGTCGTCGTCGGCAAGACCACCACGCCGGCGCTCATCGAGCACAACGCCTTCCGCCGCAACCGCCACGCCGTCGCGGGCAGCGGCTACGGCAGCTACACGGTGCGCTTCAATCGCTTCCTCGACAGTCCCACCGCCGGCATTCATTGGGTCGTCGACATGCACGGCGTCAACGAGCACACCCTCGATAACTCCACCAAACAGGCCGGCGTGCTGATCCACGTGCACAACAACGACTTCGAGTATCGAGGCCACGGCATGGCGTTCGTCGGCATCCGCGGCGTGCCCGCGCAGGTGGCGATCATCGAGAACAACTGCGTCGCGATCACCAGCAGCAGCTGGGTCACGCAGGCGATCATGACGGTCTACCCGTCGCCGGTGAGCGGCATGTCGTGCTACGAGAAGTCGGGCAAGTGGCTCTGCCATACGCCGCGCTCGGGCTCCGCGTTGCAGAACATCGTGGTGCGTGGGAACCGCCTCGGCCAGCCGCAGGGCTGTCGCTGAAGCGCTCCATGGCGCCGATGCTGTAACGTCTGCGCATGCCCACATCGCACCTGCAGCGCGCCGCCGCCGCTGCGCACGCCGTCGACCATCAACAGATGCTGCACGCGCTGCTCGACGCGTGGCGTGCCTGCCGCGACGCGCGCATCGCCGCGCTGATCGAGGCCAGCGACGCGCGCGTCGCGCCGCTGTTGGCGCCGCTCGATACGCGCGCGGGCGAGCTCGCCTATCACGAAGCCTGGGTGCGCCTCGCCAGCGCCGAGCGCGCCCTCGACGTGCCGAGGCTGCTGCCCGGTCTCTTTCGCCGCCCGCTGGGCCAGCACTTCGTGCGCCGCGTGGAGCAGATCGCCGAGCGCCCCGACGACCCGCGCATCGCCGCCGCCCTGGCGCAGATGGTGCTCGAGCCGCCCGCGACCTCGCGCTCGATCTGGTACGCGTGGCACGTGATCATCGAGCGGCTGGTCGCCATCAGCGACCCGAGCACGGTCGCACCGCTGCGCGCGCGCCTGGCCGAGCCCAAGGGGGAGTCGCTGTTCTGGCCGATGCTCTACGAAAAGATCGAGCAAGCGCTCGCTGCGCTGCCCGGCGAGCCTCCGCCGCTGTCGAGCGCCGCGCGCGCCGCGCTCGACGAGGCGACGTCGGCGCTGGCCGCGATGCCTGCTGCGCGCGCCGACGAGCTCGCCGCACCCGCGGCGGCGCCAGCGAGCGATCTCGACGCGCTGCTCGCCGCCGTCTACGCCGACCCGGCGTCCGACGAAGCGCGCCGCGTCTACGCCGACGCGCTCTCGGAGCGCGGCGACCCCCACGCCGAGCTGATCCAGCTGCAGCTCGCGCCGCCCAGCGCCGAGGCCGAGGCGCGGGCCGAGGCGCTGCTGGCCGAGCACGGCGAGCGCTGGCTCGGACCGCTGCGCGCGGCGCTCGAGCCGAGCGAGACCCGCTTCGAGCGCGGCTTTCTCGCTCGCTGCGAAGTGGGCTTCGGCGCCGACAGCGCGCGCGACGAGCTGCTCGCCGAGCGCGGCTGGTCGACCGTCAGCGAGCTCTATTCGGACGACCCCGCGGTGCTGCGCAGCGCGGCGTTTCGCGGGCTGCACACCATCGGCGGTTTCGAGGCCGCGCTGCTCGCCGAGCTCGCCACGGCTGATCCGCCGCTCGACGTGGCGACCCTCGCCGCGGTGCGCCTCGAGTCGCTGCCGCACGAAGGGCTCGCCGGCCTGCGCACGAGCACGTTTTCTGGCCTCCCGGCGGTGCGCGTGCTGCAGCTGGTGGGCATCGACTACTACGACTCGCGCCAGATCAACGCGCTGCTCGACAGCCTCTCCGGGCTAGAGCTCGTGCGACGCCTCGAGCGCCTCGAGGTCTCGGTGCCGGCCTACGACGGTGCGCCCTCGGCGAGCGCGCTGTTCGCCGCGCTGCCGGGCTTGCGCCTGCTGACCGTGCATCCCGACTTCTATTACTGCGTCACGCTGGTGCGTGCGGACGACGGCAGCGTCGGCCTGCGCGTGGTGCAGCTCATCGCGCCCTTTCGCGACGCACGCGATGACGCCGACATGCTGGCGGCGTCGCTCGTCGCGCACCTCGCGACGCGGCCCGACTGGCTTGCCCTCGACTACGCCGGCGAGCCGCGCCCGGCGGACGAGATCGACCCACACTACGATCGCATCGTCGAGGTGCTGCGCGCTCGCCGCGACCTCGCGCCGCTGCGCGGGCTGCCGCTGACGCTGCCGCGCGACGATCCGCAGCCGTGGGCGCGTCACCTCGGGTCGTGGTCCAGCGAGGACGACCGTCGCAAGCGGCAAAAGCGCCTCGCGCGCGCTCGCGCCCGCGCGCGGCGCGGGTGATAGGCTGTCTCGATGGCGAACGCTCTCGTCAAGCTCGTAGCCGCGCTGGCTGTCATCACGCTCGGCGCGCCCGGATCCGCGAGCGCCTTCCAGTGCCAATCGCGGCCGCGCGTGCGCGCCGTCTATCCGCGCCCGGGCGGCGAGCTTCCGCTCGATGCGCGCCTCTTCGTCGCCGTGCACGGCAGCCCCATCGAGCGCGGCAAGCTGCGCCTCGTCGTCGGCCGCGCGCCCACGCGGTTTCGTATCCACACGAGCTCGCAGAGCAGCACGCGCCTGATGGCGCTCGAGCTGCTGCGCCGCCCGCGCGTCGGCGCGCGCTACCGGCTGACCTACAAAGGACGCGAGGTCGCCAGCGGGCGCGTTGGCAAGGCGCTCGCGAAAGACGTCGCCGCCGCCACGCCTTGGGTGCGAAGCGCCCGCGTCGAGGTCGGCAAGCCGTATATTCCACGCGGCCGCGTATCGCCCAAACGCGCGCGCTCGCGCGGGCGCACGCTGGCGCTCGTCGCGCTCGAGCGCGCCCCCGAAGACAAGGGGCGGCCGCTCGCGCCCATCGCCGCCTACGTGGTGGAGGTCTCCGTGTTGCGGCCCAAGCGCGCACGCGCCACGTTCTGGCGCGTGGTGCGTGGCCCCGGCGCTACACGCTTGGCGCTCGCCGCGTTGCGCGCGTGCAGCGACATGCTGCCGGCGCCGATCCGCGGCAGCTACATGATCAAGCTCGAGGCGGTCTCGCCCACGGGACGCGTCAGCCACCCGCTCGTGCTCGGCGGCGCGCTCAGATAACGCCGCGCTCGGCGGCCGCCGCGCACAAGATCCAGCGGCCGCCACCGTATGAACGTCCCATGAGCGCCACCACCATCGCCGTCGCCTCGTTTTTGTTGCTTGTCGCCGCTGGCGCCGTCGCCCCCGCGCCGGCCCGCGCCGACTGCGCCGCGAAGGCCGATACTTTCTCTCCACCGCGCGGCGCCCGTGACGTGCCGACCAACGTCAAGCCGTTCATCGCGCTCTACGGCTACGGCCGCGCGCAGGTGGTCAAGCTGCTGCGCGCCGGCGCGTACCTGCGCGCCAAGGGGCATCGCGTCAAAGTCACGCCGCGCGCCTATACCGGCTACGCCACCGAGTCCGTCGTGCTGAGCCCTGCGAGCGCCCTGCGCCCCAACACCACCTACTCGCTCGACGTCACGACGCCGCAGGGCGCGCGCCTGCTCAGCTACAGCTTCACCACCGGTGCGAGCCGCGACACGCGCGCACCGGGCTCGCCTTCGCCGCGCAACGTCAAGCACACCTACACCAGGTTCGGCTGCGGCCCCGCCGACCGCATCGCCTTCGAGCTCGCCGGCGCGCTGTCGGACGACAAGACGCCGGCCAAGGCGTTGCGCCTGCGCTTCGACGTGGTCGAGCGCGCGCCCGGGCGCAAGCCGCACAAACGCGTCGTCGTCGCGCTGCCGGGCTCGCGCTCGCTGGGCCACGGCATGTGCGCTGGCAACGCCGAGCTGCGCCCGTGCGCGACGTACGACTTCCGCGTCTCGGTGGTCGACTACGCCGGCAACATCAGCGCGCCGAGCCCCAAGCTCTCGGTCAAGACCAAGTGCCGCCGCACCCCGTAGCGCTTTAGAATGGCGAGATGCTGCTCGCCATCGACACCGGAAACACCAACACCGTGCTCGGCGTCTTCGACGGCGAGCGTCTGCTGCGTCACTGGCGTATCGCCACCAGCGAAGACCGCACCTCCGACGAGTACGCCATCGCGCTGCGCCAACTGTTCGAGCTCGCGGCGCTCTCGCCGGAGCTCGAGGCGGCGATCATCTCGTCGGTGGTGCCCGGCGCCGTCGCGCCACTGCGTCGCTGCTGCGAGCAGCACTTCGGCGTCGAGACGCTCGTGGTAGGCCCCGGCATCAAGAGCGGCATGCCGATCCTCGCCGAGAATCCCAAAGAGGTCGGCGCCGATCGCATCGTCAATGGTGTAGCGGCGTTCGAGCGCTTCGGGCGCGCCGAGCAGGATCTTGGTCTGATCGTCGTCGACTTCGGCACCGCCACCACGCTCGACTGCATCAGCCCGCGCGGCGAGTACCTCGGCGGCGCCATCTGCCCTGGCGTGACCATCTCGGCAGACGCGCTGTATCACCACGCCGCCAAGCTGCCGCGCGTCGAGGTGCAGCGCCCGCCGTCCGTGGTGGGCCGCAATACCGTGCATTGTCTTCAGGTTGGCATCTACTACGGCTACGCGGCGATGGTCGACGGGCTCGTCACGCGCATGAAGGAAGAGCTCGGCTTCGCAGTGCGCGTGATCGCCACCGGCGGCCTGGCGACCCTCATCGGCGAGGCCTCGACGACCATCGACGAGGTCGACGATCTGCTCACCCTCGAGGGGCTGCGATTGATCTATCGCCGCAATCGCGCAGCCTAGTGATCCTCCGCGATCCCTCTTCCCAAGCTCGAACCAACCTGTTTATAGTCCGAGACTTCCTGTCACACGACACGAGCGAGATCCACGAATGAAACAGTATCCAGCGCAAGACATCCGGACGATCGCCTTTGTGGGGCACCAGAAGTGCGGCAAGACGTCGCTCGCCGAGGCGATCCTCTTCGACACCAAGGCGGTCAATCGCCTCGGCAAGGTCGACGACGAGAGCTCCAACCTCGACACCGAGCCCGAGGAGCACAAGCGCAAGTCGTCGATCCATCTCTCGCTTGGATACTGCGAGTGGGCCAAGAAGAAGATCAACTTCATCGACGCCCCCGGCGACGCCAACTTCGCCTCTGACGCCGACCAGGCGCTCTCCGCCGTCGACGCGGTCGTGCTCGTGGTCAGCGCACCCGACGGCGTGCAGGTCGGCACCGAGCGCGCCTGGGAGCAGACCGTGGCGCGCAACCTGCCGCGCGCGATCTTCATCAACAAGCTCGACCGCGAGCGCGCCAACTTCAACAAGGCGCTCGACGAGATCAACAGCACGCTCTCGCAGCAGGCGGTGCCGCTGCAGGTGCCCATCGGCAGCGAGGGCAGCTTCAAAGGGGTCGTCGACCTGCTGGCCAACAAGGCCTACACCTTCGGCGAGGACGGCCGCAAGGTCGAGGTGGGCGACGTGCCTGCCGACCTCGCCGATCAGTGCGAGGAGATGCGCGAGAAGCTGATCGAGGGCATCGCCTCGGCCGACGACGCGCTGCTCGAGAAGTACCTCGAGACGATGGAGCTGTCCGAGGAAGAGATCCACCAAGGCCTCAACAAGGGCATCAGCTCCGGCGCCATCGTGCCGGTGGTCTGTGGCTCGGCCACCGTCAACATCGGCGTGCAGCCGTTGCTCGACCTGATCGCCAACACGTTCCCCTCGCCGGTGAGCCGGCCGCCGATCAAGACCGCCGACGGCAAAGAGCTTGCCCACGACGCGCCGATGGCGGCGCAGGTCTTCAAGACGATCACCGCCGACATCGGCCGCATCGCGCTGCTGCGCGTCTGGTCCGGCGAGCTCAAGGCCGACAGCGACATCCTCAACTCGAGCCGAGACCGCTCGCAGCGCGTCGGTCAGCTGTACGCGATGATCGGCCACAAGCGCGAGTCGGTTCCGGCATTCGTCGCGGGCGACCTCGTCGGTATCGGCAAGCTCAAGGACACCGACACGGGCGAGACGCTCTGCGACGGCAACAACAGCGTCGTGCTGCCGCCGCCCGAGCGTCCCGAGCCGCTGATCACCTACGCCATCTCGCCCAAGACCAAGGGCGACGAAGAGAAGATGGCCAGCAAGCTGCACGACATCCTCGTCGAGGACATCTCGCTGCGCCTCGACCGCGCCGGCAGCGAGATCCTGCTGCGTGGCATGGGCCAGGTGCACGTCGACAGCGTCGTCGAGCGCCTCAAGCGCATGGGCGTCGAGGTCGAGCTGTCGCTGCCGACCATCGCCTATCGCGAGACGATCCGCGGCAAGGCCAGCGACGTCGAAGGCAAGCACAAGAAACAGTCCGGCGGCCGCGGCCAGTTCGGCGTCTGCTACATCGATATGGAGCCGGGCGACACCGACGCCGAGGATCCGCTCGAGTTCGTCAACGCCATCTTCGGCGGCTCGATCCCCAAGCAGTTCATCCCGTCGGTGGAGAAGGGCATTCGCGCGCGCATGGCGCGCGGCGTCGTCGCCGGCTTCCCCGTGGTGGGCGTCAAGGTCACGCTCAAGGACGGCAAGTACCACAGCGTCGACTCCGACGGCCGCTCGTTCGAGATGGCCGGCTCCAAGGGCTTCCAGGAGGCGGTCAAGAAGGCGCGTCCGGCGCTTCTCGAGCCGGTGATGAACGTCACCGTCACGTGTCCCGACGAGAACATGGGCGACATCTTCGGCGATGTCAGCTCGCGGCGCGGCAAGGTGCTGGGCAGCGAGGCCAAGGGCAAGAAGCAGATCATCAAGGCGCAAGTCCCAGAGGCCGAGATGCTGCGTTACGCCATCGACCTCGAGTCGCTCACCGGCGGCCGCGGGTCGTTTTCGATGAGCTTCGCCCACTACGAAGACGTGCCCGCGCAGCTCGCCGAGGAGATCATCGCCAAGGCGCAGGTCGAGGAGGACGAGGACTAGCGTAGCCGGCGTCAGGCTATAAGCTTTCGTAGCTAACGGAGCGCGCATGTCCCTCGACCGAACGCCACTCGACGTCAGCCAGCTTCCGCCGCAGGTCCAGCGCGTCTGCGCCCCCAACGTGCCGGGGCCAGCGCGCATGATGGCCGCGCGCGGTCTGGCGCCGATGGGTCCCAAGGACCTGATCACGGCGCTATACCAGCTCGGCCTCGATACCGACGCCAAGATCGCGCAGGCCGCCAAGCAAACGGCGGCCAAGCTGCCCGAGAACATCCTCGCCGCCGCGCTCGGCGAGGCGCTCGACGCACGCGTGCTCGACTTCTTCGCCGAGCACGCCGCCGACAAGCCGCTGCTCGCCGAGAAGATCCTGCTCAACCGAGCGGCGCACGACGAGACGATGGTCGCCATCGCGCGCTCGCTCGGCGAGCGCGAGGTCGAGATCCTCGCCGGCAACGCCGAGCGCATCGTGCGCTGCCCGCGCATCATCGAGGCGATCTACTTCAATAAGCACGCGCGCATGTCGACCGTCGATCGACTGCTCGAGTTCGCGGTCCGCAACAAGCTGGTGCTCGAGGGCATCCCGCAGTTCAAGGCCATCGCCGCGAGCATTCTCGGCGAGGCCGCGGCGGAGCAGCCGCCGCAAGCGCAGCCACAGCAGCCAGCGGCCGCGCTGGTCAGCGCGCTTTCGTTGGGCGACATGTCGTTCGACGACGAGCAGATGGCGGCTTTCGACGACGACATCTTCTCCCAGGTGCTCAACGACGACAGCTGGGATCAGGGTCCGGTCGGCACGCTCGAGTTCGAAGGCGAGCAGGACGACGAGAACAAGCAGAAGATCAGCGAGATGTCGGTGACGAAGAAGATTCGTCTGGCCAGCATCGGCAGCATCTTCCACCGCATGGTGCTCGTGCGCGACTCCAACAAGGCGGTCGCCATGGCGGCGATCGGCTCGCCTGGCGTGGGCGAGCAGGAGGCCGCGCGCTACGCAGCCAATCGCGGCCTCAGCGAGGAAGTGATCCGGTTCATCGCCAACAAGAAAGAGTGGCAGAAGAACTACCAGATCAAGGTCTCGCTGGTGAACAACCCCAAGACGCCGCTGCCCAGCTCGCTGCGTCTGCTCAAGCACCTGCGCCCCAACGACGTCAAGGCGCTGGCGCGCTCGAAGAACATCCCGGCGGCGCTGGCCAACGCCGCCAAGCAGATCCTCAGCCGCAAGTCCGGCGGCCCCAGCGGACGTCGCGGCTGAGGCCGCGCGTTCGGCCACCGCTTCGCCGATGATCACCTGGCTGCGCGACTTCGTCACGCGCGTCGGCGGCATGATCGTCGCGCCGCGCAGCACGCTCGAGGCGTTGCGTGACGGGCAGCTGCGCGGCGGTCTGACGGATCTCGTGGTGCTGGCGCTGCTGCAGCTCGTCGCCATGCGCCTGCCCACCGTGGTCTCGCACGTGCTGTTCATGAACGACGTCGGTTTCGCCGACGGGCTGCTGATGCTGCTCAACTTCGTCGCGCGCGGCCTCTTCATTCCGGTGCTGGCGACGCTCGCCGGAGCGGTGGTGGTCGGACTCGGCACGAGCTACTCGATCTTCGGCTCGCGCGAAGAGGGCGACCCCGAATCAGATGCTGCGAGCGACGCACCGCTGCCGGCGCTCGACTTCGCCGCGCTGTGCGCGCTGCCCGCCGTGGCGCTGCAAACCGTGGTCGCCCTGTGGGTGCGCCTCGGCGCGCCGACGCCGCCGCGCTACAGCATGATGGCCGTGGCGGCGCTGTGGTTCGTGGTGCTGCTGGTGCTGGCGCGGCTAACCGACCGGCGCGCGCAGCGCGATGGTGGCTCGACACCATGACTGCGTTTATGCTTCGCGAGCGAGAGCACGGGTTCTAATGGAGCAGCGACGCGTCAAATCATTCGTCAGCGGCATGGCCGTGATGCTCGTCATCGCGGCGCTGGTCGTGATCAACGGCCGCTGGTCGCTCGAGCACTGCGGCAAGCTGCGCGGCCCGGTGCCGGGCAAAGACGCGCCGGCCTTTCAGCTGCCCAAGCCCGACGGCAAGACGCTGGTCAAGCTCGGCGATCTGCGCGGCAAGGTCGCGCTGCTCGACTTCTGGGCCACCTGGTGCAAGCCGTGTCTGCGCAAGATGCCCCAGCTCGAGGCGCTGCAGCGCGAGCTGGGCAAGCGCGGCCTGCAGGTGGTCGGCATCAACGTCGAGGGATCACCCGAGCGGGTGCGCCGCTTCATGGAGGCGCGCGCGCGCCGCTTCAAGGACGCCAAGGCGCCCGGCGTGATGATGCTCGTCGATGACGGCCGCGTCAGCGCGAGCTACGGCGTGCGCACCCTGCCGCACGTCGCCGTCGTCGACCGCAAGGGCAAGCTCGTGCACGTGCAGGTCGGCGCGCGCGGCCATGATCGCCTGCGTGCCGCCGTGCTCGCCGCGCTCGAAGACGGCAAGTAGCGTCCGTCTAGCGCCGCCGGCGTCGTCCGCGCGTCAGCAGCGCCAACGCGAGCAGCGAAAGGCACAGCCAGCCCGCGGTTGGCGGGCTCGACCGAGGGCTCGATCCGACGGAGCAGCCGCCGCTCGGTGCCTGGCCGTCGGGCGCGAGGCCAGGGCCCTGCGTGGCGAGCACGCACAGCCGCTCGCCGCCGGCGCCGGTCTCGCACGATGCGCCGGCGAACGGACAGCTGCTGTTGTCGCAGCGCTGCGTGCAGTAGCGCGTGTTGAAGGCCGAGTCTTGCAGACACAGCCCGCTGCTGCAGTCGGTGGAGGCGTTGCACAGCGCGCCGAACGAGCCCGCGCCGCCGCCGCCGCCAGGTGTGGGCGTCGGCGTCGTCGGCGTCGGCGGTGTGCCGCCCGGATCAGGCGTGCCCGGCGTGCCGCCGGGGTCGGGCGTCGTGCCGCCGCCGGCCGTCGCGGTGACGGCGACCGACGCTTGGCCGGCGTTGCCCGAGGCGTCTCGGGCCACGGCGGAGAGCACGTGCGCACCTGGCTCGAGCGTGATCGTGAACTCGTAGGGCGCTGCGTTGAGCGTCGAGACCGGCTGGTCGTCGACGCGCAGCTCCACCGAGGCGACACCTTGGTCATCGGACGCGTTGACGACGACTTTCACCGAGCCCGAGAGGCTCGCGCCCGCAGACGGCGAGGTGATCATCACCGACGGCGGCGTCGTGTCGCCGCTCGGCGGTGGGCCGGCATCAGGCGTGGGTGGTGGCGGCGTCGTGCCGCCGACGTTCTTGCGGCAGACCATGCCGAGGTTGCTGGTCTGGCAGAGGTCGCCGCCGGGACAGTCGCTGTCCTGGCTGCAGCTCGAGGAGCAATACGAGGCGGTCTTGGCGGTGTCGTACGCGCAGATTTGGGACGCACAATCGGTGTGCGTCGAGCAGGTCTGGCCGTAGGGGCATCCAGCCCCTCCGCTTCCGCCTCAGCCGGCAAGCGCGGCGCGCGCGCTGGCGAAGGTCAGGAAGAACGACAGCAGGCTAGTGAGAAGGACGGCGGGGCGCATCGTGTTCCTTGCTTCCAGCGGCGGCTGCACATACATGTGGGCAACCGACATGCCAGACAGAACCGCTGCGATTTCGCACGGAGTGGGTCGCGCCTGCGGTCAACGCCCCCCTGACGCGGTGGCTCGCCGCCCCCGCCAGCAGAGCTGGCGTGTCCCAACTAAGCCTGGAGCGTGAGCGAGGCGGCGACGCTCGGGTCGAGCGTGGCGACGAGGTCGTAGTCGCTGCTGTCGGTGACCGTGGCCTCGACGATCTGTCCTGGTTGGCCGCTGCCGTCGGTCAGCACCACCACGCCGTCGATCTCGGGCGACTGTCCGGCGAAGCGGCCGTCGAGCAGGAGCTCGCTCTCCTCGCTCTCGCCATCGATCATCACCTCGAGCTTCGCGCCGACGAGCCGCCGCAGCTTGCGCGCGCTGATCTGGCGCTGCAGCTCCATCACCTCGGCGACGCGCGCTTGCGCCAGCTCGGGATCGACGGGATCAGGCTGCTCGTGCGCCGCGGTGCCCTCCTCGGAGGAAAACGCGAAGGCGCCGACGTTGTCGAGCTCGGCGCGCTCGAGAAACGCGAGCAGCCGTTGGTGCGCGGCGTCGGTCTCGCCCGGGTGTCCGAGCAGCATCGTCGAGCGGATCGTCACGTCGGGCATCGCCCGCCGCAGCGACTCGATGGCTTGCCAGACGTGGCTCTCGCCATAGCCGCGCCGCATACGCCGCAACAGCTCGTCGTCGACGTGCTGGATCGGCATGTCGAGGTAGGGCACCACCTTGCGCGAGGCCGCCATCGCCTCGGCGAGGCGCTCGCGAACCATCGACGGATAGGCGTAGTGCACGCGGATCCACTCGATGCCATCGACCTCGTCGAGCGCCTGCAAGAGCGACGCGAGGTCCGTCTCGCGGCCGAGGTCATTGCCGTAGGCGGTGCTGTCCTGTGCGACGAGGATCAGCTCGCGTACGCCGCTCTCGGCGAGCTCGCGCGCCTCGGCGAACAGCGAGCCGATGGTGCGGCTGCGCTGCTTGCCGCGCATCAGCGGGATGATGCAGAACGCGCAAGGGCGGTTGCAGCCCTCGGAGATCTTCATGTACGCCGTATGCGGCGGACCGATCAGCTGCCGCTCGTAGTCGGCCTCTTCGAGCCCCTCGGGGCGCCCCACTACGACGCGCTCCTTGCGCTCCGAGTCGCGCGAGAGCAGCTTCTCGAGGCGCCCGAGGTCTGCTGTGCCGAGGAAGTGATCGACCTCCGGCAGCTCGCGCGCCAGCTGCTCGGGATAGCGCTGCGACAAGCAGCCGGCGACGATCAGCGACTCGAGCCGGCCGTGCTGCTTGAGCTCGGCCATCTCGAGGATCGTGTCGATGGACTCTTGCTTGGCGGCTTCGATGAAGCCGCAGGTGTTGACCACCACGACGTCGGCGTCGCCGGCGTCCGGCGTGGGCACCAGCCCCTGTCGCCGCGCCAGCGCGACCATGCGCTCCGTGTCGACACGGTTCTTGGGGCAACCCAGCGCGACGAAGTGAACCTGCTTTGCGCTCATACTGCTACCGCTGCTGTTGCTGCTCGGCTAGAAGCCGCGCGCCGTCGGCATGCCCGCGTCGGGCTGAAAGCAGACCGACAGGCACTGCGGGTCCATAAAGTCGATGGCCTTGGTGTTGAAGCCGAAGCAGGTGGCGCCGCCGCTGTTGTTGCAGTCGCTGAATGCCTCGCACATCTGCTGCGAGCCGCCAAAGGTGCAGCGCTCGCTGTCGCTCTTGCACTGCCAGCCGCTGGCCTCGATCAGGCCGAGCAGACACTTGGCGCAGTCGTCGGGCTTGAAGCCGCGGTCCTTGGCGCTGACGCCGAGCGCGCGGCACTCCGCGATGCAGCTGTCTTTCTGGCTGAAGCAGGGGTTGGTGTCGGGCACGCCGCAGACGGTGTTGCAGGTGTCCTCGACGGCGTCGCTGCTGCTGCAGGCAACCATCGGCAGCGAGGCGCCCACCACAGCCAGCGCCGCGACGCCAGCCAACACGGACAGCACGCGAAAAACATGGGTAGAAGGCTTCATGGGCTACCGGCTCCTTGGCTCGATGGGTCTCTGCCACGACCTGGCCGCGACCGTCAAGCTACTGGTCGCTGACGCGATACTCGTGCGACTGCGTGAAGGCCATCGCGATCACCAGCCACGCCAGCGTCACGCCGAGCACGATGCCCACCGAGAGGCCCACGCCGAGCTGCGGGTCAGCGCTCCAGCCGAGCTTCTGCGTCACGGGTTGATAGAGGCCGGCCACGTTGACCAGGTGAATGCCCATCGACACCACCTTGAGGCCGCCCGGGATCAGCCCCAGCGCCACGTCGACGAGCAAGACATAGAGCAGCATCGCGACGAATGGATAGGTCACCACGAAGGCGCCGAAGGCCACCGCGACGGCGCCAAAATGCACGCACGCGAGCGTGATCGCGGCGAGACTGCGCCCCAGCGCGCCGAAACCGCCGCCGACCTGCGAGCCCATGCACGCCAGGTAGACCAGCACCACCGACGCCGCGCAGAGCACGATGCTCACGCCGAGCATGCCCACGTACTTGCCCGCCGGCAGCGCCCAGCGCGCGATCGGGCGTGCGAACAGATAGCCCAGCGTCTTGCCCTGCACTTCGTCGGCGACGCTGTTGGCCGCCTGCAGCGCCATCAACGTGGGCACCAGGTAGCGCACGTAGACCGGCACGACGATGTCGAAGAACACCAGGCCGCCGCGATCCGAAAGCAGCGCGAGCAGGCCCGCCAGCGGCGGCACGCACAACACGCCGATCAGCACCTTGTAGAGGTTGGCGCGGCGCGCGCGCTTGAGCGAGAGCGCGGCGATGAGCGCTACCACGGAGCCGGCCGACGGAAGTCGCGTCGCGGTCGTTTGTTTGCCTGCAGCCATCGCTACTGCGCCACGCCTTTGGGCCCGCGGTCGCGGGTCAGGTAGTCGAAGACCGCCTGGAGGTTGTTGTCGGGGCTCGTCAGCGCGCGGATCTTGACGCCGTGCTCGAGCGCCAGCCGCGGCAGCAGCGGATAGCAGCTGTCGGGGTCGCGCGTCTCGATCAGCAGCGCGTCATCGGCGGGGAAGCTCAGCGCGTGCACCGAGCCGTCGCGCACGGCCTCGCTGGCCAGCGCGCGCGGGTTGTCGCAGTCGACGCGGATCTGGTGCGGGTGCTCGTCGATCATCTCGCGGATGCGATAGACGTTGCCCTCGGCGAGCACCTGCCCCTTGTAGATGAGCAGGATCTCCTCGGTCATCGACTCGACCTCGTGCAGGATGTGGCTCGAGACGATGACCGTCTTGCCGGCGCGGCCGAGGTCGCGGATCAGCTTGACCACCGCGGCGCGCGCCACCGGGTCGCAGCCGGTGAGCGGCTCGTCGAAGAGCAACAGCTCGGGGTCGTGCACGATGGCCTGCGCGAGCTTGACGCGCTGCCGCATGCCCTTGGAGTACTGGCCCACGGGGCGATGGCGCGCGTCGGCGAGGCCGAGCCGATCGAGCGCTTCGCCGGCGCGCTTCTCGGCGCTGGCGGCGTCCATGCCCGAGAGGCGTGCCATCACGGTGACAAACTCGAGACCCGACAGGTCGCCGTAGACGCCGTCGTGCTCGGGGCAGTGCCCGATGCGTGCGAGAAGCGCGCGGTTGCCCCAGATGCCCTCGCCGAGCACCGTGACCTTGCCCTTGGAGGGGCGCAGCGCGCCGCGCAGAAGGCGCAGCAGCGTCGACTTGCCGGCGCCGTTGGGCCCGAGCAGCCCCGTGACGCCGGCGTTGATGTTGGCGTTGATGTCGTTGACGCCGACGATGCGGCCGTACCACTTCGAGACGTGGTCGCAGACCACGGCGGGCGTCGTGCTCGCGGCGCTCACGCGAAGACCTCGACCTTCTCGAGCCGCGCGCGCAGCACCAACGCCGAGCCGAAACACACCGCGAGCAGCACGCCGAGCGGCGCGGCGACCGGTACGTCGTAGCTCGGCGTGACGCCAAACAGCCACTGCGCCACCAGCCGTAGGTCGGTAGGCAGCGAGATCAACGCCACGTAGGGCATGTCGGCAGTGGACGCCGTCGCCTCGCCCAGCGGCCATGGCAAAAAGAACAGCGCCGCCCAGCCGCCCATCACGTGGCCCGTCTTCGAGGTCAGCGAGCTGAGCGCCAGCGCCGGCAGCGTCAGCGTGCCCGCGAAGAGCAGGGCGTACATCAGCACGGCGAGCAGGATCGGCAGCGACTTGAGCGCGTCGTCGCTGCCCGACGCCAGCGACAGGCGCATCACGCCGAGCAGAAAGCCCGGGCCCGCGGCGAGCACGGCGATCAGCGTGCTGATGGCGATCAGCTTGCCCACGGCGTAGTGGCTCTTGCTCACCGGGCGCGCGAAGTAGAAATGAAACGCGCCCGTGCGCACGTCGTCCGAGATCGCCGGCGCCGCCACGAGCATGCTCATGGCGAAGCCAAACCACAGCTGACACCAGTAGACGCAGTTGTAGATCCACTGCTCCGGCGGCGAGCCGAGGTTGTACTTGAAGCTGCTCGCCGCCAGCGCCTTGGCCGCCTGCAGCTTGAAGTACATCACCACCGCGCAGATCAGCAGCGGCAGCATGCCGACGATCAGCACCGCCTTGACCAGCCCGCCGCGCCAAAAGAGCGCCAAGTGCTGCTTGGCGAGCACCGCGTAGCGCCGCCGCGGCGGCAGGCGAGGGCCGTCGTAGCGCGCGTAGCCGAGGTCGCGGATGCCTGCGCTTTTGCTCTCGGCGATGCCTGCGCTTTTGTTCTCGGCGTCGGCCATCAGCTTGCCGCGCTCTTTCGTTGCGCCAACACGTCGAGGAACGCGTCCTCGAAGCTAGCTTTGCGCCGCTCGAGGTGGCGCACTTGCACGTTGGCGTCGAGCGCCACGCGAAAGATCGCGTCGGCGTCCTCGCCCGGAGGTACGCGTACCTGCAGCATGCCGCTGTCGAGGTCGAGCAGCGCCTGACAGCCGCCCGCCTCGAGCGCTTCGCGCAGCGTCTTCGCTTCGGCCGTGCCCTTGGTGCGCACCTGGTAGTAGTCGCTGTCCTTGCCCTGCATCGCGTCGATGCCGCCGTGGTGGATAAGCTCCCCCTCGGCGAGCACGATCACGCGCTCGCAGACCGCCTCGACGTCGCGCAATAGGTGCGACGAGAGGATCACCGAGCAGCCGCGCCGCTCGGGCAGCTGCTTGATCAGCGTCAGCATCTCGTCGCGCCCCTGCGGGTCGAGCCCGTTGGTGGGCTCGTCGAGCAGCAGCAGATCGGGGTCGTGCACGAGCGCCTGGGCGAGCTTGACGCGCTGGCGCTGGCCGGTGCTGTAGGCCTGCACCTTGAGGTAGCGCTTGTCGCCGAGGCCGGTGTATTCGAGCACGGCGTTGGCGCGCTGGCGCGCCTCGGCCGGCGGCAGGCCGCACAGCTCGCCGGCGTAGGCGCACGTGTCGACCGCGTCGAGCTTGGCGATGTAGCAGTCGTTCTCCGGCATGTAGCCGATGCGCTGGCGCAGCTCGAGCGAGCGCTGGGTTGGATCCTCGCCGAGCACGCGCACCGAGCCGGCGGTGGGCTTGACCAGCCCGAGCAGGATCTTGAGCAGCGTCGACTTGCCGGCGCCGTTGGGTCCGAGCAGCCCGATGCTGCCCGGCTCGGTCGACAGGTCCATCGTCTTGAGCGCGTGGACCGCCCCGTAGTGCTTGTCTACGCCTTGTAGTTCAAGAAGCATCTCAGGTGCTTGCGCGCTCTTGACAGAGTCGGCTGATCAGGGTACGCACTGCGCCTCGGTGGCCGTGCGCGCGCGGCGTGCAGGATCGACCGCCGCTTGTATACAGTAGATTGGATTGATTCGGCCGCTGACGCGGCAGAATTCTACCCCACGGAGACTGTCAGATGTCTGTAAAGCTGCGCTTGGCACGTGCCGGCGCCAAGAAACGCCCGGTTTACCGCGTCGTCGTCAGCGACACACGCAGCCCGCGCGATGGTCGCTTCATCGAGCAGATCGGACGATACGATCCAACGCTCGAGCCCGCTGTGTTCGAGATCAAAGACGATCGTCTCGAGCACTGGCTCAGCCACGGCGCTCAGCCCAGCGAGACGCTCAACAAGCTGATCCTCAAGCGCCGTCGTGAAGCCGCCAGCGCTCCCAAGGCGTAGCCTCGGCAGCTCATAGCTTGGACGCGACCCGGCGCACATGTAGCCTGGAATGTCGCGTTATCTTTGCCTGATGGCTGGCGTTTGTCGCGCGCCAAGTCCATGCTGTTACTGTAAGGGAAGCTTTTTTCCGAGCTCCCAGCGGACTGGGGAGCCAACACACCAGCAGTCCGACAGCACGCGAGCCGTATGCGTGCCGTTTGTCGAGCAAACGACGGCAGTTAGAGGGCAGAGATGAGCGACACCGGGTCCATGAGAGAATTGATCGAGTACATCGCTCGAGCCCTGGTGGACAAGCCCGACGAAGTCAACGTCAGCGAGGTCACCGGAGAGCAGACGTCGGTCATCGAGCTCAAGGTCGCCAAGGAAGACCTGGGCAAGGTGATCGGCAAGCAGGGCCGCACGGCGCGCGCCATGCGCACCATCCTCAGCGCCGCATCGACCAAGATCCGCAAGCGGACGGTGCTCGAGATCATCGAGTAGCTCCGCGGCCCCGGCCGCGCCCAGCGAATCACCGATCGTCGCGACGTGCCCGAGGCCCAAGAGCACATCGAAGTCGGTCTCGTGACCAAGCCCCACGGCGTTCGTGGCGCCGTCAAGCTGCGCCTGCACAACCCTGACAGTGACGCGCTGTCGGACCTCGGCAGGCTGCACCTCGAGACCAGCAGCGGAGAGCGCCTGCGCATCGAGGGCATCGTCGCCCACAGCGCGGGCAGCCCCGTGGCGCGCGTCGAAGGCGTGGCGTCGATGGAGGACGCGGAGCGCTTGCGCGGCGCGCGCCTGCTGCTCGAGCGCGATGCCATCGCGCTCGACGATGACGAGTACCTCTACCAGGACCTGGTCGGCTGCAGCGTGCGCGATGGCGAGCGCGTGCTCGGCGTGGTCAGCGACGTCTTCAGCGCCGGCGCCTCGGACGTGCTCGTGGTGCGCGGCGACGACGGCGAGCGCATGATCCCGCTGGTGGAGCCATGGGTCGCCAAGGTCGACCTCGAGGCGCGTACTATCGAGGTCCACGGCGCCGCAGAGGCCTTCGAGCCGACAGCAGCAGGCTGAGCACGACTGATGCGCTTCGACATCGTCACCATCTTTCCCGAGATCTTCGAGTCGTTCCTGTCGACGTCGTTGATCGGCAAGGCCGTGGAGGCGGGCACCATCGAGGTCAACCTGGTCGACCCGCGCGCCTTCACCGAAGACAAACACCGCAACGTCGACGACACGCCCTACGGCGGCGGCGACGGCATGGTGCTCAAGCCCGACCCGATCGTGCGCGCGCTCGAGTCGATCAAGCCAGGCAACGCCGCGCGGGCGGCGAGCGAAGACGCCGACGATGGCGCGGCGCCGCCCGAGCCCTGGCGTGTGCTGCTCTCGCCGCAGGGCGAGCCGCTCGCGCAGCGGCACCTCGACGAGCTGCTGCGCAAACGCCACCTGGTGCTGGTTTGCGGGCGCTACGAGGGCTTCGACGAGCGCGTGCGCAGCTTCGTGCACCAGGAGATATCTCTCGGCGACTTCGTGCTCAACGGCGGCGAGGTGGCGGCGATGGCGCTGGTGGACGGGGTCGCGCGTCTCGAGCCGGGCGTGGTGGGCAACGCGCGCTCGCTCGTCTCGGAGTCGCACGCCGACGGGCTGCTCGAGTACCCGCAGTACACGCGGCCGCGCGTCTTTCGCGATCTCGAGGTGCCGGAGGTCCTGCTCTCGGGCGACCACGAGCGCATCCACCGCTGGCGGCGGCTGCAGATGATGCTGCGCACGCGCGAGCGGCGGCCAGACCTGTGGGGCGAGTTCACGCCGAGCGGTGACGACCTCGCCGAGCTGCAGAAGGCGGGGCAGGGTGGCGCCGATGGTGGCGGCGCGGCGGCGAGCGGCGCCGGGCGCGCCGGGCTCGACCGCGACGCGACGTTGGCGCTGGCGCGGCGCACGTACATCGCGCTTTTGCACCACCCGGTCTATGACCGCGGCGGGCGCGTGGTCACCACCGCCATCACCAACCTCGACCTGCACGACATCGCGCGCAGCTCGCGCACGTTCGGCCTCGCCGGCTACTTCGTCGTCACGCCGCTGTCGAGCCAGCAGGAGCTGGCCGAGCGCATCATGTCGCACTGGAAGGAAGGCCACGGCGCCGCCTTCAACGAGAACCGGCGCGAGGCGCTGGAGCTGATCGAGGTGCTGCCAGGGCTCGAGCAGGTGGTCGCCCGCGTCGAGGAGCGACACGGCGCGCGGCCCGTCACCATCGCGACGTCGGCGGTGCGGCGCCCCAAGCAGCTCACGCGCGCGCAGGTGCGAGACTTCATGGCGCGCGAGACGCCCGTGCTGATCATGCTCGGCACCGGCTGGGGCCTCGCCACCGAGGTGCTCGACCGCGCCGACCTGCACATGACGCCCATCGAAGGTCCCACGGATTACAACCACCTATCGGTGCGCAGCGCGGCCGCGATCATCCTTGACAGATTCTTCGGCATGCGCGATTAGTCCTAGTCCTCAGGGGCCGCGGGTCCCGTCAACAAGTGATTTCAGTAGGTAGGGTGCCATGAGCAACGTCAGGCCGATCATTCAGGAGCTCGAGCAGCGAGCGCCTGCGCCCGATTTCCCTGACTTCCGGGTGGGAGACACGATCCGCGTCCACGTCCGCATCGTCGAGGGCGACAAGGAACGTACCCAGGTCTTCGAGGGCGTCTGCATCCGTCGCCGGCACGGCGGCAACCGCGGCACCTTCACGGTACGCAAGGTCTCCTACGGCGTTGGCGTCGAGCGAACGTTCCCGTACTTCGCGCCGCGTGTCGAGAAGGTCGAGATCCGCTCGCGCGGCCGCGTGCGCCGCGGGCGTCTCTACTACCTGCGCGATCGTCGCGGCAAGGCGGCTCGTATCCGCGAGAAGATCCGCCCGTCGGACAAGCGCAAGAAGAGAGCCGGCAAGAGCAGCGACGGCCAATAGGCCGCTGCCACCTCCGCCGCCTCACCGCACCGCCGCCTCACCGCACGGCGCCCGTCCCCACCGCCCAGCAACATGCCCGCCGACGGCCCCTCCACGCACGAGCGCGGCCGTCGCGGCGAGCAGATCGCCGTCGATCTGCTACGCCAGTCGGGCTACCGCATCGTCGAGCGCAACTATCGCTGGGCCGGCGGCGAGATCGATATCATCGCCGCCGAGGGCGACACGCTGTGCTTCGTCGAGGTGCGCACGCGCCAAGACGACGAGCGCGGTGACCCGCTCGAGACGGTCTCGGCGCACAAGCAACGCCAGATCGTGCGCGCCGCGCGCCTCTACCTCGCCGACCACGATGTCGGCGACAGCTACGTGCGCTTCGATGTGGTCGGCATCGTCTACGAGCCCGAGCCGCGCGCGGTGCTGATCCGCGGCGCCTTCGACGCGCCCAGCAACTGGTAGCGGAGCGCGCGCCTGAGCGATTGGCGGGCGCCTGAGGCGCCCGGTTACCCGGAAACTAACAGGGCCTCAGGCCTCGGGCCTCAGGCCTGGGGTCACAGGCTTGCCCGCATGCACGTAGCACGCCTCGCAGCGCCGTTTTGCGGCGTCCCACGGGGTCCTCGATGCGCGTGCGCGGCGCGAAGCGAGCACGACGTTTGCGTGCGCTCCCGTCCCCGTGACCCGTGGCCCGTGGCCAGCGATTGTAGAAGTGCGGGTCTCGGGCCCGCTTGCTACCGCGCAGCGCTGCTGCTATTCGTCCTGCGATGAGCAGTTCCCTGACAGCGACGACGACGACGCGCCGCGGCCGACTGTGGCCGCTCTCCGTCGCGCCGATGGTCGATCGCACCGATCGGCACTACCGCACCTTCATGCGGCACATCACCCGGCGCACGCTGCTCTACACGCCGATGATCACCACCGGCGCGATCCTGCATGGCGACGCCGAGGCGCTGTTGGCGTTCGACGCGCTGGAGAAGCCGCTCGCCCTGCAGCTCGGCGGCGACGACCCCGAGGCGCTCGCCGCCTGCGCGCGTATCGCCGAGGCGCGCGGCTTCGACGAGGTCAACCTCAACGTCGGCTGCCCCTCGAGCCGCGTTCAGTCGGGCAGCTTTGGCGCCTGTTTGATGGCGCGCCCCGAGCACGTCGCCGACTGCGTCGCCGCGATGCGCGCCGCTTGCAGCCTGCCGGTAACCGTCAAGCACCGCATCGGCATCGTGCCGCAGCGGGCCCGGGCCCTTGGAGGCCGGGCCGGCGCGCTCGAGCGCTACGAAGACCTGCGCCGCTTCGTGCGCATCGTCGCCGGCGCCAACGCCGACCGTTTCATCGTGCACGCCCGCGTCGCGATCCTCGGCGGCCTGACGCCCAAGCAGAACCGCAGCATCCCGCCGCTGCGCTACCACGACGTCTACCGCCTCGTCGCCGAGCACCCAGACCTCGCGTTCGAGATCAACGGCGGCATCTGCGACGTCGACGCCATCGACGCACAGCTCGCCGCCGGTGTCGCTGGCGTGATGATCGCCCGCGCCGCCTACGACGATCCGTATCTCTTCGCCGTCGCCGACGCGCGCTTCTTCGCTCCGCACGTGGCGCCCGCTGCGCCGCCGCGCCCCGATGTCGCGCGCGCCATGCTGCCCTACATCGAGCACTGGACCGCGCGTGGCACGCACCCCAACGCCATCACGCGGCACATGCTCGGCCTCTTCGCCGGCGTGCCCGGCGGGCGTCACTACCGTCGCGTGCTGAGCGACGCCGCTCAGCGCGGCCGCGTGACGTGCGACGACATCGAGCACGCGCTCGAGCGCACGCCCGCTGTCGAGAGCTCGTGCGACGGGAGGGCTTCAGGCGTCAGGCCTCAGGCTTCAGGGGCGTTCGCGAGCGCGTAGCCGATTCGGTGCAGTGGGCCCGCACGCGATCCTGAAGCCTGGAGCCCGAAGCCCGAATCCCGCGCGGCAACGCCGCGCCTACTGGCAGACGGTCGCCTTGCCGGGCGAGCCGTTGTCGCCCGCTGAGCCGGTCCACGGCGTCGTCTCCGCGCACCAATTGCTGAGCACGTTGTTGTCGAGCCCCGGTGACTTGAGCGCTGTCGACGAGCCCGACACGACGAACGTACCGCTGTAGTAGACGCGGTCGACTTCGACGTTGCTGCCGTCGAGCATGATGATCTCGTCGCTGCCGTTGGCGAGCTGAAACGACGACGGATAGACGTACGCGATGTCGACGTTGCCGTTGGTGGCCTTGTTGCCGTTGAAACCGAGCACGGCGTAGCCGCCCGGCGCCACGATCACGTCGCTGGTGATGGTGAACTTGTTCTGCGCGCTGCCGGGCTGGTCTTGAATGGTGTAGTTGCGCATGTTGACCGGCGACGCCGTCGGGTTGTGAACCTCGAACCACTCGCCCACGCCGTCGGTGACGGCGCTGGGGTTGGCCATGATCTCGGTGATCACCAGCGGCCCGCTGGTGCCTGGCCCATCGGGCGAGGGGCCAGCGTCGACCGTCGAATCGCCGCTCGGCCCACCGTCGACGGTCGTGCCGGTCTTGGTGATCGTCAGCGTGTACGAGCCAAACTCGGTCGGGTCCCAGCTGTCGACGCCGATGCGATAGCTCTGCGTCGAGGTGACCTTGAGCGTGACGCGCTCGAGGTTGCCCGGCGTGATGTCGTCCGACGCGGCGATGCAGGCGCTAGCGCTGGTCGAGCACGACGAGATGACGTAGAGCGCCGGATCCCAGCTGGCGCTGAGCTTGATCTCGTAGGTGCCGGGGCTCAGCGAGATGTCGTAGAAGACGTCGTTGCCCGACGAGCCATCGACGAGCACACCACCGCAGCCGTTGAAGGGGAAGTCGAGGTGGTCAGCGGCGCAGGTGGTGGATCCGTTGACCGTCACCGAGGATCCCGTGAGCGTCAGCGTCGACGGCGAGCTGCACACGTCGCCCGCGGGCGGCGCGCAGCCATCGGGCTTGGTCACGGAGTCGCTGAAGACCAGCAGGTCGCGACGCGCTTGGTCGGGCAGCGGGCCGCGGTCGACGGTGGCGTCACCCGCAGCGTCCGCGGCGCCGTCGGGCGAGCCCGGTCCGTCGAGCGTAGCGTCGCGAGCACCGTCGATGCCCGTGTCGCGCTTGGTGTTGCTGTCGGGTGTGGAACCGCTATCGCCGCACGCGGCGAGCGCGAGGACCGTGAAGAACAAGGCTGCGTGCCGCATGAGCGCCTCGGCGAGTTGTCGTGGGACTTGGAGCGTCGCGGGCTCGCGGCGCGACCGCGAGCGAAGCGAGCGACATCGGGGTGAGCCAGCCGTTAGGCTGGCGAGGGGGATGGGACATCCCCCTTAGCTAGATGTTCGGACACTTCGCCGTCTTGCCGGTGCAGTTGGTCTGCTGCGGGTCGACGTTGTTCTGCAGATTGATATCCGAACGGCACACGCACAGCTTGCAGCACTGCAGACCACCTTCGACGGTCTGACCGATGAGGCACTTGTAGCCCTCTTTGCAGGTCGGCGAGTCGTCGGGACAGTCGGAGTCGGAGTCGCACGGCTTGGTGCAGACCGGCGACACGGTGGTCTTGAAGATCGCGTACTTCATGCAGAGGCGCGAACGACAGTCCGTCGCCTGCGTGTTGATCTGGACGTTCTGGTTTTGGTCGGTGTCGTCCGTGGCGCCGATGTCGCACGGGATGCCGACATCGTCGGGCTCGCAGCCGATGGCGGCGACGACGAGGGTGGCGGAGGCTGCGAGTGCGGCGATGACCAGGATCGCCTTATCTTTCGCGCGCTGCATGCGGAGATTGCTCCTTGGGAAGGTCCCACGTTTGGCCGCGACAGGTGTCTTTAATGACGTGTGTCTCGACGCCCTACACGACCGCTCGGGCGCGAGCATCTTACACTCTGTCGCTCTCCAGTCAAGCGAGGTCCCACCCGGTACGCACTTGATTTTGCTTGCGTCCCTTCGAAGCGCGGTGCTACCGTGCGCAGACTTTACGTAGGGTTTGAACCCACCTTTGTGCCGTTATTGACGGACAAAAGCGGGTGGGACCGGCGACGTCTTAACTGCCACTTCCTTTCGGATGTCGACCGAACCAACGAGGAGATCCATGAGACTGAGCATTGCTGCGCTGCTCACTGCGTCGCTCGTCGCGTCCCCCGCGATGGCGCAGAAGGCAGACTTCGAGTTCGCGCCCGAGACCGTCGAGAAGAGCGGTCCGGCCTCGAAGACGATGCAGAAGGCGCTGAAGCTGTACGAGAACAAGGACTACTACAGCGCGAGCATCGAGCTGCACAAGGTCATCGAGGGCGAGACCGGCGACAGTGACGCGAACAAGCAGCGCGCTGGCTTCTTCATGGGCAAGACCCTCTATCACCTGCGCTTCTACTCGGCGTCGCTTTCGTACTTCGATCGCGTCGTGCAGAAGGGCGACTCGCACCGCTACTACAATGCCACGCTGAAGTGGCTCGCCTCGCTCAGCCGCCAGCTGCCCGAGTCGGTCGGCATTCTCAAGAAGATCGGTAAATACCAGCGCGCCCAGCTCGACCAGCCCGAGCTCGAGAAGGTCCGCCACGAGCTCTACTATCTGCTTGGCCGCTACCACTACACCGCGGGCAACTTCAAAGACGCGATCAGCCTCTTCTCGGCCGTGCCGCAGGCCTCGCCGTTCTTCGCACGCGCGAAGTTCATGGAGGGCATCACGCACGTCCGCCAGTACAAGGCCAAGCCGGCCGCTGGCGCCTTCAAGGTGCTGCTGCGCACCGCCGAAGAGTCGCCCAAGACGAACGAGATCCACCGCTTCAGAGAGCTCGCGATCCTCTCGCTCGCGCGCGTCTTCTACTCCACCGGCCAGTACGACCTGAGCATCAAGTACTACGACAAGATCCCGCAGAAGTCGTACAACTGGCTGCCCTCGCTGTTCGAGGCCGCCTGGGGTCACTTCCAGCGCAAGAACTTCTCCAAGGCGCTGGGCAACGTGCACACGCTCAACGCGCCCTACTTCGAAAACTACTTCTTCCCCGAGTCGCTGATCCTCAAGGCCGTCGTCTACTGGAAGCACTGCCAGTGGCAGAAGAGCCAAGAGGCGATCAACGAGTTCAAGGCCAAGTACCCGGCCCTGCAGAAGCAGCTCGATTCGATCGTCAACCAGTACAAGGATCCGAGCGAGTTCTACGAGTACGCGATCAAGATCCAGAAGAAGACAGCGGGCCTCGGCGCTTCTGTCGGCCGTCTGGCGCGCACCGCGCTCGGTGACCGCACGCTCGACAAGACGTTCAAGTACGTCGAGGAGCTCGATCGCGAGCTCAAGCAGGTGCAGGGCGCCGACCCGGCTTGGAAGGCGACCGCCATCGCCGGCGTCGTGCTGCAAGACCTCTCGCTGCAGAAGTCGCTCGCCCAGCGCGAAGCCGGTGACCTCGCCCAGCGCCGCCTGCGCCGCCTCTCGAAAGAGATCAAGGCGCTGCGCAAGCAGTCGATCAAGGTCGAGTACGAGATCATCAACGGTCAGAAGAACGAGCTCGAAGCCACCGTCAAGGGCGAGCTCGAGACGAACACCCGCGTGCGCGCCAAGGACATCACGCCCGACGACGAGCACGACTTCTGGCCCTTCAACGGCGAGTACTGGCGCGACGAGCTCGGCTACTACCGCTACAAGATCGCCTCGCGCTGCAGCCGCTAGCGGCGGCGACTCGCGCACCCCACCCGCAGAGAAAATCGCCAGCATCACCGTGCACTACACGCCGCGCAGCTCGCCGCCGTCACCTCGGGCGGCGGGCGCGGCCTACGGCGATGACACGATCATGACAAGCGGCGATTTAGCCGTGACCACCTTTTGCCGCAGCGTGACGCACGTACGCGGCATTTCAAATATAGTTTCCAGGTTTTCCACCCGTACGGAGAAGACTGTTCGATGAACACCTCACGTCACGCAGCCGCGCTAGCAGCCTTCGTGCTGCTAGCTGCAAGCGGCCGAGCCGACGCGGCGCCTCGCTACACCAAGAAAGAGACGGTGGTCGAGGCGAAGCAAACGGCCAAGACCAAGGCGCCCGTCAAGAAGGCCAAGACCGAGCGACGGCGCCGCCCTCAGATCTCGGCCGAGCAGTTCCGCCGCGTCACGCGCGCCAAGGTCGCCAAGCTGACCGACGCCGCGATTCGCAAGCTGAAGCAGCTCATCGAGGTCACCGACAACAACGACGCCGAGAAGCCGGACTTCATCTTCCGCCTCGCCGAGCACTTCCGCGACAAGAAGGTGCTCTACGAGTTTCGCGCGCGCGAGCTCGACGAGAAGATCTACCAGACCAGCGACGCTGGCCGTAAGGGTCGGCTCAAGCAAGCTCAGAAGAGCTACGAGCACGCCAGCCGCAAGTGGATGATCGAGGCCGTCAAGAAGTACCTCGAGATCTACCGCACGCCCGCCTACCAGAAGTATCGCCGCATGGACGAGGTGCTGTTCAACCTCGCGGCGATGCTCACCGAGGTCAAGCGGCGTGACAAGGCGCGCGAGGTCTTCTCGCGCCTGATCCGAAACTACCCGCAGTCGAAGTACATCCCGGACGCGCTGCTCAGCTTCGCCGAGTTCTACTTCAACAACAACCAGGTCGAGAAGGCGCTCGCCCTCTACCAGCGCGTCGGCAAGTACCCGCAGTCCGCCATCTACGGCTACGCCGTCTACAAGCAGGGTTGGTGCTGGCTCAACCTCAAGGATCCGCGCCGCGCCCTCGAGCTGTTCGTCAAGGTCATCCGCAACGCCAACCGTTGGTCGGGCAGCAAGAAGGGCAAGATCGTCCTCGTCAAGGAAGCCAAGAAGGACGCTGTCCGCGCCTACGCGCACGTCGGCACGCCGGGACGCGCGTGGAACTTCTTCAAGCGCATCGGCGGCGGCTACGCCATGACGATGCTCGAGCGGCTCGCCAACATCTACTACGACCAGGGCAAGTTCGACGACTCGACCGCCGTCTACAAGAAGCTCATCGGCCTCAACCCCAAGTCGAAGAAGCTCTGCAGCTGGCAGTACAACATCGTTCGCGCCACGCTCTCGGGCAAGCAGAAGCGCAACCAGGTGCGCGAGGTCCAGCGCCTCGCCGCTGTCTACCAGCTGCTGAAGAAGCGTGGCGGTATGCGCAAGACGGCGCTGATGGAGTGCCGCGAGAACGCGTCGGCCGTGCTGCGCGAGCTAGCGACCACCTGGCACCGCGAAGCGCAGAAGACGCAGAACCAGGACACCTATCGCCTGGCGCAGTACCTCTACAAAGAGTACCTCGACAACTTCCCGCGCGAGAAGGACGCCTACGTGATGTCCTTCTACTACGCCGAGCTGCTCTTCAAGCTGCAGCGCTGGGAGAAGGCCGCCGACGCATACACCAACGTCGTCAAGATGAAGCCGCGCGGCAAGCACCTCAAGGAGGCCGCCTACGCCGCCGTCATCTCCTGGAAGAACGCGCTCAACGTCAACCAGGAGATCAAGGACGTCGACCGCAAGGACGACAAGAAGGACAAGCACAAGAAGCGCCCGATCCCGCCCAACCAGCGCAAGATGATCGCGGCCTTCGACACGTACATCAAGTACGTGCCCAACTCGCCCGAGCTGGTGCCGATCAAGTACCGCAAGGCGCGCATCTACTACGAGAGCAACCACCTCGAGAAGGCGGTCGGGCTGTTTGCCGACGTGGCCAACAATCACTCCAGCCACGAGCTGGCGATCTACTCGGCCAACCTGCTGCTCGACGCGCTCAACATCCTCAAGCGCTACTCGGAGCTCGAGCGCTACGTCGACAAGTTCCTCAAGAACGGCAACCTCACGAAGAACGGCGAGTTCCTCACGCAGCTGAAGAAGCTCAAGAGCGGGATCCAGCGCAAGGCCGCCGAGCAGCTGCAGCACGACAAGCGCTTCCGCGAGTGCGGCGAGAAGTACGCCAACCTCGCCAACCAGTACCCCAACGACGCGCGCTGGCCGGAGCTGGTCTACAACGCGGCGATCTGCTTCGAGGCGGCCAAGCTGATCGGTCTGGCCATCTCGCTGCGCAGCACGCTGATCAAGGTCAAGCCCGAGGACAAGCTCGCGCAGAAGGCGCTCTACCAGATCGGCGCCAACTACCACGCGCTCGCCTGGTACAGCCGCGCGGCGACGCACTATGAGCAATTCGCCAAGAAATTCCCGGGCGAGAAGGAAGCGCCCAAGGCGATGCAGAACGCGATCGCCTTCCGCCTCGGTCGCGCCGAGTACGAAAAGGCCGTCGCCGACGCGCGCTTCTTCGCCAAGAAGTACGGCGGACGCCGCAAGTACGCTGCTCGCACCGCCGCCGTCATCTTCTCGCTGGGCTCGATCTTCGAGGCCAAGGGCGACGCCGGCAAGGTGCGCAAGCACTACGAGAACTACCTGCGCAACTGGGGCCGCAAGGGCGGCGCTGACCGCAAGGTCCTCGCGCACGTGCGCATCGCGCGCGCGCTGTGGAGGGCTTCGTGTCCGGCCAAGGGTCTGCACGGCGCCTGTATCCGCATTCGCCGCGTTCGTTCGCGCATCAAGATCAAGAAGCGCCGCCGCCGCGGTCGTCGTCGTCGTCGCATCGAGCTGCGCAAGCAGTGCGGCCCCGAGACCAAGAGCAAGATCACGGTGCTCAAGCGCAACCGCACGATGGCGCGCAAGGCGGTGCAGCACTACAAGACCGCGCTGCGGCTGGCCAAGGGCGCCGGGCGCCGCGCCTACAAGGGGTCCAGCGGCGACGAGCTCAAGCGCCGCCAGCAGGACTTCAAGTACGCCGTGGCCGAGGCGCAGTTCCACCTCGCCGAGGCGCAGTTCGAGGACTTCCTCGACGTGAAGTTCCCCAAGGGGCTCGACTTCTCGGGCAAGAACAAGCGCAAGCTGAAGAAGTCCAACCAGCGCTTCGGCAAGTACCTCAACGCCAAGGGCAAGAAGCTCAACAAGACGCGCAATCAGTATCTCGGCGTGATCAAGCAGCGCGTGGCGCACTGGGCGATCGCCGCCGCCGCGCGCGTCGGGCAGCTCTACCAGAACTTCGCCGACGCGCTCTACACGGCGCCCGTGCCCAAGCCGCCGATTCCGAAGGTGCTGCGCACGCGCGACCAGCGTGAAGAGTTCATCCAGATCTTCACCGACAAGTACTGCGACACCCTCGAGGACAAGGCCGGGCCGCTCGAGAAGAAGGCCGTCGACGGCCTCTCGATCTGCCTCAAGAAGTCGACCGAGCTGTCCTGGTACAACGCGTGGTCGCGCCTGTGCGAGCGTGAGTTGAACCAGATCAAGCCGGCCGAGTACCCGCTCGCTTCCGAGCTTCGCGCCAAGCCCAACTACGTCGACGTCGCGGCCGACCGCAAGGGCGTCATCACGACGGTGAAGTAGAGGGACGACGAAAATGAAGACTCACAAAGTGAAAATGTTGGTCCTCTCCGTCGCGGCGCTCTTCGCGATCGGCGCATGCGGCGGCCAGAAGAAGGACCCCAAGAACCCCAAGAACGTCGCCGGCGGCGGCGGCGGCGCCGGAGCGGGCGATCCGCTCAACCCGCCGCCGAAGAAGCCCAAGCGCAAGCTCTCGGCCGACGCCAAGAAGAGCTTCGCGAGCGTGGCGGCCAAGTACGAGCAGGCGAAGACCGCCGGCACGGTGAAGAACAACTGCTCGAGCCTGGCCAGCTCGTTCACCGATGTCTACAACGAGCACCCCAAGCTGGTGGAGGCCAAGTTCAACGCCGGCGTGATCTGGGAGGCGTGCGGCAAGGACACCAAGGCCGAGTCGATCTACAAGGAGCTGCTGCAGAAGCACCCCAACCACGGCCCCGCGCTCAACAATCTGGGCCAGATCTACTACCGCCGCGGCAACGCCAGCGCCGCGGAGACGCACTGGCGCAAGGCGGCGGCTGCCAAGAACTCCGAGGGCTACGCCAACCTCGCGCTGCTGCAGCGGCTGCGCGCGCTCAAGGGTGACATGGGCGCGCTGCGCGAAGCGGTCAACAACATCCACCGCGCGCTGGCCGTCGATTCGTTCAACATCGAGGCGTACAACATGCTCGCCACGCTGCTGTACGACCACGCGCGCTCGAAGTCGCAGCTGACGATGGCACGTCTGATCTGCGTGCAGGCCTCCAAGAAGGAGCCCAAGTTCGCTCCGATCTACAACCTGCTGGGCCTGATCCACCTCAAGATGGGCAACGTCACGCCCGCGCTGGCGCAGTTCCGCAAGGCTGCCGGCCTCAAGCCCGACTTCGTCGAGGCGCAGATGAACATCGGCTCGATTACGCTCAGCTTCCGCGACTACAAGTCGTCGGAAGAGGCGTTCCGCAAGGTCCTGAGCCTACCGGTGAGCAAGGACATCAAGTACGCGGCGACGGTCGGCCTCGGTGTCGCCCTGCGCGGCCAGCGCAACTACGAAGGCGCGATGAAGCAGTACCAGGCCGCCGAGAAGCTCAACCCGAGCAACGGCGACATCGCCTACAACAAGGGCATCCTCGTGCAGGACTACATGTTCAACGCGGGCAAGCCCGAGGAAGGCATCGCGCAGCTGCAGCGCGCCAAGGATCTGCTCAACAAGTACCTCAGCTCGGGGCAGGACAAGTCGGCCGTCAAGGACGCGCGCCGTCGCATCAAGAACATCGATCAGCTGGTCAAGGCGATCCGCCAGCAGCAGCAGATGCAGAGGCAGATGAAGGCGATGCAGGCCAAGCAGGCGGCACAAGACGCCGCGGACAAGAAGGCGGCCAAGAAGAAAGCGCCGGCCAAGAAGAAGTAGATCGCTGCGCTCGCCGAGGGGCGCCGCGTTCTGCGGCGCCCTCGTTCTCACGCTCTCCCCCATCAAAGCCTCTTGAGCCGCGCTGTAGCTCAGCGTCAAGACCTTCGTGCGCTCGGCTGCGACGATGAGCACATGTCCATCGTTCGCTCACCGCACGTCATCGCAAGCATCGTCATCTTTGCCCTCACATCCGGTGCAGGCTGCGCCCCGACGCCAAGACGCAGCGGGCATCCCGCGGCGCTGCCGCCACCGCCGCCAGCCTATGGCGCGGGGGTCGCGCCGGCTCGAAGCGGCGGGATCGGGCACCATCGCCATCGCCGCCACCGACGGCACGAGCAATGGCGCCGCCGCAGGCGCGAGCGGGCACGACATCGACGCGAGCAGGCGCGCCAGCGTCGTCGCGCGCGCGAGCTGCGCGAGGCGCGCGAGACCGAAGCGCGCCGTCTTCGTCGTCGCGCGCGCGAGCTGCGCGACGCACGGGATGCGCACCAACGCCACACGGGCGACCAGGCGCGACGTGATCGCGAGCAGGCGCGCGCCCGCGAACAGGCGCGACGCGATCGCGAGCAGGCGCGCGCCCGCGAGCAGGCGCGACAGGCGCGCGAACAAGCGCGCGCACGCGAGCAGGCGCGAGAACGCGCCCGCGAGCAGGCGCGACAGGCCCGACAATCGCGCGAGAGAGCGGCCGAGCGAGCGCGTCGCGATCGGGAGCGCCGCGCCCGAGAACAGGCTCGCCGGCAACGCGAGCAAGCGCGTCGCCAACGCGAAGCGCAACGGGCTCGACGTCGGGCCCGCCAGGCTCATCGCTAGCGGACACGAGGCCGCCGACCGAGCCCTACGGCCGAATCGAATCCGAGCGCCGACCGCTCGCAATAGCTAGGCGCTGCGCGTCGTGCTTTGATCTCGCAGTGATCATCCTCCTCACGGGTCCACCTGGCAGCGGCAAGACCACGGCTGCTCGGGCTACGGTCGACGCGCTCGCGCAGCGCGGCCTCGTGGTCAAGGGCATCCTCACGGGTGAAGTGCGAGCGCCCGCGGGACACCGCGTCGGCTTTCGCCTCGAGCCCATCGGCGGCGAGCCGCGCACCATGGCCCATCGGGACTTCGTGTCGCGCCATCGCGTCGGCCGCTACGGCGTCGATGTCGAGATCATCGACTACGTCTGCGACACCGCGATCTCCGCGCGAGCGCTGGCCGACGCCGATGTCGTCGTCATCGACGAGGTCGGCAAGATGGAGTGTCTCTCGGGGCGCTTCGTGGGCGCCGTCGAGCGCGTGCTCGCTACGAAGCCGCGCGTGCTCTGCACCATCGCCGAGCGCGGCGAAGGGCTGATCGCCGAGCTCAAAGCGCGCATGGACGTCGACATTTTCGAGCTCGCGCCCGCGACCCGCGATGCGCTGCCCGCCGAGCTCGCGCGGCGGCTGACGAGTCGGTGACAACTCGTGGCGCACCCGTGACCAGCTCTTGCTTGCCTATGACACGTCGGCGTGCGACTTCGCTCACAACCATCGGAGGCCCCTTCCACCGAAAGGAACTCCTCGATGGCACCGAGCACCCGCCGCGTCGCGCTCGCCGCGATGCTTGTCCTGCTGAGCTCTAGCGCCTACGCCGCGCGCTACACCAAACGCGAGACGCGCATCACCGTGCGCGGCGGCAAGGCGCTAGCGCTGCCCACCCCGAGCACCCCCAACTCCGGTTCGCGCGCTCCCGCCGCGCCTCGCCCCACACTGTCTGCCGCGCGATTTCGTTCGCTCACGCGCAGCCGCGTCGCGCGCCTCAGCGCCGCAGCCGCGCGCAAGCTGCACGAGCTTCTGACCGTCACCAACGCCTACGATCCCGATCGCCCCGATCTCCTGTTTCGGCTGGCCGAGCACTACCGTGAACAGAAGGTTGCCGCCGAGCACGCCGCCCGCGCCCTCGACGAGCCCATCTACCAGGCCACCGACCCCGCCCGCAAAGCGCGCCTGCGTCGCCAGCAGCAGGCACACACCGCGCGCAGCGAGCGCCACTTGCGGCGCGCGCTCGGCTATTACCTGGCGATCTACCGCGAGCCACGCTTCGCCAGCTACAAGCGCATCGACGTGGTGCTGTGGGGGCTCGCCTCGCTGCTCGTCGAAGCAAAACGCCGAGACACCGCGCGCCGCGTCTTCTCGCGGCTGATCCGCCAGCATCCACAGTCGCGCTTCGTGCCTGACGCGCTGCTCTCGTTTGCCGAGCACTACTTCGCCTCGGGCGACGTGGGCAAAGCGCTGTCGTTGTACCAGCGCGTGGCGCGCTACCCGTCGTCGCCGCTGTACGACTACGCGCTGTACAAGGCCGGCTGGTGCTGGCTCAACCTCAAGGATCCTCGCCGCGCCCTCGAGCACTTCGTGCGCATCCTGCGTCGCAGCAGACGCGTGCGCGCCGGTGCGTCGCAGCGCGGTCGCATCATGCTCGCTCGTGTCGCCGCCAACGATGCAGTGCGCGCCTATGCTCGCGTGGGTACCGCGGCGCGCGCCTACCCGTTCTTTCGCCGCATCGCCGGCACCAAGCGTGCGCCCGAGATGATGGAGCGCCTCGCGCGCCTCTACTTCGATCACGGCAAGTTCAGAGAGAGCGTCACGACGCTCAAGCGGCTGATCGCGCTCTCGCCTCGATCGCACAGCTTGTGCCGCTGGCAGCACGAGATCCTGCGCGCCACGCTGCCGAGCAAGGACAAGCGCGCGCAGCTGGTCGAGGCCAAGCGGCTGGTCGCCGTGCTCGGTCTGCTGCGCACGCGCTCGCCAAAGAAGCAGCATCTACAGCGCTGCGCCGACATCACGGCGGATGTGCTGCGCGCGCTGGCCACGACCTGGCACCGCGAGGCGCAAAAGACGCGCGACAAGGACACCTACGCGCTCGCCGACAAGCTTTACGCGGCCTATCTCGCCACGTTTCCGCGCGCGTCCGACGTCGCCACGCTCGCCTTCTATCGCGCCGAGCTGCTCTTTCAGCTCGAGCGCTTCCGCCGCGCCGCGCGCGCCTACGCCCGCGTAATCGAGATCGCGCCGCGTGGAAAGCACGTCGTCGAGTCGGCGTGGGCCGCCGTCATCGCGCTCAAGAACGCCCTCAACCAGCGCGACGAGCTGCGCGACACAGCGCGCAACGCGCGCGCGCCGGCTGCGCCCCACTCGGCCCGCCGCCGCGCCACGCCGCGGCCCAAGCCGATCCGCCCCGCGCTTCGCGCGCTGCTCGCAGCATGCGAAACCTTCATCAAGGTCGCGCCCACGTCGCCGCGCGTGGTGGCCATCAGGTACCGCCGCGCGCGCGTCTACTACGAGCACGATCACTATCGCAAAGCCGCCGCGCTCTTCGCCGAGCTCGTGCAGAAACACCCGAGCCACGAGCTCGCCGTCTTCTCCGCCAACCTGCTGCTCGACTCGTTCAACGCGCTCGGTGACATCACAGCGCTCGCGCGCTGGGTCGAGAAGCTGCTTCGTCACCCGATACTGTCTCGCATCCGCAGCCTGAGCACGACCTGCATGAACCTCAGGTGGCAGCTGCAGCGCAAGCTCGCCGAGAAGCTGCGCGCGCAGAAGCGCTACCGCGCGTGCGGCGAAGCCTACGCGCGCCTCGCCAACCAACGGCCGGACGCCCCGGCGTGGCCCGAGCTGGTCTACATGGCGGCGCTCTGCTTCGAAGAGGCCAAGCTCGTCGGTCTCGCCATCGCGATGCGCGAGACCCTGATCCGCGAGCGGCCCAAGTCGCCTCTCGCACAGAAAGCGCTCTATCAGATCGGCGCCAACTATCACGCGCTGGCCTGGTTCAGCAAAGCAGCCGACTACTACGAGCGCTACGCGCGGCGCTTTCCGGGCGAAAAGGACGCCTCCCGCGCGCTGCAGAACGCGATCGTGTTTCGTCTCGGTCGCGGCGATGACCGGCGCGCTCTCGATGCGGCGCGTTTCTTCGCGCGCACGTTTGGCGCGCGCCACGGCCACGGGGCGCGCACCGCCGCGGTGATGTTCTCGGTGGGCAGCGCGACGCTGCGCGGCAAGCCCGCTGCCGAAGTGGTTGCCTACTACAAGCGCTACCTTCGTCGATGGGGCAGGGCCGGTGGTGCCGATCGCGCCACGCGCGCCCACGTCCACATCGCGCGCGCGGTGTGGCGTGCGTCGTGCCCCGTACGCGGCATCGACGGGGCGTGCGTGCGCGTCGTGATGCCCAAGCTGCGCTACTTCGGCAGCGGCAGCGATCGCATCCGGCTCTCCTGCGGTCCGCAGAAGCACCGCGTCGAGCTGCTCGCTCGTGACGCGCGCCTGGTGCGCCGTGCGCGCCGACACCTCGACCGCGCCCTCGCGCTCGCGCGCCGCGTCGGCGCCGCAGACGCGCCCGCCCTCGACGCTCGCCGTGGGGCCGCGTTTCGCCGCGCCGTCGGCGAGGCGCTGTTCATCAAGGCCGAAGCCGAGCTCGAGCACTATCTCGCGCTGCACATGCCGCGCGGCCTGGACTTCGTGCGCGCGCCTGCTCGCGCTCGGCGCAAGCTGCAAAGCTACCTGCGCCGGCGAGCCGCTCAGCTCACCGCAGCGCGTGCGCGTTACCGCGAGGTCGTACATTCGCATGACACCTATTGGTCGATCGCCGCCGCGGCCCGCGTGGGACAGCTGTTCAAGTGGTATGCGGACGCGCTCTACTCGGCGCCAACGCCGCTGCCGCTCGTGCCCACGGTGCTGCGCTCGCGTGCCGCCCGTCGCGAGTACGTCGACACCTTCGTCACGCGATACTGCGACGATCTCGAGGGGTTCGCCCGCGTGCCGGAGCGCAAGGCGCTCGGCGCCTTCAAGCAATGCCTCGAGCGATCGCGCGACCTGTCTTGGTTCAGCAGCTGGTCGCGGCTGTGCGAGCGGGCGCTAAACCAGCTCGCTCCCACGAAGTTTCCGCTGACCTGGGAGCTGCGAGCGAAGCCTCGGTTCGTGAGGATCCAGCCTGATCGCGCGGGGTTACAGATGCAGGTACGATAGGGCGGGTATTTTACGTAACCTGAAGCACAAAATTGTGCCGTAAGGTCACGTGCTCACTCGGATTATTCGATCATGACATCGAGAAGATGTTTTTGATATATTTCGACGGAACCTGACTGGGGGACCGTTGTCCTACCCACCATCAATCAAGCACGTGTGACCACTCTGGCAGCGGGCTGCGATTGATGGGAGCAGAGAAGAGGAAGAGATGTTCCGTCGACTGCTTGGTGCTCTGATGCTGGCTGGCTTCCTGGTGGGAGCGGCCGGTACCGTCTCCGCCCAGGGCCAAGCGCCCAACGTAAAGTACAAAAAGAAGACGGTCTATGACTTCGACGATGACGTGGTCGAGGGCGAGCTGCAGCGTCCCGATGGCGAATACGTCGATACGCGGCGCAAAGCCAAGCACTCGAGCTTGATCAAGATCCGGGAGAACTTCATCCCGGAGATGCTCAAGTCGGCCGAAGACATCTAAGCCTCTTTCCTGCTCTGACTCGATTGAGAAGCATCTGTCTGCGTGGCGGTTAGCGCGACGCAGGTGGGGTAGGACTGTTCGCGGCCCTTCGCGATCTATCAGTGCAGGACCCTAGCTCGGGTCGACTCAGGAGACGGCGCCCATGCCAGTCAAGATTCCACTGACCTTCAAGATCTACCAGGGCGACGAGCTGCTGCGTGAAGAGTCACTCACGCAAGAGATCATCAAGATCGGCAAGCTCGATTCGTCCCATCTGCGCATCGAGGACGAAGACGTCTCTCGCATGCACGCCGTCATCGAGATCACCGAGAACGGCGACGCGCAGATCATCGACCTTGGCAGCGCCAAGGGCACCATCGTCAACGGCGAGAAGATCGACAAGCCGCGCGTGCTACGCGACGGCGACGAGCTGACGCTGGGCGTGACGCGGGTGCTGGTTAGCGTCGGTGAGGCGATCCACGAGGAGGCCGCGCCTGCGCCGCCGCCGATGGCCGTCGCGCCGCCTCCCGGCGTCGTGCCGCCTCCCGGCATCGTGCCGCCGCCCGGGATGGGTGTGGTTCCGCCGCCCGGCGTGCTGCCGCCTCCTGGAATGGCGCCGACGATGGCCGCCGCCCCCGCAGCGCCAGCCATGCAATACGTCGTCCCGTCGGTGGATCCGCTGCTCGACGTGCAGGACGGCTCGCGCGCCATCGAAGTCACGGCGATGTTCGAAGACTCGGTGGTTCAGGTACGTCACCTGTCCAACCCGGCCGCCGGCAAGGTCAGCGCGCTGACCTGGGCGTTGATCGTGCTCGGTGGCGCCATCGCCGCCGCCGGCCTGGTGATGCTCTTCGGCTCCGCTTTCGGCGCTATGCACCAGAGCGGTATCGGCGCGTTTGTCGCCGTGCTCGGTTTCGGCGTGGCGGTCGCTGGCTTCGTTCGCCGCTCGAGCGAGAAGCAGTCGCCGCACTACCGCATCGGCGCCGCTCCGGGTGCCGACCTTCACGTGACCCACGACTCGGTGCCCGCGCCCGACTTCCCGCTGATCCGCTCCACGGGCAATGACTACCAGCTGCTGTTCACGCAGAGCATGGCGGGTGACGTCACCATCGGCGCCGATCGCACGCCGCTGGCCGATCTCGCCAGCAGCGGTCGCGCGCAGTCGGCCGGCAACTTCGCCGGCACCTTCGCCTACAGCATCCCGCAGGACGCGCGCGTCAAGCTCGACGTCGGCGACAACACCTTCCTCGTCAACTCGGTCGCGCCGGCTCGCAAGGTCGTCGCGCCGTTCCTCTCGACGGTCAACTGGGGCGCGCAGGCTTCGACGGGTCTGTCGTTCGCGGCGCACGCGTTGCTGCTGTTCATCATGTTCTCGGTCCCGCCCGACGAGAAGGCGCTCTCGCTCGACCTGTTCAACGCCGACAACAAGTTCGTCAAGTTCCTCATCAAGCCGCCCGAGCAGAAAGAGGACGAGATCCCGGATTGGCTCAAGAAGAAGGGTCCGGACGAGGCCGGCGGCAAGGGCCAGCGTCACAAGGGTGACGAAGGCAAGATGGGCAAGAAGACCTCGAAGAAGAAGACGGGTCTCTATGGCCTCAAGGGTCCCAAGGACAACAAGGATCCGCACCTGGCCAAGCGTCTCGCCGAAGACGCCGCGCAGAACGCTGGTGTCCTCGGCCTGCTCAAGCAGCAGTCGGGCTCGCACCTGGCATCGATCTTCGGTCGCGATACAGCGCTCGGCACCGACGCCGAAAACGCCCTCGGTGGCCTGATCGGCAACCAGATCGGTGAGGCCTACGGCGTCGGCGGTCTCGGCGTGGTCGGCACGGGTCGCGGTGGCGGCGGTACCGGCGAAGGCACCATCGGTCTCGGCACCCTCGGCACCATCGGTAAGGGTGGTGGCGGCGGCAGCGGCGCTGGCTACGGCCGTGGCGCTGGTCGTCTCGGTGGCCGTCGCGCTCGCGCACCGCGCGTTCTCGCCGGTCGCGCCGAAGTCCGCGGCTCGCTGGACAAGGAGATCATCCGCCGCATCATCCGTCGCCACATCAACGAGGTTAAGTACTGCTACGCCAAGGAGCTGCAGAGCAACGCCAAGCTGGGTGGCCGCGTCATCATCCAGTTCACCATCGCGGCAACCGGTCAGGTCGTCGCCTCGGTCGTGCAGAGCTCGACGGTCAAGAATCGCAAGGTCGAGAGCTGTATCGCTCGCGCGGTTCGCCGCTGGCTGTTCCCGAAGCCCAAGGGCGGCGGTATCGTCATCGTCTCCTATCCGTTCGTGCTGAGGTCGGCTGGGCGGTAGCCCCGACCATTCGTGACCAAAGCTTCAAAGCGCCAAGGGCCTCCTGACCCTTGGCGCTTTGCTTTTGGCCCATCGCTTTTGACATTCCGCGTCTGCGCTGGAAGAATCCAGCAGTGCGTACCCGGGGTTAACGGGCTTCAACGAAAAGGACGCCGACGATGAAGCGGCAGATCGCAGTGCTCGCCCTCCTGTTTCTGGTTCCTTCCTGCGCGCGCATGACGTGCAGCCAGAAGCGACACCGCGCAATTCAGTTCATGAATCGCGGCATCAAGAAGTACTCGAGCGGTGCGCACGGCGCGGCGCTGCGCGATCTCAAAGCGGCCGTCAGAGAAGACCCCAACTACATCACGGCGCACTACAACCTGGCGAAGGTCTACCAAGAGCTCAAGAAGTTCGACGAGGCGTCCAAGCACCTCAACCGCGTCACCGAAGGCGAGCCCAAGAACGCTCGCGCGCACTACGATCTCGGCGTCTGCTATCAGAAGCTGCGACGTTTCGATCTCGCCAAGAGCGCCTACCAGAAGTGTCTCGGCATCAACCCCAAGTTCTTCGCAGCGCACTACAGGCTCGGCACGCTGGCCGAGATCAAGGGCAAGCCCAAAGAGGCTGACGCCGCCTACCGACGCGCGATCGAGATCAACCCGCGCTTCGTCAAGCCGTTCGTCAAGCTCGGGCTGCTCTACCTCGAGCACGACTATTCGGAGCTCGCGATGCAGGTCTTCCAAGCGGCCGTGAAGATCAACGACAACTCGGGCGAAGCCTTCAACGGCCTCGGCGTCGCGTATCAGTTCCTCAAGCAGTACGACAAGGCGATCACGGCCTTCGAGAAGGCGCTGAGCCTCAAGGGCGACATGCTCGACACGATGTACAACCTCGGGATGGCCTACGCCGCCGCGGACAAGAAGAAGCTCGCGCAGAAGGCGCTCAAGCGCTTCACCACGATGGCTACCGGGAAGAAGGGCATCGACCCGATGTTCGTGCGCGCCGCGCACGACAAGATCTCCGAGCTGTCGGGCGACGCGACGCCCAGCGGCACCAAGAGCAAGCCCCCCGCGCGTCTGCAGTAGCGTTGGATCGCGCGAGCGCTGTGCGCTCGCGCAGGGGGCTTTTTAGCCCCCTCGCCGCGCTCCGCGCGGCTCACCCCTAACCGCGCTTCGCGCGGCTGGCGCTCGCGCCATGGGCGCTCGCGGTTTGCCACGACGCTCGGCGTCCACCCCAAGCCGA
>JAGQIK010000494.1 GCA_020431405.1 Myxococcales bacterium
CCCGCCAGCAGCGCGGGCGCGCGCTCGCCCGTCGCGCGCGCGGACGGCGAGGCAGGCGCACCAGCGCCTGCCGTCGTAATACCTGTCGCCGCGTCGCTGGCTCTGCTCGCCATCTCCCTGCTCTCGCTCTAGCCCGGCGGCCGCGGCCGCGGCGCGGCCACCAACGGACAGACCTTGTACGCCGGCGCGACGATGTTGACGAAGCGATTGCTCGAGCGCACCACGTTGAAGCTCCGAACCGCACGCGGTGGCACGGGCAGATCGCTCCAGGCGTTGGAAACCGAGAGCAACGAGACGGCAAGCCCTGCACCGAAGACCAGCAGCAAGAGCACGCCACCGCCGCGCGAACGCCTGGTGTCGTCGGCTTCTGGGCTTGGCTGCTTACGGCGCCGCACCAGCCACAGACCGAACAGCGCGATGGCGCCCGAGAGCGCCAGGCCGACCATCACGGTCTCCATCGCGCCAAGCCGCGGCGCGTCGTCGGCACCGGCGCGTCGATCGGGGCCGAGCTTCACGCCGCCGGCGGCGAGCAGCTTCTGCAGGTCGGCGCGTGCGATGGCGATCCGCATGCGGCTGCTGCTCGTCGCCCTGAACTGGATCTGTGGGCCCGCGGTCCTGCGGCGCGGCGGCTGGTTGGGCGCCCTACGATCGGCGCGGGCGAGACCGGTGAAGAGCGCCACCAGCGTGGCGGCGCACAGCAGTGTGGTCGTGCGTTTCATCAGCGGTACCCCATACGCCGGCAGCTGCTTTGAAGCTGCGTGCGTGGCACGTGGATCGTCACCGTGCCGCGGTATGCGCTGCGCGTTAGCTGGAAGGTGCCGCGCGTGGCCTGCTCCCAAACGCGCCGCGGCGCTCGGTTGGCCTCGACGTAGCGCGAAAACAGCGACGCGCCGACCAGCAGCGCCAGCGCCACCAGCGCCGGCGGCACGAGGCGCCCCGTGCGCCCGCCGCGGCGCCGCGCCCAGCCGATGCCGGCCGCCGACATCAGCAGCACGCCCAGCAGAAGCCCCGCGTAGCGCGCGGCGCTCGGCTGCTTCGCCTCGACAGCGCCGACCTTGTGCGGGCGTCGATACGCGCCGACATCGCGGGCACCGGCGAGCAGCGACGCGCGAGAGATGTCGACCTTGGTCTTACCGCTGCGCGTGACGTGCAGCGTGTAGCGGCCGTGGATCGGCGCGGGCTCCGGACGTTTCGGCCTGCGGTTGCGGTAGCGCCGCGCGCGGCCGCCTGGGCCGATCACGTCGGCGCTCGCCACGCCGGCGGTGACGAGCAGCATCGCTCCAACGAGGAGCGCGAGGTTTCTCATGCGGTTCTCCTGCGGGGGTGCGGTCGATTCTACATCGACACACAGCGTAGCTTTGACCTTGGCTAGCCCTTGCCAGGACGCGGCCTGGCCACCAACGGACAGACATCTCCCATCGGCGCCGTAACGTCGATGAAGCGCTGCTTCGCTTTGACCACGTGGAAGACGCGACGCGCGCGCGGCTTGACACGTGCATCGCTCCAGCCTTTGGAGGCCGAGAGCAGCGTGACGGCCAGCCCCGCGCCGAAGACCAGCAGCAGCAGCACGCTCCCGCCGCGACGAGCGCGCGCCGAGCCCTCCGCCGGCTGAGCGCGACGACGACGCACGAGCCACAGGCCGAACAGCGCGATGGCCCCCGAGAGCGCGACGCCGACCATCACCGTCTCCACTGCACCTAGCCCCTCTGCGACGGGTGCCGAAGGCAAGGGGCCCGCGGCAGCGAGCATGCGATAGATATCGCCACGGGCGATGCGCACGCGCATCTCGCGCCCGTTGGTGAGGCCGAACACGACACGCGGGCCACGCACGCGCGATGTCCGCGGCTTGGCGCCCCGGCCTCTGCCGAGCAGTCCCGCTTGCAGACAGTGGTGCTGGGCGACGCCGCGCGGCACCTCGACGACGACCTCCCCACGACGAGCGCCCGGCACGATGCGAAACGGTCCGCGCGCTGGTCGATAACGCGGCGCGGGTGCGCGATTGGCGTCGACGTGTCGCGTGTAGAGCGCGCCGCCGATCAGAAACGTCAGAGCAACCAGCGTGGGCGGCAACACCCGCGCGAGGTGGCCGCCGCGCCGGCGAGCCCAGCCGATGCCTGCGATGGCCATCAACAGCACGCCAAGCCCGTAGCTGGCGTAGCGCAGCGCCTGACCGCGACGCGGCTCGGCCTCGACGGCGCCGATCTTGACCCTGAAGGCACGCTCTTTCGTCGCCGCCTGAATCGACGCGCGCGACAGCTTGACCTCTGGCGTGCTGGCCCAACCGACGATGCGAAGGGTGTAGCGCCCGTGCGAGCGCAGCGCGCTCGACGAGATCTTGTCGGCGCTGGCGTCCGTCGCCGCGAGCACCAGCAGCGTGCTCGCCGCGCAGAGCAGCGTGAGCCTCTTCATCAGCATCTCCATGGCAGTGGCAGTGGGTCGTTCGATTCTATATCGACCTCAGACATTGGCGGGGGCGCGCAGTTCCAGCTGCCCCAGCGCCGTGGCCAAGGCCTCGTAATCGGCCCGTTCGTTGTAGAGCTGCGCGGAGAGGCGCAGGATGCGCGCGCCGGCCGCCGGCCAGCCGTAGACGATCGCTTCGATGGCGAACTCGTCGAGCAGCCGGTCGTAGAGCGCGTCGAAGCCAGCGATATAACGTGAAGGGGCGGCGCCGGCGCCGTCGAGCAGCACCGCGGCGAGTGACCCACCGCACAGTGTTGCGGGGCACGGCGCGCGCGCGGCACCGATGGCCTCGAGCAAAATCTCGCGCCCTTCGAGCGCCAGCGCGTGGTTGCGGGCGCGCACCGCCGGCCAACCCCCATCGAGCGCGCCGGCCATCGCGTCGATGGCCGCCGGGGCGCAGAGGAAAGCCGTCACGTCGCGCGTGCCGCTCCAGCCCAGCTCGAGCTGCATCGCAGAGCGCGCGCAGTCGGGCCCGACCTTGCTGGCGCCGTGGCTGATGATCAGCGGCTCGATGCCGGCCTGGCGGTCCTCGCGCACGTGAAGAAACGCGCAGCCCTTGGGCGTGCAGACCCACTTGTGGAAGTTGCCGACGTAGTAGCTGGCGCCGATGGCGGCGACGTCGAGCTCGAGCATGCCGGGCGCGTGCGCGCCGTCGATGAGCGTCGCGATGCCGCGCCCCTCGAGCGCGGCCACCAGCTCGCCGACAGGCAACACCAGGCCCGTCGGGCTGGTGACGTGGTCGAGCAGACACAGGCGCGTGCGCTCGCTCGCCGCGCCGAGCACGGCGTCGATGATCGGCTGCACGCTCTGCAGCGGAAACGGCAGCTCGGCGACGACCACACGCGCGCCCTGGCGCTCGGCGAGCGTGCGCAGCGCGCGCGCGCAGGCGCCGTAGGCGTGCGAGGTGGTGAGCACCTCATCTCCCGGTGCGAGCGCGAGCGAGCGCAGCACCACGTTGACCCCGGTGGTGGCGTTGGGCACGAACACCACGTCGGCGGCGGCCGCCCCGACAAAGCTCGCCACGCGCGCGCGTGCCGCGTCGAGCACGTCGTCGATCTCGCGCACGAAGTAGCGCATGGGCGCTGACTCGAAGCGCTGCCGCCAACGCGTCTGCTCGGCGAGCACCGGGCGCGGACAGCTGCCGAACGAGCCGTGGTTGAGAAAGACAACGTCGGGATCGAGCGGCCAGCCCGGCGCCGCGTCGCAGTTCATCGCATCTCCGTATCTCTAAGGGGGGCTGTCCCAGCCCCCCTCGGCTGCTAGAGGCGGCTCGTCGCCGCCTCACCCCCGATGTCGCTCGCTACGCTCGCCGCTGCAAGTGAAACGTGCAGCGAGACGGCGCCGCAAGCCTGCGGCGCTCCGTCCGTGTTCTCGAAGTTTTGCTTCTGCTATCGTCGCCTGCCGGTGGAGCTCGTTGGCAAAATACTGGCGCAGGCGGCGCCGCTTCTACCCGGCCTGATCACGGCCGGGATCTTCGTCGCCACGCTGATCGTGCTGCGCGTGCTGTTTCGGCGCGAGCCCTTCGCGCGCAAGCTGCGCCTGCCCAGCGTGCTGTTCTGGCTCTACTTGGTGCTCGCCGTCGTCACGTTGGTAACCACGGCCTACTCGCCGCGCGGCGCCAAGCTGCTCCACGGCGTGTCGCTGGCCGTGCTCGGGCTGGCGATCGTGCTCGCCGGCGCCGTGACGATCTTCGACGTGCTGCTGGGGCGCTATCGCAAGGTCGAAGCGCCCAAGATCGTGCGCGACATCGTCGTCGTCGTGGTCTTCATCATCGTGATCTTGGCCGTGCTGAGCAGCCAAGGCGTCGACCTGTCGTCGATCCTGACCACCTCCGCGGTGGTCACCGCGATCCTCGGTCTCGCCTTGCAGGACCTGCTCTCGAGCGTCGTCGCGGGTATCGCGATCCAGATCGAGCGTCCCTTCACCGTCGGCGACTGGGTCAAGTTCAGCGAGCAGGAAGGGCGCGTGCTCGAGATGAACTGGCGCTCCACCAAGATCCAGACGCTGCACAACGACATCGTGATCATCCCCAACAACGTCGTCACCAAGAGCTGGATGCTCAACTTCACCTCGCCGACCAGCCTGCACCGCCGAAAGATCAGCATCGGCCTGCGTTACGAGGTGCCGCCGGCCAAAGCCAAAGCCGCGCTGCTGCGCGCCGCCCTCAGCGTCGAGGGCGTCTGCCGCGACCCCGAGCCGTTCGTGCTGCTGCGCAAGTACGACGACTTCGCGATCACCTACCGGCTGCATTTTTTCATCGTCGACTTCCCCAACAAGGATCGCATCGAAGACGACGTCGCCTCGCGCATCTGGTATCAGCTCTCGCGCGACGGGCTGAGCGTGCCGTTTCCGATCCGCGACATCAACGTGCGACAGATCGACGAGTCATCGCTGCGCGCCGAGCGCGAAGCCGCACGCGCCGAGGTGGTCTCGGCGCTCGAGCACGTCACGTTTCTCGAAGCGCTCAACACCAAGGAGCGCGAGCGTCTCGCCGACGGCATCGAGCGCGCACGCTACACGGCGGGCGAGAAGATCATCGTGCAAGGCGACGAAGGCGACTCGTTCTACATCCTCGCCGAGGGCGAGGTCGACGTGCTCGTCGGCGGCCGGCGCGTGGCCGCGCTGAGCAGCGGCAACTACTTCGGCGAGATGTCGCTGATGACCGGCGAGACGCGCAGCGCCACCATCGCCGCGACCAGTGACTGCCTGCTTTATGTCGTCGGCAAGGACGCCTTCAAGACGATCATCGAGTCCAACGGCGCGCTGGTCGACAAGATCGGCGAGCGCCTCGAGACGCGCCGCAGCGAGCTGCGCGAGTCGGCCGAGCACGCCGCCACCGGCACGGGCGACGGCAAGACCAGCAGCGCCAGCGCCGGCCACGAAGAGTCGCTCGGCTCTCGCATCCGCCGCTTTTTCAACCTCAAGTAGCGCCACGGAAGACGTGAGATACTCGGCGCGTACAAGGCTCCGGGTAAGCAATCAGCGGAGGCAGGCACATGAAAAAGCTCGTCGCGATCGTCCTGGTGCTGGGTCTTCTCGGCGGTGGTGGATGGCTGATCTACACCAAGGTGCTGCGCTCGCCCGAAAAGCGCCTCTGCACCAAGGTGGTGGAGCTGTGCGGCAAGGGCCAGCTCGGCAAGAAGGTGGTCGAGCGTTGCGAGAGCGGCGTCAAACAGCTGCAGCAGAGCGGCGGCAAGGACGCGATCTCCAAGGCGGCCGACTGCGTCGACGACGCCAAGAGCTGCGTGGCGGCCACGGGTTGCATCGTCGGCGCCAGCGTCAAGGCGGCAGCGGGCGCCATCGGCGACTTTCTCGGCGGGGTCAAGAAGGCGCTGGAGGACAAGAAGTAGCCGCCGCGGCCACCGCGCGCCGGCGCCGCCGCCAGGCCAGCGCGCCGCACCCGGCGATCCACGCCAGGGCGCCGAGCAGCGCTACCCAATAGCCCCACAATGCCGCGCGCACGCGCGGCGGCGCGTAGATCATCACCACGCGGTGCTTGCCGCGCGGCACGAGAACCGCACGGAAGCGGTAGTTGGCGCGCAGGATCGTCACCTCGCGGCCGTCGATGCCGGCGCGCCACCCGGGATAGTGCTGCTCGGCGACGACGAGCAACGCCGGCCGGTCTGCGCTGACGTCGATCTCGAGCCGCTCGCGCTGCGAGACAACGACCCGCGCCTCACCGGCGTGGCGGCGCAGCGAGCCATGCTCGCGCCTGGCCGCGATCTGTAGGCGCTCGATGCGGGCGCGCTGCGCGCCGTCGAGATCGCCACGCTCGAACACGACGTAGGTGCCGGGCTGATGGCGGCTGATCTGGTGGAGCGCCTGGCTGCGTTTGTCGACGAGCAGCACCTCGCGCGTGAGGTAGGCGCGCGGCGCGAAGTGTCTGAGCTCGATGATCGAAAGCTCCTTGTGCGTCGCGCCGTAGAAGCCGTAGATGCCGCGGCCCGCCACGAACCGGACGTTGGCTGCCCCCATCACGTTGGCGCTGTGGCGGCCCACAAACATGAAGCGCCGCACGCGGTAGAGCTCGAGCGTGCTGTTGTCGCCGCGAAGCTCGCGGTAGCCGGTTCGTGCGCCGAAGCGCGCGCCAGCGTACGCGTTGTCGAGCACGCGGTGCTCGGGACCGGCGTAGTGCGCGAGCACGTCGCTGGGCTCGCGGTCGAACGCGGTCTTGAGATCGCGAAACGTCGCCGCCGCCTGCCAGCGCAGGTCGAAGGCGACCAGCAGCAGCAGACAGACCATCGCGGCGCGCGCCGTGACGCGGCTTGACGACCCCGCGGCCCAGATCAGCGCCGCGCTGCCCAGCAGCAACGCTGCGGCGGCGCCGACGCGCGTGTCGTCGTAGGGGACGATCCACAGCGGCAGCAACAAGAGCAACGCCGCGACGCAATAGACCACGCGCGCGCGCGCGCGCCGCTCGCCGCGCAAGTCATCGGCGGCCAGCCCGACGAGGATCGCGCCGCTCATCAACGCGCCGAACAGGTAGTTGCCAGGGATGCGCCATAAGTCGAAGCCCACGACGTTCTTGACGAGCCACGGCAGCAGCCAGTGGTCGTCGCCCAGCGAGAGCAGCGAGAAGAACGCCACACACGCGAGCAGCAGCAGCCTCAGCGCGGTGGGCCGCACCACCACGGCGCCGAGCATCAGCGCCAGCGGCGCGAGGCCGATATAACCCGCCGTCGCCTTGTCGCGCGGCGGCAAGAACGGCTCCTCGAGCAGGTCGTCCGGCAGCAGCGCGCCGCGATAGAGCGCGCGCTCCTCGAGGCGCGCCCGCATCGTCATCGGAAACAGCTCGCGTGCGGCGAGCACGTTGGGCAGCAGCAACGGCACGCCGACGAGCAACCCCAGCGCCAGCGCCCCCGCGAGCCGGCGGTAGTAGTCGCGCCGTGGGCATCGCTTGCGCCGGCGCGCCATCAGCACCAGCACCGGCGTGAGCAAGGCGAGCAGCAGCGTGCCGTGCGCCGCGTTGGGTGTGTAGCCCGAGAGCGCCGCCATCGCCACCGCGAGCCCGAGCAGCACGCCGCCCAGCGGGCGCGGCCTGCGCGCGAGCGAGGCCAGCGCGAGGATCATCCACGGCCACCACGACACCGGGAAAACCCACGACGCGCCGCGCGCTTTGATCCAGCGCGTGGCGAGGATCAGCACCAGCGCGCCGAGCAGCGCCGCGGAGCGACGTACGCCGAAAAAGCGCAGCAGCAGCAGCAAGCCGAGCGCGGCCCAGGCCGTGTGCGCCGCGTAGTAGTAGACCATCACCGTGGGACGGTCGTTCCACAGCGGCAAGAGCGTCGCCATCAGCCACGCCGGCGGGTAGAGCACGCTGGTCTGTGGATCGGCGAGCAGCGGGTAGCCACCGCGCTCGTACGGCGACCACAGCGGCAGCGAGCCCTCGCGCAGCGCGTTGGAAAGCAGGCTGAGGCTGCCCCAGTGCTCGCTGCGCACGTCGCCACCGAGGCCGCGCTTACCCAGCGACGGCTCGATCAACACGGCCAACGCGCCGAAGAAGACGAGCAGCGCGACAGCGGCTATGAGGCGCGACCACCAGCGCATGAGCGCCGGCAGTCTAACCACAGGAAGCGCGGTTTACGCGAGCTTCTCGGTTTCCGCGGGCGCGGCGGCGGCGCCGGGGCGCAGCGCCGAGAAGTGGCGCGAGAAATCCACCAGGTTGCGGGTGACCATGTAGAGGAAGGCGAGATACGGCACGTACGGCACGTAGGCGCCGAGCGTCAGCGAGTAGCCGCCGACGCTGATCGGCTCGACGAGGAAGGCCACGCGCAGGCCTTGGATAGACATCGGCCCGCCGATGGCGAGCGACGCGCCGGCGATGGCGACGATGAACGCCGCGATGCCCCAGTCGAAGCCGCCGAAGGGGCGCTGCACGATCGTGTTGAGCACGTAGGTGCCGGTGATGCGAAACGACACGAACGTCACGGCGAGCATGAAGGTCAGCGCACTGATGGCGCCGGTCAGATAAAGCGCGGCGAAGGCGCTGCACAGCAGCACGAAGCGCAGGTGCGCCAGCAGCTGCTGGCGGTCCATCTTCTTGTAGTAGAAGTAGGCCAGCTTGAGCTGCACGAAGAGCGCGACGGCGCCGGCGACGGACAGCCCCATGTCCACCAGGTAGTTGGTGCGCGGCACGAGAAAGAACAGCGCGGCCGCGCCGATGTAGCCGAACGAGACGCCGAACTGCGCGTCGACGCCGCTGGTGGGGGGGGTGAGGAAGCGGCGCGAGTGGTGGTAGTGCACCAGCTGCGCGTTGTAGACCATGCAGTTGCTGACGTGCACGGCGAACAGCGCCCACGGATCGAGCTGCAGCGCCATCGCCAGCGGGCCGCTGGTCAGCGGCACGTGGATGGCGTCGAGCCAGTGGTCCATCATCTCGCCGAGCTTGCTGCAGCGACCGGTGCGGCGCGCCTGCATGCCGTCGAGGCAGTCGCACAGCATCGACCCGAACATCAGCATGCCCGCGGCGACCAGGGCGAGCGCTTGTCCGCTGGCGCCGAGGTGCGGCGAGAGCACGGCGCACAGCGCCAGCGTCCAGACCAGCAGGTGGTTGAAGATCGAGATCGAGTTGGGGTGGACGCTCTCTGGAATGAGGCGCAGCACGGGCGTGGCGATCTTGTCGACGACCATCCGCTCCAGCGGAGAGGGGCCCCCACTACTGGGTGGCGTACCGACGGGCGGGGCGCTGCTGCTGCTGCTGCCGCTTTCCATACTACTTCTCTGCATATAACGGCCGCAGCCGGAGCTCGTCAATCGTTTGCCCCATGGCTGTCACGAAGCGCCGCATGTCCTGCGGCGTGATCGCACCCATGTTGGCGAGCCGGAAGGTGGCCTCTTTGGCGCCCTTGCCGGGATAGATCGTAAAGCCCTTGGCGTGCAGCGCGTCGTGCAGCGCGTCGTAGCTGTAGGCCGGGTTGTCCGGCTCGACGTAGGCTGTGAGGATCTTCGACAGCTGCGTCTCGTCGTCGAGCAAGCGTGTGAAGCCGAGCTCGCGCACGCCGCCGTCGAGCGCCTCCCAGCAGCTCAAGTAGCGGTGATAACGCGCTTCTTTGCCCTCCGCCTCGAGCTCCGAGAGCGCCTGGGCGAGCGCGTAGCAGACCTGCACTGGCGGCGTGAATCGCATCTGGCCCTGTTTTACGAAAAAGCGGTGCTGGGCTTTCAGGTCGAGATACAGCGAGCGGCCCGCGATGTCGGGCAGCGCCTCGATGGCGTCCATGCGGCCGATAACGAAGCCGAGCCCGGCCATGCCCTGCACGCACTTGTTGGAGCTCGAGATGAGGTAGTCGGCGCCGAGCGCTTGCATGTCGCAGGGCAGCCCGGCGTAGCTCGACATGGCGTCGACGATCATCGTCACGCCGTGCTGCTGGCAGAGCGCGCCGATGGCGGCGACGGGGTTGAGCATGCCGGTGGTGGTCTCGTGGTGCACCACGCAAAGCTGCGTGAAGCCGCCGCCGGCGAGCGCGGTGGCGATGGCGTCGAGGTCGGGCAGATCGCCCCACTCGCTGCGCACCACCTCGTGACGCATGCCGTAGGCCGCCGCGATCTGCTGCATGCGCGCGCCGTAGGCGCCGTTGTCGACGACGAGCAGCCGCCCGTCGGCGGGCACCGTCGAGGCGAGCGCCGCCTCCACCGCCGCCGTCCCCGAGCCGCCGAAGAGCACCGCCGTGTAGACGTCAGGATCGCCGACCACCGCGGCCAGCCGCCGCGACACGCCGGCCATCAGCTCGCCGAACTCGCGCTCGCGCGGGCAGATGTCGGGCACCACCTGCGCCTGTTTGACGGTCTCGGTGGTGTTGGCCGGCCCTGGGTTGAGCAGGATCACGCCGGGCCCTCGCTGGCGAGCAGCGCCGGATAGAAGCGCTCGCGCAGCTCGCTGTACTCGTCCTCGCTGTCGCACTCCATGAACGGCAGCTCGGCGCCGAAGCTCACCGACGTCATGCGGCCGTAGGTCATCATGCGGCCGGTGAGCTCTTCGTGCTCGGTGCCCATACGCGCGGGGCCGAAGCCGCGCCGCTCGAGCGTGCCTTCGGCGGCGCTCGGATCGCCGAGCATCCAGTCCATGGTCTCGCGCGCCAGCGCGTGGTCGGCGGGAGCGAACTTGACGATGCCGGTGGCCTCGCCGAGACACGGCTTGTCCATCACCAGCGCCGGCGTGAGGCCTTTGCCGAGAAAGCGCGGCGCCTCGGGCGAGCCGTAGACGAGCACTTCTTCGTTGCCGGGGCGGTAGTCGCTGCAGATCAGCAGCGTGCTCTGCTCGGGCGCGTCGAGCAGGATGCCGAGCGCGCGCCGGTCGTAGACGATGTCGGCGTCCATCAGCAGCGTCTGGCGCGTGCCGTCGAGCACGTCGTGGCCGGCGCGCACGCAGTACTGGAAGCTGTGCAGGCTGCCGGACGTCGTGATGTCGGGCGTGGTGTTTTCCACCAGCCGGATCGCCGCCTCGCCGCTGCCGACCAGCGACGCCGGCCAGGTGCCTACCGAATCGGCGATCTGTTCCTTGTGGTAGCCGACGGCGATGACGATGCGCTCGACGCCGTAGCTGCGCAGCACCTCGCACTGGCGGCGAAGGAAGGTCGTCTCGGTGTTGTCGTCGTGGGCGCGCGGGCCGATGGGCAGCAGCGCCTTGGGGATCGCGATGGTGCGCCGGCCGAGGCGGCTGCCGCGGCCGGCTGCGAGTATCACGGCTTCATACGGAGCGCTCATGCGGTGCCTCGTGCGAGAAAATCACGGAAGCGCTGGTAGCCCGCGGCCGGGGTGAGCGTGGGGCGGCCGAGGTCCTTGCGCGCGCCGGTGTGGATCGCCATGCGCAGAAAGGTCGGACCGTCGGACGCGAGGTGACGCCTGGCCGCGGTGACAAAGTCGCGCTCGCTGCTCCAGGTCTCGGCGATGCGATAACCGCAGGCGAGCGCCACCGCGGCGAGGTCGACGTTGGGCGAGGCGGTGTGCTGGCCGCCGGTGGAGTCGTGCGCGCCGTTGTCGAGCACGATGTGGTGCAGCTTGTGCGGCGCCAGCGAGCCGATGGTCGCCAGCGTGCCGAGCTTCATCAGCAGCGATCCGTCGCCGTCGATGACGATCACGCGCCGCGAGTCGTCGCGCGCGGCGAGCGCCTGCGCCACGCCGAGGCCGAAGCCCGCCGCACAGCCCATGGAGCCGACCATATAGAAGCGGTTGGTCTTGTCGTGCGCGCTGTCGTCGAGCTCGTAGAGCTCGCGCGAGGTCTTGCCGGTGGTCGAGATCACCGCAGGACGGTGTGCCGGCGCGGCGCCGTCGCCGTCGAGCAGCGGCAGCAGCGCGCGCAGCGCGTCCTCGCGCGTGATCTCCGGCGTGAAGCTGCCGTGCTCGGGCATCATGTACGTGCCGGAGGCGAGCTCGACGTGACGCACCGGCGCGTCGGGGCCGCCCTCGAGCCGCCCCTTGCGACAGATCCAGGCGCTCGGCCCGCCGCCGGCGAGCGCCGCGGTCAGCTCGCTCTCGAAGGCCGCCGCGTCGTCGGCGAGCACGTGAGTGCGCAGACCGCACAGCTCGGCGAGCTGCTCGGTGATCTGACCCATATGCTCGTGCTGCGGCTCGTCGGGGCGCCCCGGCTCGCCGCGGTGCGAGACGAGCAGCGCCGCCGGGATGCCGTAGGGCACTAGCAGCGACGTGATCGGGTTGACGGCGTTGCCGAGCCCCGAGTTCTGCATCAGCGCGAAGGCCGAGCGTCCGGCGGCGCACATGCCCGCGGCGATCGCGACAGCCTCGCCCTCGCTCGCCGCCGAGATGTACTGCATCGCGGGATCGGCGGCCATGTAGTTGACCAGCGGCGTGAAGAACGAGCACGGCACGCCGGCGCCGCTGTGGATGCCTTGCTGCGCCAGTGCTCGAGCGAACTTCTCTATCTGCATTTACGTCTCTCGGGTGCTCACGCGATGGTCGGCTGCTCGGCTTCTGCGAGCAGCGACGCCTCGTCGTCGATGTCGTTCCAGTGGCCGTAGATATGCACGGCGCTGACTTCTTGGCCGCTCTGCATCAGCGTGGTCAGCAGCGTCTCGATGTTGGCCTTGCGCAGCGTCTCCGGCGCATCTCGCGCGAGCTCGTCGAGCAGACGGCAGACGGCGCGCGTGCCTTCGCCGCGCAGCAGCAACAGGCCGCACCACTCGCCGGTGGCCTGATCGCGCGGCACGTCGCTGCCGATGCGACGCACGACGCTGGCGCTGCGGCCGAAGGCGCTCGGCACGCCCTCGGTGACGACCAGATCGAGCACCTTGTCGGCGCGATTGCGGATCTTCCACGAGGCGTCGATGGCGATGGTGATCGGCGCTTCGCTGGCCATCAGGTTGGAGAGGATGAAGTCGTCGAAGATGATGTCGCCGTAGGCGATGACGACGTCGCCCTCGATGAAGTCGCGCGCGGCGTAGAGCGAGGCGAGCTCGCCGGAGCTGGCGAAGTCGTCGTTGTCGAAGTAGTGCGGCCCTTGCAGGTTGACCTGCGCCTTGTTGAAGCCGCGCACCACGCCGACGTCTTTGATGCCTTGCTTGTTGAAGGCCTCGATCTGCCAAGAAAGCAGCGGCCGTCCCGAGATGAAGACCATGCTCTTGGCCATCTCGCCGCGCTCGCCGAAGTTGCCGCCGGTGGCCGCGAGCACCAACGCGCGCGCGGTGGCGCTCGGCTGCGGGAGATAACGCGACTCCGAGCGCTTGAGCTCTTGGACGTTCTGCAGGCGGAAGATCTCGTCGACGCCGACGATCTCGTTTTCGATCGTCATCAGGTCGCGCGACTCGTAGAGGCGGCGCAGGTTACGCTGCAGCGCGGTGACCGTGGTGCGCAGCGCGTGGTTGGCGAAGATGAAGTTGTAGATGCCAGCGTCGACGAAGCGGTCGATGGGCTCGCTGGGATACTTGGTGGGCACGATCACCACCGGCGCGGCGCCCGACCACTGCTCCATGAAGCGCATGATCTCGGTCGAGTCTTTGCGCTTGCTGTGCACCAGGATCACGTCGGCGCCGCTCTCGGCGTAGGCGTTGGCGCGCAGCAGCGCCTCCTGAATGCCCCAGCCGGCGATGAACGCCTCGGTGCGCGCGACGACGACGAAGCCGTCGTCACGCTGGCTGTCCTTGGCGGCGCGCAGCTTGCCGCAGAACTCGTCGACCTCGGCGAGCGCCTGCCGCTCGCCGTCGATGAAGCTGTTTGTCTTGGGGAAGAGCTTGTCTTCGAGGCAGACACCGGCGACACCGCGCTGCTCGAGCTTGTGGACCAGCCGGCGCACGTTGTTGAAGTTGCCGTAGCCGGTGTCGCCGTCGAGCAGGATCGGAACATCCGAGGCATCGGCCATGAACTCGAGCACCTCGAGCACCTGCGTCCAGCTCGCCTCGTTATTGTCGCGCACGCCGAGGGCAGCTGAGATGGAGAGGCCCGATGCCCAGATCGCCTCGAAGCCGGCCTCGCAGGCGAGCTTGGCGGATAGGCCGTTATGCGCCTCCATCAGGATCGTGACCTCGCGAGAGGTCAGAAGCTCCATCAGTCGCTGGGATTTCGTTGTCATCGCAACCGTCTACCAGGAAAGCCCCTCGAACTCCATGCGAGCCGTCATCTCTCGGCGGCGGGAAAAACGCTATTGTGCAGTCCCTATGCCAGATACGCTCGCCAGAATCACAGCGTTTTTTCGCGCGGTCGTGCCGGCTGGCGCCCAAGGCTGCCACCGAGCGTACGCACCGAGCAAGGCTTGCCCGGCCGGGCGGCGAGGACGTGACTGCCCATGACCTACCAGCTCTACTACTGGCCGCATCTGATGGGGCGCGGCGAGCTCGTGCGGCTCGCGCTCGAAGCGGCGCGCGCACCGTATGTCGACGTGGCGCGGCTGCCCGCCGAGGAGGGCGGCGGTGTCGAGGCGGTGCTCGCGCTCTACAGGGCGCACGGCACCGGATTCGCGCCGCCCTATCTGCGTGATGGCGAGCAGCTGATCGCGCAGACCGCCAACATCTTGCTCTACCTCGGCCGGCGCCTCGGGCTGGCGCCCGCGGATGACGCCGGCTGGCTGCGCGCCAACGAGATCCAGCTCACCATCGCCGACGTCATCGGCGAGGTTCACGACACGCATCATCCCATCGCCACGTCGTTGACCTACGAGGACCAGCGCGCCGCGGCGCGCGAGCGCGCGCGCTACTTTCGCGAAGACCGCCTGCCCAAGTTCCTCGGCCACTTCGAAGGACTGCTCGAGCGCGACGGCGGCCGACAGTGGCTCGTCGGCGACGCCATGAGCTACGCCGACCTGTCGCTGTTCCAGCTGCTCTGCGGGCTCGAGCACGCCTTCCCCAAGGCCTACGCGCGCACGCGCGGCAGCGCGCCGCGCACCGTCGGCCTCGCCGAGCGCGTCGCCGCCGTCGAGAGCGTCGCCGAGTATCTCGCGTCGCCGCGGCGCATCGGCTTCAACGCGCACGGGATCTTCCGCCGCTACGAAGCGCTGGATGATGATGCGTAGCGCTCGGTGCGGCTAGCGACGCAGCGTGTAGCGCCGCGCGGTGAAGCCGTACTGCGCGGCGATGCCGAAGCCGCTCAGCACGAGCATGATCACGAACATCACCAGCGACGTGTTCTGCGACAGCGCGCGCAGCGCCGCGGCGTCGAAGCCGCGCAGCACGCCGGCGAAGTAAGCGGCGCCGCAGACGAGGGCCCAGGCGCCCGAGAACGCGGTGGCGAGGATGATGAAGAGCTTCTGCAGCAGCAGCGCGGCGAGGCCGCCGAGCGCCGAGCAGACGATCACGACCACGACGTTGGGCTGCGCGCCGGCGGCGCCGAGCGCCGAGCCGGCGAGCCCCGCGCCAAGGGCCGCGCCGAGCACGAAGACGGCGACGAAGTAGAGGTAGTAGAGCGCGGCGCCGCAGGCGATGCCGGCGACGAGGCCGACGGCGACGCCGACGGCGGTGCCCGCGTGGGCCTGCACCGGCGGCCCGACCAGCAGCGCGCCGGCGATGAAGCCGCTGGCGGCGACGACGAGCTTGAAGAGCCGATAGCCGGCAAAGAGATCGAGCAGCCCGATGGCCATGGCGACGGCGATGTAGATCGGCTGCGGTTTCACCGGCGCATTGTACGCTCGCCGGCCGTCTGTTGTAGCGCTCGGGTGAGCGGCGAGCTCAGCTGAGGCGCTTGACCGGCGGGCGGGCCGCGCTCGTCGCCCGCGGCGGCGCGATGCGCGACAGGTGCGCCTTGGTGATCGCGGCGAAGCGCTGTCGCAGCGCCTCGCGGCCGGCGCAGCGCGGCACGGCGTCGCGCGCCGCTTCGAGCACGTCATTGAGGCGGCGGGTGGCGGTCTCGATGTCGAGCTCGCGTACGGCCGAGGGGCGCTGGTGGGCGCGGTCCTGTCCGACCGGCTTGCCGAGGGCGGCGCCGCTGGCGAAGACGTCGGCGATGTCGTCGGCGATCTGGTAGGCCTCGCCGAGCAGGCGCCCCATGTTGCGCCAGCGGTCGAGTGGCGCACCGGCGCTGGCGGCGCCGGCGAGGATCGCCGCCTCGAAGAGCGCGCCGGTCTTGGCGCGCTGGTAGCGCCGCAGGTCGACGCTCGGCTCGGACTCCCAGGCCTGCCCGGCGATGATGCCGCCGGCGGCGCCGACGCCCGCGGCGACGACGCGCATCACGATCGGCCCACGCCGCGGGTAGGCGGGGACCAGCTCGCAAACGGCGTCGAGGGCGTGAACGATCAGCGCGTCACCGGCGAGCACGGCCAGCGGCTCGCCGAAGCGCGCGTGCACCGAGGGTCGGCCGCGGCGGACGGCGGCGTCGTCGAAGCACGGCAGGTCGTCGTGCACGAGCGACGCGCAGTGAAGCAGCTCGATGGCCGCGGCAGCACGGTCGGCGAGCTCGCCGCTGGGCTCGCCGCAGGCGGCGGCGATGGCGAGCGTGAGCTCGGGCCGAACGCGCGCTCCGCCCGGGAACACGGCGTAGCGGATGGCCTCCCGTAGCCTCGGTGGGCAATCGCCATTATCTAGTGATTCTAATGCCTTTTCGAGAGCCAGCTCGATTCGAGGGCGCATTTTCATGATCGAAGCGTGGCGGTTGACAAAGGTTTGTCAAGGCTTCAGGCTCACAATGAACAATGTTTGTACAATCTCTCGCTGGAGGCTGGAGCCAATGAACAGAGTCATCATCGCCGGCGGCGGCGTGGCCGGGCTCAGCGCTGCGATCGATCTCGCGCGTGCAGGCCAGTCGGTGCTGCTGCTCGAACGCGCCAGCACCGTGGGCGGCAAGATGCGCCAGCTCTTTCCACCCACCGAGCCTGGGGTCGAGCCGCGCGGCGTCGACGCCGGCCCGACGGTGATGACCATGCGCTGGGTCTTCGACGAGCTCTTCGCCGACGCGGGCGTCGACTTCGAGCGGCGCGTGACCCTCGAGCGGCAGGATCCCATCGCGCGGCACTTCTTCGACGACGGCGCGGTGCTCGACCTGCATCACGACGTCGAGCAAACGGCGCAGGCCATCGCCGACTTCGCCGACAAACGCGAGGCGCGCGGCTACCGGCGCTTCATCGCGCACGCCGAGAAGATTTACCGCGAGGTCGAGGCGCCGTTTCTGCGCGGCCAAAGACCGAGCTTCACGCAGGCCGCCAAGCACTTCGGCATTCGCGGCTTGGCCGCGCTGTGGCGCATCGATATGCGGCGCAGCATGTGGCGCGCGCTGGGCGAGTTCTTCAAGGACGAGCGCGTGCGGCGCGTGTTCGCGCGTTACGCGACCTACTCGGGCTGCTCGCCGATGCTCGCGCCGGCGACCTACAACCTGGTCGCCCACGTCGAGCAACAGGGCGTCTACCGCGTGCGCGGCGGCATGGCCAAGCTCAGCGAGTCGCTCGAGGCGCTGGCGCGCGAGCTCGGCGTGGCGATCGAGACGAGCTGCACGGTGGACGAGATCGTCATCGAGCAAGGGCGCGCGCGCGCGCTGCGGCTCGCCAGCGGCGAGCGGCTCGAAGCCGAGGCCATCGTGTGGGCCGGCGACGTGGCGGCGCTGGCCAGCGGCAAGCTCGGCGAGGCGGCGCGCGCCGCGGTCAAGCCGGTCAAGCCGACGGGGCGTTCGCTGTCGGCTGTGACGTGGGCGGCGCTCGCCACGCCGCGCGGGCTGCCGCTGCTACATCACAACGTGCTGTTCAGCGGCGCGAGCTACCCGCAGGAGTTCGACGCGATCTTCGAGCACAACCAGGTGCCCGAGGCGCCCACCGTCTATCTGTGCGCGCAAGACCGCGGCGGCCTGCGCGCCGTCAACGGTCGCGAGCGCATGCTGCTGCTGATCAACGCGCCGGCTGCGGGCGACGACGCCGCGCGCTTCGACGCCGAGGAGATCTCCCGATGCGAGCAACGAATGCACGAGACCTTGCAGCGCTGCGGTTTGACGCTCGAGCAGACGAGCGCGTCGGTGACGACGCCGCGCGACTTCGAGCGGATGTTTCCAGCCACCGGTGGCGCGCTCTACGGCAGCGCGGCGCACAGCTTCATGGCGGTGTTCTCGAAGGAGGGCTCGCGCTCCGCGATCCCGGCGCTCTACCTGGCCGGTGGCAGCGTGCACCCTGGCCCGGGCGTGCCGATGGCGGCGCTCAGTGGACGGCGCGCCGCCGAGAGCATCTGCGCCGACCTCGCTTCGACCGCGACGTCGCGCCGGGTGGCTATCTCTGGTGGTACCTCGATGCGCTGAGCGACGACGGTCAGACGGCGCTGACGATCATCGCCTTCGTGGGCAGCGTCTTTTCGCCGCACTACGCGCGGGCGCGGCGGCGCGACGGCGTGCGCGCGGTTGATCCGCTGCAGCACTGCGCCTTCAACGTCGCGCTGTATCGCCCGTCGGGCGACCTGTGGTCGATGAGCGAGCACGGGCGCGGCGAGCGCGTCGTGCGCGCAGCCGAGAAGCTGCAGCTCGGACGCAGCACGATGCGCTACGAGGACGGCGGCGCGCGGCTGATCGTGGACATCGACGAGCGCACCACGCACGTGGCGAGCCCGCTGGGGCAGCCGCTGCGCGGCCGCGTCAGCCTCGAGCTCGGCGGCGGCGGGACGTCCGAAGCGCTGGTGCTCGATGCCGGCGGCGCCGGGCGACATCGATGGTGGCCCGTGGCGCCGTGCGCGCGCGCGGAGGTGCAGCTCGACGAGCCCGGGCTTCGCTTCAGCGGCTCGGCCTACCATGACTGCAACTGGGGCGACGAGCCGCTCGAGCAGGGCTTCGCGCGTTGGAGCTGGTCGCGGCTGGCGCTTCCCGGCGGCGACTGCGCGGTGCTCTATGACGTCGTGCAGCGCGACGGCCGCCGTGACGAGCGCGCCATGCGTTTCGGCGCGGGCGGCGGCGTGCAGCCCATCGCCGACCTCGAGCGCCGCGCGCTGCCGCGAACACGCTGGGCCGTGGCGCGCCCGACGCGCGCCGACGGGAGCGCCTCGTCGCCGCGTGTTCTGCGCACGCTGGAGGACACGCCGTTTTACAGCCGCTCGGTGATCGCGTCGCGCGTGGGTGGCGAGATCGCGCGCGGCGTGCACGAGTCGCTCGATCTCGATCGCTTCTCGGCGGGCTGGGTGCAGTTTCTGCTGCCCTTCCGCATGCGCCGGCGACGCGCGTGAGCGCGCTCTTGCTCGCGGGGTGGGCGCTCGCGCTGGCGAGCGTTAGCGCCGTGGCTTTGGCGCGTGCGCGCCGCGTGTGGCGAGCGCGCGCCGCGTGTGGCGAGCGGCGGGCGGCAGGCGCTGCGCCG
>JAGQIK010000495.1 GCA_020431405.1 Myxococcales bacterium
AGACCGCCGGCCGGCTGTTTGCCACGGCCAGCCGCTGGCGCCGAGAAGCGCAGCTCGGGCACCTCGGGCTTCTGCGGCTCGTCGCGACGGAAGACGTTTGTCTTCTCGTCCTCGGCGAGCTCGTCGAACGCCTCCGACTCGATGTCGAGCGGGGCCAGGCCCTCGGCGGGCGCCAGCGCTGGCAGCCCCATGGTTCGATCGCTGGCCAGCCCGGCGCCGGCGGTGCGCTGTGGCTGGTGCTGCTGCTGTCGATCCACTTCTTCCAGCACGTCACGCACCGCATATGACTGCGTGCGGTTGGAGACGGCGGGGTTGGGCGGCGGCGGCTCTTCGGGCATCAACGGCTCGTTGGCTGCTTCATTGCTGGGGAACAGTCGGTTGATGAAGCCTGTCAGAGTCGTGGCGCTCGCGCCCGCGCCGGAAGAGAAGAGAAAGCGCGACAGCTCGAGCTGAAACTCGTTGGCCGTGGCGTAGCGGTCGGCGGGGTCCTTGGCCAGCGCGCGGGCGACGATGGGGTCGAGCGCCGAGGGCACGCGCGAGCTCATCGTCGACGGCGCCTGCACGCGCGCTTCCTTGACGCGCTCCATGGCCTCGAGCTCGCTGCCGCCGCCGAAGAGGCGTCGGCCGGTGAGCATCTCGTAGAGCAAAATGCCGCAGCTGAAGATGTCGGTGCGGTGATCGACGACGTCGCCGAGCAGCTGCTCGGGCGACATGTAGCCGTAGGTACCCTTGACGACGCCAGCTTCCGTGTTTCCGAGCTTGTGCGTGGCCTTGGCGATGCCGAAGTCGGCGAGCTTCACCTCGCCGGTCATCGAGACCATCACGTTGGGCGGCGAGATGTCGCGGTGCACCAAGCCGAGCGAGGAGCCCTGCGCGTCGGTGCGGCGATGGGCGTAGTCGAGGCCCTTGCAGGTCTCGATCGCGATGTAGACCGCGTCGTCGATCGACAGCTGCATGCGGCGATCTCGCGCGCTCTCGAGGATCTCGCCGAGGTTCTTGCCGTGCACGTACTCCATGGCGATGAAGTACACGCCGTCGATGCGGCCCAGCTCGTAGACTGGGATGATGTTGCCGTGGGTCAACGAGACGGCGATCTTCGCCTCGTCGATGAACATCTTGATGAACTCGGCGTTGCGCGCGTACTGCGGCAGGATCTGCTTGACCACCATCGGCTTCTCGAAGCCGCTGACGCCGTAGAGCTTGGCCTTGAAGATCTCGGCCATCCCGCCGACCGCGATGCGCTCGGTCAGGTAGTACTTCCCGAATTGGACCGGCTTGAACATCGGTCAGTGGGCTCTGCGCGCTGTCACGCCACAGTCTACCGTCGTATGATCCTTCAAGACTTGCTCTTCTGCCACCGTAGCATGGACCGTGGATAAACGTTACCTCTTGGCGTTGCTGACGCAAGGTCCAACCCCTTGGATCGTTGCAGGTATTTGGGGCGCCATGTGGGGCAGCTTCTACAACGTGGTGATCGCGCGGGTGCCCGCGGGCGAGTCCGTAGTGCGGCCCGCGTCGCACTGCCGCAGCTGCAAGGCCGAGCTGCGCTGGTTCGATAACATCCCGATCCTCAGCTACTTGTTGCTGCGCGGCCGCTGCCGTCGCTGCGGGGCGCGCTACTCGCCGCGCTACCTGCTCGTGGAGCTGGTGGTGGCGCTGATCGCGCTGGCGGTCTTCAAGGTCACGGTGATCGACGGCGCAGGGGCGCCGGGCCTGCGGCTGGCGCGTTTTGCCATTTTGTCGCTGTTTGGCGGCCTGCTGGTGGCGATCTCGATGATCGACATCGACACCATGCTGATCCCCAACGTGATCACCTATCCGGCGATCCCGCTGTGCGCGGTGCTCGCGATCTGGATGGGGCTGCCGCGCTGGTACGACGGCGCCATCGGCGCGGCCGCGGGCTATCTGACGATCCGGCTGCTGGCCGACGGGTATCGCCTCGTCACGGGCCGCACCGGCATGGGCTACGGAGACGCCAAGCTGTTGGCGATGATCGGCGGGCTGCTGGGCTGGCAGGTGCTGCTGCCGGTACTTTTCCTGTCGTCGATGCAGGGCTCGCTGGTGGGCATCCCGCTGCTGATCATCGCGCGGCGGCGGGCTGCTGCGAGTGAAGGCGAAGACGAAGGCGAAGACAAAGACCAAGTCGAAGACCAAGACCAGGACCAAGACCAAGACGATGCGGATGTGGATGCGTTGCGGTACTCGCGCATTCCTTTTGGGCCCTACATCGCGCTGGCCGGTCTGGAGCTGATGCTGCTGCGCGAGACGATCATGGCCTTCTTTCCGTACCTGCGTTGACAGCGCCGCGTACTGAGCGGTACCCACAGCTGATGACCTCGCCTGCGCTCGGTGTTTTGACCATTGCGTTGCCGCTGCTCGTCGGCGGCTGCAAGGGTGATCCGCCGCGCGTGCCGCGCCGCGCGCGGGCGCAGCGTCGGGGTGATGCCGGCGTCAAGGTCTCGCCCGAGAAGCTCGGCGTCGATGCCGACCACACGCTCGACGCGTTGACGCAGGGCTACGCGCGACTGCGCGCTGCGCTCGGCGCACACGAGCTGTCGATGACATCGACGCTGTCGGCGAGCCTCGACAAGAAGCAGACGCGTACGGTCAAACAGACGGTGCGCATTCACGCCGACAACAAAGGCAACTTCGCGGCGAGCAAGAACACGCACCGGCAATATGGCTTCGAGGTGCGATGGGTCGAGGGCTGGCTCTACGTCGGGCGGCGCTACAACCGCATGGTCAAGCGGCGCCCGCAGCGGCGTGATGAGCCGCGCAGACTTGTCGAGCGCATCTACGGCTTGCTGCCGGCCTATCTCGATCTGCTCGAGCCCTTCGTCGCGGTCAAGCGGCTCGGCTCGCGCGATCACCTCGGCCGCCGGGTGGTGGAGGTGGCGCTCTCGCTAGCGGCCAAGCCGCGACCGCCGGGCGAGCCCGACCGCGCGCCGGCGCGCAAGTGGCGTCGCAAGATCTCGGTGGAGAAGCTCGAGGGCCGCGCGCTGATCGACGGCAGCAGCGGCGTTCCGCTGCGCGTCGACCTGCAGGCGGTGTGGACCTTCGTTCCGCCCAAGAGCGGGTCTCGCGCCTACGCGAGCGGCATTCCTGATGCCTTCGGCAGCGGCCTCGGCCGCATGACGCTGGTGTTCGCGCAGCACATCGACAAGCTGGGCAGCGGTGTGGCGCTGGTCGACCCGCCACCCGCGACGCGCGTCGCACGCGACATCCGCAGGCTGCGTCTCGAAGCCGAGCGGCAGATCGCCGTCGGCGAACGCGACATGCCCAAGCACTGGCAGCGCGTCTTCCCCAACGTCGACGGGCCACACCCGAAGCGCGCGCGCGCGAAGAAGACGACGAAGACGAAGAAGAAGAAGAAGAAGAACAAGAAGACGGAGAAGACGAAGACGGCGCCATGACGACCAAGCGCGAGGAAGAGCTGCTCGTCAGCGTGTCGTTGATGTCAGGCGCCGCCACGCTGGTGCCGTTGCCCGTGGTCGGCGACCTGTTCGCTGCTGGCTTGCGCCGTACGCTCGTCGAGCGCCTCGCGCGCGGTCGCGGTGTCGCGATCTCGCCCAAGGCCGCGGGACACATCGCCGGCGATCCGCTCAAGCTCGGTGCGGCGGCGCCCGCGGCGCTGGGGCGCCTCGGCTGGCGCCGTCTGGCGCGCTCGCTGAGCTGGATCTTGCGCGTCGATGAAGCCGCCATGACCTACCTGCTCGGCCTCTACGTGCTGCACTACCTCGAGTCGCACCACGTAACCGGCACGCCCATCGACGACGCGCGAGGCGAGGCCATCGCCGCCGCCATCGCCCGAGCACGTCGCGGCGCGCGCTTCGATTTGCTCTTCAAGCTCACCCGCGACGCGCTCGCCGCCGCCGGCTCGCAGATCTCCGGCATGGCGCTCTCGGCCCTAGCCGCCGCTCGCGCTCTCGTCACCCGCAGCAAACGCGACGCCGCCGACATCGCCACCGAGCGCGTCCCCCCCGAAGCCGTCAGCGCCGCCCGCAGCGCGCTCGATCACGCCAGGACGACGCTGCGCGAAGGCGTGGCGGCGTCGTTCGATGCGGCGTGGGTGGCGGGGTAGCGGCGCAGACCGTCCGCCAGCCTCCCATCCCGTATCCAGCCGGCCGGCCCCCCACGCTCACGCAGGAGCGCGGGGCGCGGGGGGGCGCGAGCGTGGGAGGACGCCTCCTGCGCTTGCGGTTGGGGCGCGTTCGGGCGCGGCTGGGCTGAGAGGGGATGGGGAGGCTGGCGGCCTGAGGGCGTTTGGCGCGGTTGGCGGACGTGGGACGCGCTGCGGGCGTGCCTTTCGCGGGCCGTGGCGAGACGCCTCGGGGCGTTGTGCGTGTGCGGGCGTTGGCGGGCGCGGCGCTGATGGACTGTCGTCTTGGCGCGGCGGGCCGAGTTGCAGGGTTCGAAGCGTCGAGGGACTTCGCAGCGTATTTAAGCGGCTCCCCCTGCTTTTCGCGGTTGATCTACGCAGCATTTGCAGATAAGCTAGCGGATATCTAGATGGCTAATTCGACACCAAATCGCCGCAAGCCTCGCCAACTCGAGCTGAGGCGTAGGCCGCCCGCCACTTGGGGCGGATGGCGACCTGGTGCGGGGCGGCCGCGCAAGCCCGGG
>JAGQIK010000496.1 GCA_020431405.1 Myxococcales bacterium
GACGGTGCAGGGCGTGCCCCTCTCGCTGTCGTTGGCGCGGCCGGCCGAGCGCCGCAGCGTGCTCGAGCTCGCCGCCGGCGCGCGCGTCGAGACGCCCGAGCATCTGCTCGCAGCGCTGGCGGGGCTTGGTATCGCCGCGGCCGACATCGAGGTCGACGGCGGCGAGCTGCCGGCGCTCGATGGCAGCGCGCTGCCGTTCGTCGAGGGGTTGTTGGAGGCGAGCGAGGCGCTCGACGAGGCGCCGCGACGCTTCGTGGTGGTCGACTCGTTCGAGCTCACGCGCGCGCGAGACGGTGCGCGCTGCGCGCTGCGGCCGCGCGACGGCGACGCGCTGATCATCGACTGCGCGATAGCGTTCGACCATGCGGCGATCGGAGCGCAGCGACGGCGTTTCGTGCTCGACGACGGCGCGCGCTTCGCGAGCGAGATCGCGCCGGCGCGCACGTTCGGGCTGCTCGCCGACGCCGAAGCGCTGCGCGCGCGCGGGCTGGCGCGCGGTGCGAGCCACGACAACACGCTCGTCTTCGACGACGAGGGGCCGATGAGCGCGCCGCGCTTTGCTGACGAGCCGGTGCGCCACAAGATCCTCGATGTCATCGGCGACTGCGCGCTGCTCGGCGCGCCGCTCTGCGGCGAGGTCGAAGTGGTGCGCGGTGGGCACGCGCTGCTGTGTGAGGTGTTGCGCGCGGCGTTGGCGCGCGGCGCGGTGACGAGTTTGTCATCGCACCCGGGATGAGGCATAACCGCCTGCGATATGCCGTCTCCGATCCTTCATCTCGCCCACGGTCGCATTCTCGCTCGCGAGCGTGATCTGCCGCACGGCTTGCAGCAGGCGATGGAAGCGGAGATCCACTACACACGGCTGGGCTCGATCTTTCCCGACCTGCCCTTCTACACCAACATCGTGCCGATGACGCTGGGCTACTGGCTCGAGCGGCCGGCCGAGGTGGTGCCCATCGCGTCGCGCATGCACAGCGACAGCCCCGACCGCTTCTCGTGGCACCTGCTCGAGACGCTGGCGCGCGGCGAAGCGCCCGGCGCGCGCGAGATGAATGCGTCGCAGCGGCTGGCGCTGATGGCCGGCTACTTTTCGCACGTGGCGCTCGACCTCGAGATCCACGGCCTCGTCAACTGGTGTGCGCGGCGCGACACGCTGCGCTATGGCGGCCACGAGTCGCACCACCACCGGCTGACGGAGAAGTACCACAGCCTGTTCTTCCACATCGATCACGACGGCCATGACTGCCTCGGCCGGCGCAGCTTCTTCAGCGAGCGCTCGAAGGTGCTCGACCAACCGGCGTTCGTGCGCCTGCAGCGCGAGCACCCCGCGGCGCGCTTCACCTCGCACGTGCTCGGCTTCTATCGCGAGCACCAGCCTAGCGTCGAGCGCGTGGCGAGCTGGCTGCGCACGTTCCGTCACTTCACGTTTCTGGTCTCGATCCCGGCGGCCAAGCGCAACGGCGACCGGCTCGGCCACGCCGGCAATCGCTACCGCTACTACGACAACGAGGACTTCTCGTTCGACGAATACTGGCAGCGCGGCTACACGCGCTCGATCGAGATGCTGACCCTCGCCTACGACGTCGTGCGTGGCGGCGATCTCGGCGACGGCGCCCAGCGCGAGTTTCTCGACAAGGCCAACATCCTCGATCTGGCCTATCCCCCGGCGCCGGATCTGCCGCCCCTGCCCGCTCCCGGCGCAGCGCTTCCGGCACAAAGCGAGCCCGCGTTAGCCTTTAGCGGTCGCTAATGCTCGCACTTGTCGTTGACACTTTCTTCTGATTCCAGATATATACGAACGTGATCGTGGGTGATCTCGCACAGCTAGTGTTCTCCGTGCCCGACGAGGTAGCGGAGGCAGTCGCCAACCTTCTCTCGGAGGAGGTCGGCGCTGGCTTGGAGCAGCGCGACAGCGAGACGCTCGACAAGCCCGAACAGGCGGGCAACACCGAGCTCGTGGTGTGCGTGCCCTCGTCGCGTGTCGAAGCCCAGATCAACGCGGTCAACGCGCTGCTCGCCTCGCTCGCCGAGATGGGCCAGCGCACCGACCCGCACTCCCATCGCTCGCAGGACATCCGTCCCGAGGACTGGATCGACCTCTACAAGCGCCACTTCAAGGCGCACCGACTGGCGCGCCACACGGTGGTCAAACCGTCGTGGGAAGACTACGAGGCCGCCGCTGGCGAGTTGGTCGTCGAGCTCGACCCCGGGCAGGCCTTTGGCACTGGGCTTCACGCCAGCACGCGGCTATGCGTCAGCGCGCTCGAGCGCAGCGCGCGCCTCGGGCCCGCGCCCAGCGACGCGCTGGACGTTGGCTGCGGCACGGGGATCCTCGCCATCGTCATCGCACGGCTGTGGCCGAGCTGTCGCGTGCTCGCCGTCGACAACGATCCCATCGCGGTCGAGGTGGCGCGAGAGAACGTCGCGCGCAACGGCCTCTCCGATCGCATCAAGGTCGAGCAGCGCTCCGCCGCCGATCTGGACGGGCAGTACGGCATCGTCACGGCAAACCTGACCTTCGAAGCGCTCGTCGAGCTAGCGCCCGTGCTGCGCGAGCGCATCGGCGACTTCGGCCGCCTGATCATGTCGGGCCTGCTGTCGGAGCGCGCGCGCGAGCTGCAGCAGGTCTATACCCACGACCTGATCCTCGAGTCCGAGTACACCGAGGAGCAGGACGGCTGGCGCAGCGTCACCGTACGCGTGCGCGCCTAGCAGCCCCACGGGGCCCTCGTGGCCAAGCGCCTCCTCGTAGACCACGGCGCGATCAGCGACGACCGCGCGCTGCTCGGCGGCGATCTCGCGCGCTACGTCACGCGCGTGCTGCGCTTCGGCGTGGGCGACGCGCTGAGCCTCTGCGACGGCGAGGGCGGACTGTTCGAAGGCCGCATCGACCGGGTGAGCGGCGGGCGCGTCGAGGTGGCCATCGCCGAGCGCCGACAGCTGGCGCGCCCCGCCGGCCCTCGCCTGTGGCTGCTGTACGGGCTGGCCAAGGCGAGCGCCACCGAGACCACCCTGCAGAAGGCCACCGAGCTCGGCGTGGACCGCGTCACGCCGGTGATCTGCGAGCGCTCGGTAGCGCGGCCGAGAGACGGTGACAAGAAGCGCGCGCGCTGGGGCGAGATCGTGCGCGGGGCCGCGCGCCAGTGCGAGCGTGCCTTCCTGCCGCAGGTCGACGAGCCGCAGCCGCTGGCGCGCGCGCTCGCCGACTGCGGCGCCTCGCACAAGCTGATCGCCTCGGTGGCTCACGGCCAGACGCTCTCGGCAGAGGGGCTGGCGGGCGCGGGCGAGGTGGCGCTCGCCGTCGGCCCCGAGGGCGGCTTCACCGACGCGGAGGTGGCCGCCGCCGAGCGCGCTGGCTTCGCGCCGGTCAGCCTCGGCCCCACGATCTTGCGCAGCGAGACGGCCGCCATCGCGCTGCTCGCCATCGTCGCTTACGGCAGCGGACGCCTGCAGAGCTAGCGCGCCCAGCTCGAGGTGGGGCTAACTGGGAATTCTGCCCTACCCTCTCTATGATGGGGACGCATGGCTGACGAGCGCGACAAGAGCGAATCGATCGACCTCCAGGAGGCCGTCGCCCGCTCCATGTCCGAGCCCGAGAGCGGCAAGGCCACCGTGCAGGTGGTCAAGCGCGAGCGGCCCGCGGCCGGCAGCGAGCGCGAGCGCGGGCGCGCGCGCGCCGACGAAGACAGCGATGCGCCGCGCGTCTACGTGGTCGGCGTGTGGCGGCGCGCTGCGGCGGGTCTGGTCGACCTCGCCTGCGTTTCGCCGGTGTTGCTGCTGGCGGCGTGGCTGGCACTTCGCGTCGCGCGCTTGCCCATCGGCGAGCGCTTCGGCCCCGAGACGCTGATCGAGCTTTTGCTCTGGGGCGGCGCGGGCTTCTACGGCACCTTGGCCCTATGCATCGCTATCGCCCTGCTCTACGCTCTAATCTTCGTCGCCCTGACGGGTCGGACGCCGGGGCTGCGCTTGCTCGGGGCGCGCGTTATCAACGTCTATGGCGAACGCCCCGAGTGGTGGCGAGTCGTTTTGCGATGTCTTGCAATGATGCTCTCGGTGGCGCTGGCGGGGCTCGGGCTACTGTGGATCGGGTTCGATCGCGAGAAGCGTGGACTACATGACTGGATCGCTGGAACGTACGTCATCCGCGCGCGGCCTGCGCCGCGCGCCGCGGTGGCGCGAAGCACAGCACCAGCGTAGAGCGCCGAGCATCATCGCGGCCGAGCGGCGGAGCGGTCCGAGATGAGCTCGCGGCTCAGCTCGCTGCTGTCGCAGGAAGCCGGCGTTGGCGTCAGCCAGCTCAAGGCGGCCTTCACCGTGCAGGTGATCAAGGGCGGCAGCCTCGGCACGGCGCTGCTCGAGCGCAAGCAGATCCGCGAGTCGCTGCTGGTCGACCTGCTGGCGCGCGTGAGCGGCTATCCGCCGATGCCGCCGCACCTGCTCGACGCGTGCGACGCTGCCGTCGCAGAGTCGGTGGACGTCAAGCAGGCAGACCGCCTCGGCATCTGTCCCGTGCAGCGCTCGGGCGACCGCGTGATCGTGCTCACCAGCGAGCGCACCGATCAGGTCGAGCTCTCGGAGCTCGCCTACGAGCTCGGCTGCGAGCTTCTGCCCTACGCCGCGAGCGAGCTGCGCGTGATGCAGGCGCGCGCGCGCGTCTACGGGCTGCCGCTCGGGCAGCGTTACCAGCGGCTCATCGACGAGCTGGGCGAGTCGCCGCCCGCGGTGGGCGGCGCGCCGCTGCTGGCGGGCGACGAGGTCGCCGACACCGGCGGCTTCGATCTGCTCGCGCCGCTGCCGCTCGGCCCGGTGGTGGTGCAGTCGTCGCGCGCGCGGGCGTCGGCCGAGACACGTGACGAGCCGATCCGCGAGCGCGAGCCGCCCGGCACCAAGACGCTGCCGCCGTTGACGCCCGCCCCGGAGTTCGACGAAACCCTGCAAGCAGCTCACGACGCCGCGCTCGAGGCGGCGCGCGCCAGCCAGCACGGCCTGGTGGTCCCGCCGGCGGCCGAAGCCGAAGCCGAAGCCGAGGCCGAGGCCGAGGCCGAAACCGAAACCGAAGCCGAAGCCGAAGCCGAAGCCGAGACCGAAGCCGAAGCCGAAACCGAAGCCGAAGCCGAGACCGAGGCCGAAGCGCGCGAGCGCGTGCGTGCCGCACACGCGGCCGACACGGCCGAAGAGATGGAGGCGCCCGCTAGCCGACCGCAGCTGACGGTCGTCGATGGGGGTGCGGCGCCGCGCCAGCGCCGTCGTCGTCCCGACGCCACCGAGGAGACCCCGATGGTCTTCCTGCATGACGCGCGCTCGCAGACCGACGATCACCCGGCCATCGTCTCCGACCGCCCCGCGCCCAGCGGCGAGACCGAAGCGCTGCCGCCGATCCCCGGCGAGGAGGGCGTGGCCAGCGAGAGCACCGACACGATCGTCGCGGCCATCGAAGATGGCTACGACGCCGACGAGGAAGGGCCCGACGAGCCGCCCGCGCAGGAAGCCCCCGCGCCCATCGAAGCTGCGGCCGAGGCGCCGCCGCCGCCAGAGCAACCGCCCGCTGCCGAGCCGCCCGCTGCCGAGCCGCCCGCTACCGAGCCGCCCGCTGCCGAGCCGCCCGCCTACGAAGAACAGCTCGACGCTGCTGCAGACGCGCCTGCTCCTGCCGCTGATGGCGCCGCCGACGACGACACGTCCGCGCCCAGTGACGATGGCGTGATGACCTCCGCCTCCGCGACGTTGACCGCCGTCGAAGCGGTGCAGGTGCCGCCGGTACGCGTGCGCAGCGTCGTCCCTGCCACCCCCGAGACCACGCCCGAGGGCGCACGCACGCTGGTCGGCCTACCCGCCGTCGGCGAGATGGCGATGAGCGAGAGCGAGGCCGTCGCCGCCATGCGCGAGGCCACTACGCGCGACGAGCTGCTCGTGGCGCTGCTTCGCGGCGTGCACATGCACCTCAACTCGGTGCACCTCTACACGGTACAGAAGGGCGAGATCGTCGGGCGCTTCGCGCTCGAGGCGGGAGAGCTCGACGACTTCGATGTGCGCAAGCGCCGCATCTCGCTCGCGCTGCCCTCGATCATCGCGCGCGCAGTCGCCGACGGCGCCGTCTACATCGGCCCCGCCCCGGACTCCGACGCCAGCGCCACCGTGCTGCTCACCGCCGAGATCCTGGCCGCCAATCTGGTGCTGGTGCCGATCTGTCTGCGCAAACGCACCGTGCTGCTCGTCATCGGTCACCACTTCGGCAACGCGCCCAAGGGCGTGCGTGCGCACCTGATGCGTCTCGCGGACGAGGCGGCCGGCGCCCTCGCCGAGCTGATCGTGCGCGTCAAGCAGCGCGGCGAGCTCAAGGCCAGCACGCGACCGGCACCGCTGCGCGTCTCGACCGAGCGCGAGCCGGCGCCTCCGCCCAACGCACGCACCGGCCAAGGCAGCGAGCCGGTGGCGTTCGGCGACGAGCACAGCGCACCCTACGTCCCCGTAAGGCCGGCGGCGCCCGCGCGCTCGGGCACGGTGCAGGGTGCCGGCGCGCAACGCCAGCATCGCCCGCGCGGACGCGAGCTCGGCTCGGCCGCCGCGCACGGCGGGCTCAGACCGGTCAAGTCGGGAGAGATCGTCGGGCTGACGTCGACGTCCGAGCCGCATCGCGACGACCGCAAGGTCATCGTCGAGCTCGGGCCCGATCTCGAAGAGGCCACCACCGACACGCTGCTGTCGATGCTCGCCAGCGGCCCACAAGATCGGCGTACGGCAATCGACGAGCTGATCACGCGCGGACGCGAGGCGATCATACAGCTCGTAGAGCGCTTCCCCGGCCAGCTCGACCTCGACGACACCAGCGCCAACATCCCGCGCCCGCGCGACTGCAGCCGCGTGCTTCACGCGCTCGTGTGCATCGGCCGCTCGGTGCTGCCCTCGGTCGCCGCGCTGCTCGCCAGCCCTGACGACCACAAGCGCTTCTGGGCGACGCACCTGCTGTCCGAGCTGGTCTATCCCGAGTCGGTGGCCTTGCTCGCGCAGCGGCTGGGCGACAAGCAGCCCGCGATCCGGCAGGTGGCGGCGCTCGCGCTGCGCGGCTTCCGCCGCCTCGAGGGCTACCCCGACCTGCTCGCCGACCTGCGCGCCGACCTCAGCCACCCCGAGCCGCGCCCGCGCCGCGCCGCCATCGAGGCGCTCGCCGCCCTCGGTGACGTAGTGGCTATCCCGTCGATTATCTCGATGCTGCGCGACCGCGACGAAGCCGTCATCGAGGCCGCACACCGATCCCTGGTCGTGCTGACGCGCCAGGACTTCGGCGTCGAGACGCGCGCGTGGGTCGATTGGTGGGAGCGCAACCGTCATCGCCACCGCGTCGAATGGCTTATCGACGGGCTCGTGCACGGCAACGGGTCGATCCGCGCCGCCGCGGGGCTCGAGCTCGAAGCGCTGACGGGCTTCAACTTCGGCTACGATCCACAACTGTCGGCGCCGCAGCGCGAAGAGATCCGGAAGCGGTTTCTCGTCTGGTGGGCCGACAGCGGGCTGCTCGATTTCGGCCGCTTCGGCTAGCGCGCCCTCGGAATTACAGCACCTTACGAGGCCGCCGGGCGCACCGGCCGCCAAAATGTCCGCCCGTGCCTTGCCGCGGCGCATGCTACGATGTAAATACCCGACGCAAGTAGCATTTTTGGCCGGCGGCGAAGCTCGGCCAGTCCTCGACTGGCTCAGTCTTCGCCACCGCTCCTTATGGACGTAGCCGTTGGAGGCAACAGCGATGCGTAGCAGTAATCTTCGCCGCGGCAGCTTCGCGCTGACCGCGACCGCGACCCTGGTGCTGGCGCTAGGGGCGTGCACGGACACCGGGGACTTCAACGGAACCGACGGAGACGCCGGCGGCTTCAGCGAAGCGGGCGTCAAGTGCGACCCCAACACCGACTGGGACAAGGACGGGATCCTCAACGGCGAGGAAGGCTGCCTCACCAATCGCGACAGCGACAACGACGGCACGCCCGATTGGCAGGACTTCGACTCTGACGACGACGGCATCCCCGACGACGTCGAGAAAGGCCAGAAGGACGCCAACGGCAAGTGCGCCTCCACCGGCGGCCCCTGGCCGTGCGACACCGACAAAGACGGCTACCCCGACTACACCGACATCGACAGCGACGGCGACGGCATCGATGACGGCGACGAGGACGCCAACGGCGACGGCCTGCTCGGCTGCTGCATCAACGAGTGCGGCAAGCCGCAAGGCAAACAGGCCGACGGCTGCATCCTCACCGCCGACGGCTGCGGCCCCGGCCAGAAGTGCGAAAACGGCAAGTGCACGCCGGCGATCGGCTTCTCCTGCTCCAACGGCGAGACCGACCCGCGCAAGAAGGACACCTTCGGCGACGGCAAGCTCGACAGCGAGCGCGGCACGTTCATCTGCCGCGACGCCACCGAGGACAAGCCGCAGGGGCGCAAGGCGATCCAGACCCAGAAGAACCAGCAGGGTGACTGGCACGTCGCGCTCGAGAAGACCGCCAAGTACGGCGACCTCAAGCTGACCAACCCCGGCCCCAAAGAGGCGGCGGGCGTCGTCAACGAAGAGGATCAGAAGAACGAGGTCGCTGGCTTCGTGCTGTCGATCGACACCACCGAGCCGGACGTCTCCAAGGCCGTCGATCAGCTGATCCAAGCCGTCCAGGCCAAGGTCCCGGGCGGCGGCGGCACCGTCACCGTGCGCGCCACCGGCGCCAAGGGCAAGTCACACGACGGCTACGACTCGGTGCGCGGCACGATCCTCGACATCGAGGTCAGCACGCCCTCGAACATCTCGACCGTGCGCAACGAGCTCGTCGGCACGATCATGAACAAGCCGATGGCGCAGCTTGGCAACCTGCCGGCGCCGTTCGGCTCGAGCCACAGCAACTTCGTGCTGCGTTTCGTGACCGTGCGCCGCTTCGCCTTCAAGCGCACCGCCGGCAAGAAGGACCTCGACGCCAACGGCGACCCCATCGACGACGGCGACCAGACCAAGTGGCGCCTGATCGTGATGGGCGGCATCGCCGGCCGCGACAACTATCAGGACCCGGCGCGCGCCACCGGCTTCATCGTCGACGACCTCTCCAACGGCACCGCGCTGGCGACGTTCAAAGACACGGTGGATAACGAGTGCGACGTCGGCACCATCACGAGCCTGCCGGTGGCCGACATCGTGTGGGTCATCGACGAGTCGGGCTCGATGAGCGACAACCGCCAGGACATCGTCAACAACGCCAACAACTTCTTCTCGCGCGCGTTGGCATCGGGCCTCGACTTCCGCATGGGCGTCACCAACGTCGTGACGAGAAACTCGACGACCTACGCCTACGCACACGGCAAGTTCTGCTCGAAGATCTCCACCAACACATCCGATGACGGCGGCGTCGATCGCTTCCTCAACTCCACCGAGCAGGCGATCTTCAGCTCCTGTATCAACAACCCGCCCGGCTACGAGGGCGGCAGCGAGTTCCCACTGTTCAACGCCGAAGAGGCGACCAAGAAGCACCTGCCGCGCGCCACCAACGATCCGAGCAAGTTCCGCCTCGGCGCCAGCATCGCCTTCATCATCGCTACCGACGAGTTCGACGGCGACATGTACTCGGTCATCGGCAGCACCAACTCGTCGCAGTGCAACGTCGACGCCGCCACGCAAAGCAACATCCAGGCGGCGGTGCAGAAATACATCGACCTTTGGAGCGGCAAGACCGACCCCGAAGCCGTCGCCACGTTCCACCTCATCGGCGGCGTCTGCAACAACTCGTGCGGCGCTCAGGTCAACCACGCCATGTCGCGCATCGCGCAGTCGCTCGGCGGCCAGGTCGGCGATGTATGTCAGAAAGACCTCGGCAACACGCTGCAGGTCATCATCGACAGCATCATCGGCGCCGCCTCGCCGGTCGTGCTCGAATACGTACCGATCAGCGCCTCGCTGGCGGTGGCCCTCGATGGCATTCAGATCAACCGCAGCCGCACCAACGGCTTCGACTATCGCGCGGCCAACAACTCCATCGCCCTGATCAACGTGCAGTTCGAAAAGGGCAGCGAGCTCATCGCGAGCTACAAGCGCTGGGCCGAGCAGGCGATCGTCGAGTAGCGACGCTTCGCGTCGCTGGCCACGGGCTACGGGCCACGGGCCACAGGGCAAAAGGGCGTCACTTCGGTGGCGCCCTTGCCTTTTGTGCGGGCGTATAATCCGTGGCCGTGCGCTTTCTAGTCACAGCGGTGATCGTCCTCGCCGTCTCGCAGGCTCACGCCGGCGAGCTGCCGTGTACGCCCGTCAAGAAAGGCGTGATCCAGCTCGATGGGCTGCTCGGCGAGTGGCATGGCGTGACGCCGGCGCGCGCGTCGGGCAGCGCGATGGTGGTCAGCGGGCGCGGCGGCTGGAACGGCGACGGCGATCTGAGCTTCACCGTGCGCTGCAACCTGACGCGCGACACGATGTACATCGCGATCAACGTCAAAGACGACTACTTCGTGCGCGCCAACAAGCTCAGCGCCAGCGACCACGCGCGACTGCACTTCGGCGGCCGAACGCTCTACGTCTACCCCGGCGATCTGCGCCGCTCGCGCGCGGTGGTCAGCTGGAACGCGCGCGGCAAGCGTCGCGCGCGGGGTGTCAAGATCGCCGAGTCGATGCAGAAGCGCGGCTGGAGCGTCGAGATCGCGCTGCCGCTGCGCAAGCTGCCGGGCTTTCGCGCCGGCTCGCCGAGCATGCGGGCGTCGGTGAGCGTCGCCGATACCGACCACCCGAGCGCCAAGAAGCCGCAGCACGTCATGCGCGCGCCGTTTTCGCGCATCTCGTTCGCGCAGCAGCGCGCGAACCTGCTCGCGTTCCTCAAAGACAAAGGTTTTCGCGCCTCGCAGATCCGCTTCAAGCGCAACGCCAACGTGGTCGGCGACCGGCGCCTCGAGCAGGTGCTGCTCGTCGGCCGCACCATCGGCATCGTCGGCGATGGGCTGCCCGGCGGCGGCTACTTCTACCTCAACCTCCCCGTCAGCAGCGGCCGCGACGTGCGCTGGATCAAGCTCGTTGACCTCAACGGTGACGGATTGCAGGAGATCCTGGTGCAGCTGGTGGAGCGCGCCTCCAACGGTCGGCGCGAGCTGGTGGCGATCTATCGCTACAACGATTCGAACCAGTTCGTGCGGCCGATGCAGGTCGAGGTGCTCAAAGCGCAAGGCAGCCGCTACATCAAGAACCGCTTCCGCATGCTGCGACGGCGCAAGCGCAAGCGCGGGCAGAAACGGCGCGGCTACGACCTGTGGTTCGACAAGCCCAAGGCGGGTGGCTTCGACCAGTCGAGCTACCGCGAAGCGCCGGCCAGTGACGCGTTCCCCATCCTGCTGCCGTGGGGCGAGACCAAAAAGCGCGGATTTCGCTTCGAGGGCGAGGAATTCTCGCAGCTGTAGCACGCGCCCGGTCTTTGCGTTAAAAAGCGCACCCTAGACACGTAGGCACCAAGAAGATGCTCGAAACACTAAGCAAGGGCTTCCGCGCAGCCCGCAACAAGCTGGCCGGCGTCGCCGAGCTCGACGAGAGCAACATCGGCGAGGCGCTGCGCGACGTTCGACTGTCGCTGCTCGAAGCCGACGTCGAGTTCAAGGTCACCAAGGCGTTCCTCGAGCGCGTCAAGCAGAAGGCCCTCGGCGAGACGGTCAAGCTGCGCGCGCGCGCCAAGGGCAAGAAGGTCAAGGTCAATCCGGGCGAGCACTTCGTCAAGATCTGTCAGGACGAGCTCGCGGCCCTGATGGGCCCCGTCGACACTGGCATCGACTTCGTCAAGCGCGGTCCCACCGGCCTGATGATGGTCGGCCTGCAGGGCTCCGGTAAGACCACCACCACCGGCAAGCTGGCGCGCTACCTCGAAAAGAAGCGCAAGCGCCCGCTGCTGGTCGCCGCCGACGTGTACCGCCCGGCCGCTATCGACCAGCTCAAGGTGCTCGGCGAGCGCCTCAAGATGCCCGTCTACGCCGACGACTCCGGCGACCCGGTCGGCATCTGCGAGCGCGGCATGGCCGAGGCGCACAAGCGCGGCTGCGACGTGGTGCTCTTCGACACCGCCGGCCGCCTCGCCATCGACGAGCCGCTGATGGAGGAGCTCTCCGAGATCAAGCTGCGCGTCAACCCCAAGCACATCTTCCTGGTCGTCGACTCGATGATGGGTCAGGACGCCGTGCACACGGCCAAGGCGTTCAACGACCGGCTCGACATCGACGGCGTGATCCTGACCAAGCTCGACGGCGACGCGCGCGGCGGCGCGGCGCTTTCGATCAAGGAGGTCACGGGCGCTCCGATCAAGTTCCTCGGCATCGGCGAGTCGATGGACAAGCTCGAGGAGTTTCGCCCCGAGGGCCTGGCCTCGCGCATCCTCGGCATGGGCGACATCGTCGGCCTGATGCAGGACTTCGAGGAGGTTGTCGACGCCCAGCAGGCCGAGCGCGAAGCGATCGACATGCTTCGCGGCCAGTTCGACATGGGGGACTTCCTCAAGCAGATCCGCACGATCCAGAAGATGGGCTCGCTCGCCGATCTGTTCGACAAGCTGCCCTTCTTCCCCGACGGTCTGCCCGACGGCATGAACCTCGACGATCGCGAGCTGGTCAAGATCGAGGCGATGATCAACTCGATGACCAAGAAGGAGCGCTCGCGCCCCGAGCTGTTCATCGTCAGCAAAGAGGTCGACGACGAGAAGCAGACCAACCAGAAGAAGGTCATCGACGAGTTTCACGAATCGCGCATCAACCGCGTGGCGCAAGGCTCCGGACACAGCCCCGACGAGGTCAAGGAGCTGATCAACAAGTTCGCCACGATGAAGACGATGATGCTGCAGATGGGCTCGCAGTCGGGCCTGATCGGCAAGATCCCGGGCCTCAAGCAGCTGTCGCAGATGAAGCAGCTGGCCGGCATGGACATGGACAAGCTGATGGAGTTTTCCGGCATGGCTGGTCCAGGCGGCGCGCCCGGCGCCGATATGCAGCAGCGAAAGAAGTTCCGTCCGCCTCAGAGCAGCGCCTCGCGCGCCAAGGCCAAACGCAAGCGCAAGCAGTCACGCAAGTCGCGCAAGGGACGCTAGCGAGCTGATGAGAGCGCGACCTGGCGCCGCGCACGAACAGCACCACCTCGAGGTACCGCCGGGGCGGCCGCTGTGCCTGGCGATCGTATCCGACAGCCATAGCAAGCCACACCGCGCGACCAACGAGCTGGTCGCCAGGGTCGAGCCCGACGCGATCCTGCACGCCGGCGACGTCGGCGCGATGTCGGTGCTCGACCCGCTGCGCGAGATCGCGCCGCTCTACGCAGTGCGCGGCAACATCGACGATCACGTGCTCGCCGACTCGATGCTGATCACCATCGCAGATGGCGAGCGCACGCTGTTGAAGATCCTGCTCACGCACATCGCGCTCGCCGGCACGAAGCTGCGCGCCGACGCCACACGACTGGCCAAAGCGCATGGCGCGGAGCTGGTGGTCTGCGGCCACTCGCACATGCCCTTCATCGGCAAGGACCGCGGCCTGGTGCTGTTCAATCCGGGCTCGGTGGGGCCGCGTCGCTTCGGCCTGCCGATCGTCTTTGGCGTGGCGCGCGTGAGCCCCGCGGCTGTCGATCTGACACACATCAGCTGCGAGACGGGCGAGCGCTGGCGCCCCTGAGGGGACAAACGTCTTGCTGCGCGCGCGCGGATAGCCAATTATCCCGCTTCCCACTCAAGCAGGAGCAGACACTGTGAGGAAGCTGATACTACCGTTCGCGTTGGCGCTGTGTGTCTCTTTGCTCGGATGTAGCGACGACAGCAGCGGCCCCAAGGCAGAGACGACCGGCCAGAAAGACACCGGCGGCGGCGGCGGCGACACTGGCGGCGGCGGTGACACCGGCGGCGGCGGCGACACCGGCGGCGGCGGCGACACCAGCACGCCGGCTGGGAACACCATCGGCACGTCGGGCGGCAACGCCAAGAGCGTCGACGACAAGGTCACGCTGAGCGTGCCGGCGGGCGCCCTCTCGAGCGACGTGACCTTCGTCTTCACCAAAGAGTCGGGCGTTGCCACGGCGGGTTTTGCCGTCGTCGCCAACGAGACCGTCGACACTGGCGCGAGCACGATCAGCGTCGACACCGACCACACCTCCTGCTGGTGCGTGTGCTCGGCGCTCGACGGCGCGATCCAGTACAACGCGCTCTGCTACACCATCACCGACGCGCAGTTCTCCAAGCCGGCCAAGATCACGATGGACTGGTCGGGCCAGGACGTCGGTCCGACCACCGTCAAGATCTGCATGAAGGCTGGCGCCTGCAACGCCGGCAGCTAGCGCTCTTTGTTCCACATCACGAGCTGGCGCGCATCGTGCGCGTCAGCTCGCGGCAAGCGCAGCGTCACGCGCGTGCCGCGGCGGGCCGCGCTGTCGACGACGATCGCCCCGCCGTGTTTCTCCATGATGCGAAACGCGCTCGCCAGGCTCATGCCGGCTCCGACGCGCGTGCCTTTGGTCGAAAAGCCGGGGTCGAAGATGTGCTCGAGCTTTTCGGGCGCGATGCCAACGCCATTGTCTTCGACGTCGACGTAGACGTCGTCGCGCTCGACGCGCGTGGTCAGCGAGAGCTCGCGCGGCCGAGACGCGTCATCGCGCCACCGCGCCTCGAGCGCGTCGAGGGCGTTGGTGATGATCGCGAGCAAGACCTGGTTGATCTCGCCGGCGAAGCACAGCACGTCGGGAAGCTCGCTGTAGCGGCGCGCGACGTGAACGCCGGCGCTGGTGCGGTGACCGAGCAGCTCGAGCGTGGCATCGAGGCCATCGTGAAGGTCGACCCACTGTAGCTCCGACTCGTCGAGGCGCGCGAAGCGCCTCAGCGAAGCGAAGACACCGCCCACACGCTCGGTGGCATCTCGGATCAACCCGTGGCTGCTCTCGAGCGCGGCGAGCGCGCGCCGCGACTTGGACTCGCTGGGGTCGTCGCGCAGCATCTGCAGCGCCTTGTACGCGGTGTCGATGCTGGCGTTGATCGCGCCGAGCGGCGTGTTGATCTCGTGTGTCAGGCCGGCGGCGAGCTGGCCGAGGGCCGCGAGCTTGCTCGACTGCACCAGCTCGGCCTGCGCCTGCTGCAGCTCGCGGTGGCGCTGCTCGAGCTCGGCGGTGCGCTCCCGCACGCGCTGCTCGAGCTCGACGTTGATCTGTTGCTGGCGCTGGTAGAGGCGCGCGTTCTCGATGGCAACGGCGGCCTGGTTGGCGACGATGGCGGCGAGCTGTCCGTCGGCAAGGCTGAGCACACCCTCGTGTACGGTCTCGAGCTTGAGCACGCCGACGAGCGTGCCCTGCGCGATCATCGGCACCGCCATGTGGCTTTCGACGTGGCCGCCGGCATCGGCCCCCGGCAGCGCGCCCTTGCGAAAGTTGAGCCGCACGATCTCGCCCTTGGCCGCTGCCGCGCCGACGATGCCGGAACCGACGCGCACGTGCTGCCCTTCCCGTCCGCGTGGACCGCGGCGCGCGGCGAGGTGCAGCGTGGCGCCATACGGCGCGCGCGCCGCGCCCGGCTCGTACGACTCGGCAAGAAAGACGCTGCAGTGCGGTACGCCGAAGACGCGCTCCATGGTGTCCATCAAGAGATCGAGCAGCCGCTCGAGGTCGTGCACCGAGTTGAGCTCGGTGGAGACCTCCTCGAGCACGCGGATCTCGTTGGTGCGACGTGCGCGCGGGATCGGCGAGGAGCTTTCGTCCATCGCGAAGACCGTAGCCCGCTCGCGGAGCGTCGGCCAACCCTGATGTGGTCGATGCACGAGCTGGCGCGCAGCGCTGGCGATGGCGGTTTTGGCGACAGCGTACGCGGGCTGCCGTCAGTAGCTCACGGTCTGCCGGTCCACGGCTTTCGCGCTGGGTCGGCGGGGATGTAGAGCAGCAGGTTCTCGAGCTCGGGTGACGAACCGATGCGGAAGACCTGCTCGGCGCAGAGGCTGTAGGTCGTCTTTTCGCCGATGGTGGTGACGCGCAACCACCCGCGCCAGCGGTCGCTGAAGCCGGGCATCACTGGACCCGAGCCGGTCCTGCCTTGCTCCACGCCGTCGCGCGTGTACGTCAACGAGCTTTGAAAGCCGCCGTCGAGCTGCTCGAAGGGCTGCGTCGCGGTGTGGCCGCTGGTCACGGCCTGCAACGAGAGGCCCTCGAAGCGCAGCAGTGTGACTGTCAGGTTGGCGTCGTCCTCGTGAGGCGAGACAAAGCGCAGCTCGAGAACGGCCTCGCGCTCCTCGAGCAGCGGCGTGACATACACGCCTCGAAAAGCAGGCTGCGCGCCAAAATAGGGCGCGTAGTAGATGCGCGCCTGGTCGCCGCTGCACAGCGCGTGCGTGTAGACGTTCGGCTCGTTGTTGTCGCCCTTGCCCTCTTCGACCGCCCTCCCGCCACAGGCTGCCAGCAACATCACGCCACCGAGCCAGATCACCGTGCGTTTCATCGCTCTCAATCTCCTGCCCGCGCGCGCCGTCTTGCTTTGCACGCGGCGTGCCGCGGATGCGGCCTCGATACCAGCCAGCTTTCGGCTCGACAGCTGAGGGTCGAGTCCCCGAGCGTGGGCTGCGGTCCTCGCAAAAACGCTCGACAGCTCGCGGCCGTGGCGGCGTAAAACATGGGCGATGTCTCTCAACGTCGGTGGGATCTACGTCAAGGCGGTGGCGGACGTGAGCCGCGAGGCCGTGCTGGACGCGATCACGCGATACTGGCAGGCACGCGGCGCGACGGTCTCGCGCGCGAGCCCGCTCGAGCTGTCACCGCTGTCGCTGCGAAAGACGGGCGAGCTCGGCTTCGCGGTCGCCGAGGCCGCCGAAGCGGAAGATGACTGGGGCCGCTGGATCGCGGTCTACGACAGCGAGCGCTACCACGGCGACCACGAGCTCGCGCGCTATCTGCACGATGCGCTCGATGCGCCGGTGATGATCTTTCAGATGGCAGGAGCGAGCGACATCGCCACCGTCGCGCTGCACGGCGACGGGCCGCCCGTGCCGGAGACGGTCGAGCTCGCAGCGCGAGATGACGACGACGACGATGACGATGACGAGCACGAGCACGAGCCTTGGGAGGGCCAGGACTGGGGCGAGGTCGAGGCGTACGTCTCGCGCTTTCCCGACGCGTTCTTGTACTTCAACCAGCTGCAGCGGGCTGATCCCGCGCAGCTGAGCAACCTGGCGCTCTTGCGCTTCGAGAACATCCCGCACCGACCTGGCAGTGGTTACAGCGGCCCCGACGACGAGGTGTTGGCGCAGGAGCAGCGCAAGGCGGCCGCCGGCGAGCTGGCGGCGGCCCTCGACGGCGCCGCCCTGCGCGAGCTCGTCGAGCAGCATCCCGACGTCGTGTTCGCGGCGATGGACGGCGTGGCTTGGCTCGATCCCGCCGACGCGAGCGCGCGCGAGGCCATCCTCGCGATGGCCGACGTGGGCATCGAGCGCGGGCTCAAGCTCGACCAGCTCGCGCACGCCGCGGCGATCGAAGGCGACGACGCGCTGCTCGATCGTATTTTCGCCGCCATGAGCGCCGGCTACTGGTGGGGCCTTTGCGAGAGTCGCGCCCACGGGCTGCTCGTTGCCGCGAACCACAGCGCAGCGTTTCGGCTGCTGCGACGCCTCGTCGACCGCGACGGCCCCTCGCTGACCGCGCTCAACAACTTCGCCCACGCGTTGGCGGTGGTCGACGAAGCGCTGCTGCGCGGCGTCGACGTCGACGAGCTGCTCGACGCCGCCGAGCAGGCCGGGCCGCAGAACGTCGCCATCTACCACAACCTCGCCTGCGCGCGCGTGCGCCTGGGCCAGCTCGAGCGCGCCATCGACGCGGTGGAGGGCGCGGTGCGCTGGGGCTATCACGACATCGAGCGCATGCGCGAAGACGACGACCTCGCGCCGCTTCGCGAAAGCCCGCGCTTCGCAGCCGCGTTCGAAGGCGGCCTAGCGATCGCGCTCGACGACCTCGTCACCCGCCGCAGCGAGCGCGGCAACCTGCTCGTCATCGCGCGTCCGGTGCTCGAGCTGCGGCTGTTCTTGTCGCCGGTAGCGCGATGCGCAGCCCCCGTGGCGGCGCTGCTGCGCGAGCTGTGCGCCGAACGCAAAGCCGAGCTGACCGTCTACCGCGCGCGCGGCGGCCTCTACAAGACGCTCAAGAAGGGCAAGGTCGCGCGCGACCTGGGCGTGCTATCGCGCTTGACCGCCAAGGACACCGGCGTGGCAGAGGTTCACTACGGCCAGAGCCTCGAGGGCGAGCCCGGACCGTGGGACGTGCGCTTCAAGGGCTACCCCGAGGGCATGAACCTGCAGAGCGAGCTGTCTGTCTGCTGGCCGTGGACGGTGGCGATGGAGCAACCCGACGAGCTCGCCGCGCGCCTGCTCGAGCTCGTCGCGCGGCTGCCCTTCGAGGCGGGCGGCGCTGGGCTGAGCTTCGGCGTGCGCCTCACCAATGGCGGCTCCGGCGCCGACTACGCCAACGACAAGCTGCGACCACGCTTCGTCGGATTCGAGCACCATCCCCGGCGCGAGTGGAATGCGCACGGCCGTAGCCCCGGCAGCGCGTGGCTGACGTTCCTGTCGGCGGCGCTCGTCGAGCAGCTCGGCGGCGCGCCGGCGCTGGCGAGCGCCATCGCGCCGGCGCAGCTCTGCGAGCTCGGCAAGCACGGCGACGCCGGCGTGTGTGCGCGGGCGAGCCGGCGGCCACCGATCGGGCTCGTCACCGCTGCGAACGACGTTGGCGCGCTGCCGGCGGTCGCGCGCGCGCTGGCGCCGCTTCGCGTCGAAGACTCGCGCTGCGCCGCGCACTACGCGCGACTCGACGCGATCGACGCCGGCGAGTTCGAAAACGCCTAGCGCGTTGATAGCATCACGTCATGGCCTTGCCGCCAGGTGAGCTGGGCAAATACGAGCTGATCCGCCGCATCGGCGTGGGCGGCCTGGCCGAGGTCTACGAAGCGCGCCTACGCGGCGCGGCGGGCTTCTCCAAGCGCCTCGCGATCAAGATCCTGCTGCCCGACCACGCGCGCGAGCAGTCGACGATCAACAGCTTCATCGACGAAGCGAGCATCGCGTCGTCGCTGACGCACCCCAACATCGTTCCGGTCTACGACTTCGGCGAGATCGACGGCGTCTACTACATGGCGATGGAGTTGATCGTCGGCAGCGATCTCCGCGAGCTGGTGCGACGCTGCCGCGTGCAGCAGCGATCACTGCCTGTCTCGGCAGCAGCCTACATCGTGCAACAACTCGCGCTGGCGCTCGGCTACGTGCATCGCTCCGAGCGCGCGATCGTGCACCGCGACGTCACACCGCACAACGTGTTCGCCACGCGCGATGGTCACGTCAAGCTAGGCGACTTCGGCGTGGCCAAGGCAGCCGCGCGCATCTCGCGCACCGAGGCGGGGCAGATCAAGGGCAAACTGGCCTACCTCGCGCCGGAGCAAGCCGCGGGCGACGAGGTCACGCCGCGCACCGACATCTACGGCGCTGGCCTGATCCTCTACGAGCTCGTCAGCGGCGAGCCGTTCAACCAGGCCTCACGCGACGTGGAGCTGATCAACAACGCGCTCGCGCCGCGCGACGTGGGCGAGCTCGAGCTCTCGCCAGAGGCCGAGCCGTTGCGGCCGATCCTCGGCGGCGCGCTGAGCAGGCATCCAGCGGCACGCACGCGCGACGCCCAGCTGTTGGCGCAGCAGCTCGGGCGCGTGCTCGAGAGATCGCCCTGCGACGCCGCGACGCTGGCGACGCTGATGCGCGAGCTTTGGCCGTCAGCCGGCGCGGCGGAACGCGGGGAGGGTCGCGAAACAGCGCCGCGCCCGACCGTGACCAGCGCAGCGGTAGCTGCGAGGCGACCGGTCACCGTGTCGCGCTCGCAGCGGCAGCGCACCGTCGAGCTCGAAGGGGACGCCGGCGGTGGAAAGAGGCGTCGTTGGGCGCTGGGTGTGGTCCCAGTGATCGTGTTGGCCGGCGTGGTGGCGGTGGTGCTGGCGCGTGGCGCGGGCACGGGCACGGGCACAGGCACAGGCACAGGCACAGGCACGGGCACGGGCACGGCTTCGGCTTCGGCTTCGGCTGCGGCTACGGCTTCGGATGCGGCCTCGGCTTCGGCCTCGGCTTCGGATTCGGCCTCGGATTCGGTTTCGGCTTCGGATTCGGCTCCCGATGCGGCTTCGGACGCGGCTTCGGTGCCGCGCCGCGCGCGGGCACGGGCGAAGGTGCTGCGACGGCGCGTGCCGCGACGAAGGCGCGATGCAGCCGTTGTTGCGGCGCCCGACGTCACTGCGCCCGCGAGCTCCAAACCACCCAGCGTGTTCGACAAGGCAAAGCTCGCCGCCCGCGCCCGCGCGCTGCTGGCCCAGGCGCGCGCCAAAGGGCTCTGGCCGGGCGACGATGCCGCCTTCGATCACGCCCTGCGCGCTGCCCGGCAAGCGATCGACAGCGGCGGCAAGCGGGCGCGAGCCCGGCTCGCAGCGCTGGACGCGCGCGTGGCGGCGTTTCGCATCACCACCGCCTTCGCCAATCGCAAGCTGGCGCGGCTGCAGCAGCGGCTGCGCGCCGCCAAGCTCTCGCCGCAGCGCCGTCAGAAGCTCTCCGCCCGCGCTGCCACGATCCTGCGACGTATCTTCGCCGACCAGCTCGTGGCGGCCAGCGGCGACATCTCGCGCTTGCTCGCCGAGCTCGAGGGTCGCTAGCTACCAGACTACTTGCGGAGTCCCGATCGCCGTGCTGTGCTCGTCGCGTGCGCATCGCGATGCTCACTGCTGCTGCGCTCGTCGCTACCGTCGCGTCGGGGTGCGCTGCATCCAAGAGCGACTTGCGCGTGGCCGTGATGCCGCTACGTGCCGCGGGCGTTCCGCACTCGGCGGCTAAGCGCGTGCGCGCGGCGTTGTCTCGCGAGATCAAGAACGCCACCAGCGGCGACGTCGTCGCGCCGGCCAAGGTCGACGACGCGTTGAGCAGAGCATGCCCACGTCAGTTGACCCCCGACGAGACCTGCGGCTTCACGGCCGCGCGCAGCGCCGCGGCTACGCACCTCATCGCCGGGGCGTTTGGCGCCATCGGAAAGACCCACGTGCTGCAGCTGCGCATGACGGACGTGGCGCGCGGCGCGGTGGTGCGCTCGCTCGACGAGACGCTCTACGGCGACTTGGCCCACGTCGAGCGCTCGCTCGCGCCGATCGTGCAGCGCCTCGTTCCGGCGCCGCAGCCGCGCCCCTGGTACACGCGCTGGTGGGTCTGGACGATCGCGGGCGCCGTGGTGACCGGTGTCGTCGCGATCTCCCTCGCCGTCGCGCTGCAGCCCGGCGATGGCGTGCAATTGCCGTGAGGTATAGTGGTCGTCGATGGCCGAGCTAGGCGGCACAAAGACGATCGAGCGCCCCGATGGCAGCGAGGTGCTGCAGCTGCAGCGCGTCCGGCTCAAGATCACGAAGGGGCCTGACAAGGGTGCCGAGCTGCTCGTCGATCAGCCGACCGTTGTCATCGGCACCGCTGCCGACTGCGACCTGCGTCTCACCGACGCCTCGGTCTCCGCTCGCCACGCGCAGCTGCGCGCGACCGAAACCGGTGTGGTGGTGTCTGATCTCGGCAGCACCAACGGCGTTCTGCTCGGTAAGGTGCGCGCGCGCGAGGTCGTGCTCTCCGATGCGACGACCCTGGTTCTTGGCGAGACGACGCTGCGCATCGCGCCCACCAACGACACGGTGGAGCTGCCGCTGTCGCGCCGCCTCAGCTTCGGGCGCCTGCTCGGAGAGAGCGATGCCATGCGCTACCTGTTCGCCGTGCTCGAGCGGGTCGCGAGCTCCAGTGCCACCGTGCTGCTGTTCGGCGAGTCGGGCACCGGCAAGGAGCTCGCCGCCGAAGCGCTGCACCAGGCTTCGCCACGCGCCGACCAGCCTTTCGTCACGGTCGACTGCAGCGCCATCCCCGAGCAGCTCATGGAGAGCGAGCTCTTCGGCCACGAGCGTGGCGCCTTCACTGGCGCCTCGCAGCGCCGCATCGGCGCCTTCGAGCAAGCCGATGGCGGCACGCTGTTTCTCGACGAGATCGGCGAGCTGCCCCTCGACCTGCAGCCCAAGCTGCTGCGCGTGCTCGAGAGCCGCAAGCTTCGCCGCGTGGGTGGAAGCGAGCAGCGCAGCGTGGACGTCCGCATCGTCGCGGCGACCAATCGCAGCCTGCAGCACGAGGTCGAGCGCCGGCGGTTCCGCAAAGACCTGCTCTTTCGCCTCGACGTCGTGCGCATCACGCTGCCGCCGCTGCGCGAACGGCGCGGCGACATCGCGCTGATCGCACGACACTTCGCCGAGGAGCACGTGCGCGATCCCTCGGAGCTGCTCAGCGAGGGCCTGCTCGCGCTGCTGCGCGCCTACGATTGGCCCGGCAACGTGCGCGAGATGCGCAACGTGGTCAAGCAGTTGGCGCTGGTGCAAGACCAGGCGTTGGCGCGACTTCTGCCGCGAACACAGCCGTCGGGCAGCGACGACGGGCAAGCCCCCTCGACCGCGGCGATGACGCCAGATATCGGCGCGCTGCTCGAGCTGCCCTTTCACGACGCGCGCTCGCGCTGGCAGGAGATCTTCGAGCGTCAGTACGTCGCACGCCAGCTCGCACGAGCCGATGGCGTCGTGCTTCACGCCGCCGAGAATGCACAGCTGCCACGCCCGACGTTTCATCGCCTGCTGCGCCGCCACGGCTTGCGCGGCGGCTAGGGCGCGAGCATCAGCACCATCGGCCCATCGAGCGGGTCACGCGCGACGAACAGCTTGAGGCTCCCCGGCGCTGCCCCCTGCGACCAGTGCCCGATGTTGCCAGCCCACGGCGACTGGCATGACGGGGTGGTGGTGCAGGTTTCGAAATAGTTGACCGCCAACAGGCCGTTGGCCATCGACGACGCGTAGTAGCTGCCCTGGTGCTCGAGCGAGATGACGACCTCGGGCAGTGGGCTCCAGCAGCGCGTGACGTTGTTGCTGGCCGCCGAGACGTCGACTTGGACCAGCGCCAGGCCGTCGGCGAGGTTGACCGGCAACGCGTTGGCGCACGTGTCGGCGGCGACGTCCGCGCGCAGAAAGCCGCCAACGATCGGCGCGTCACCCTGCGCGCGCGGTGCCGTCGCGGCGCTCGTAGGCGTCCGCGTCTTCGAGGTGTACCAGCCCTTGAAGTAACCCGCGGGCGGCGCGTGGGCGAAGGGCTCGCTGCCAAAGTTGAACGTCGCGTTGTCGCCCAGCTCGAGCGTCACGAACGGCACATACGAGCGCGGCACGCTGGAGAGGATCTGGCTGTGGCCGTTGCCGGCGACCGGCGTTCGGTCGTCGAGCCACGCACCGTCGTGTCGGAAGTACACGCGGCCCGCGTCGGCGTCGACCGCGACACCGATGACGCTGCCCACCGCGACGGCCGAGGGCTTCGCCACAGGAGGTCCACCGCAGCCCGCCGACAGCGACGCGTCGACTCGGCAAGTCAGCGCGCTGCCGAGAAAGATCGGACTGTTGCCGCTCGTCGCGCCGGGCGAGGTGACGCCGACAGCACGTGTCGGGCGCTTGCTCGCGGCCGCGAGCTTCGTCAGCTCGACCTCGAAGTACCACTTGCCGTGCTGCTGCGCGATATCCGCGAAGGCGACGGGTACCGAGCCCACGTCGTTGGCGCGCACGCTGCGGCCGTCGGTAGAGATGGCGACGTTGGCCGGTCTGAGCGCGCCCTTGGCGGTCTGCAGCTGCGCGAAGCGCTCGGCCTTGACCGGCACGCCCGGCGCGGGCAGCGCTGGCAGCGTGAGGTCGTCGCCGATCTCGAAGGAGACGCCTGTGGCGCACTGTCGATAGCTCGTCACCCGCCGAGTGGTGTGAGCTTCGAGCTGCGCGAAGAAGCGCGCCATGGCGAGCCGCGGCCACGCCTCCGTCGGCACGGGCCAGTCGGGCGGCGCCGTCTCGACCGCTACGCCCGCCGGCGCGTCGACGCTGACCTTGCCGCGACCGAGCGTGATGATGCGCTCGATCTCGCCGCCCTCGGCGACCACGTGCCAACTCGCGTCGGCGAAGGAGACGAGCGCGAGGATCGACTTGCCCGGGCGCTTGACCGTCACATCGATGGGCGCCTTGTTCTTGCTGGCAAATAGCGCCGACACGACAACGTGCAGCGCTGGCTGACCGCCCCCGGGGGCGGAGCTAGCGTCGCGCGTGAAGCTCTCGACCGATCCGGTGCACGTCGCGTAAGGCGGCAGCGAACGGGAGTAGTCGGGACCGGTGGGAGGAGTTAGTGGTGGCCCGGGCGGCGTAGGCGGATCCGGCGGTGCCCCGGGCAGCGTGCGCAGCAGCATCGTCAGCCGTCGCTCCTCGCCATGCACGAAATTTGTCGCCGCCACGTCCGAGACCAGCAACTGCGAGCCGTTGGTCTTCAGCCCGCGCGCGGTCAGGTAGAAGGTCTCGTAGTAGCGCTGCGACGTACCGGGCAAGAGCCGGATCGATGGCAGCGCGCTGCCCCCATCGGCGGGCTCTTCGTAGACGAGCTCGATCTCGCTGTCACCGTCGATATCCGACGCGGCCACCCGCCCGTTGTTCGCCTCCTGCAGCGGAAAACCGCCCGGCGCGTCGAGCACCAGCTGCACCGTCGAGATGCGCGACGGCGTGTCCTCGGGTGCCACGGCGAGGTTGATCACGAGGCGCGACTCGCCGCAGCCGCACGCCAACAGCGCCAGCGCTCCGATGGCGATGACGCTGCGCTTCACGGCGAAGTCTGCTTGGTGAACCATCCCGGCGCGTAGCCGGGCGGGACCATCTGTGGGTAGGCGAACGGCGCGCTGCCGAAGTTCGCTCGGATGCTGTCGCCGCGCGAGAGCGAGACCATCGGCGTCAGCGGTACCGGGATGCTCGGCAGCAGCACCGGCGTGCCCTTGTCCTGCGCCGGATCGGCGATCTGCCACGCTCCGTTGAGATGCGCGTAGACCTGTCTGCCGTCGATGTCGAGCGCGATGCCGATGACGTCGCCCTCTTTGAACGCCGGGCTCGTCGATCGCTCGAAGCCGCAGGCCATCTGGCCCTGCGGAATCAACCCGCACATCATCCGCTCCGTGTGCCAGCCGTCGATGAAGTTGTCGGGCCCGATGTACGCCGGCGCGAAACCGACCAGCCGCTCGAACACGGCGCTGCTTCCCAAGGTGCCGATGGTCAGCTCCCAGTACCAGCGGCCACTGGAGAGCGATACGTCGCTGATCGCCCCGACGGCGCCGTCGCCGCCGGCGGGGTACGTCACCTCGCGTCCATCGGCGCTCACGTCGGGCTTGCTCGGCTGAAATGTCGGCGGGACTCGCGAATCGCCGGCGATGGTCGTCCACTGCGCGTAGCGCCGTTCGCCGGGCGCAGCCACTGCTTCCGGCGCGGGCAGCGCATCGAGCCCGGAGCCCCCGTCGATGGTGACCTGCTGGATGGCGTAGCAGAAGCGGTACGACGTGACGTCGAGCTCCGTGCCCTCCTCGATGCGCCGGATACGCTGGTACTGGTAGGGGGCGTTATCGTCCTCGACACCACTGGACAGGTCGAGCGTCTTGACCTCGACGCCAGCGGGAGCGGTCACTCGCGACGTCCCGGCGAAGGCGTCGTGATAGACCGCCACGACCTTGGCGCCGCTGACCTTCCAATCGACGGGGTCGTAGGAATTCAGCACCAGCACGACCTCGCGATCGCGCTTGACGTCGACTTCGACCGTCGCGGTGCGGCTCTCGTTGACGTCGACGATGTGCAGCTCGCGCGTGCCGCTCGTCGAGCGCCCGAAGCCGCCTTTGGGACCGCCGTCGCAGATCAGCGTCGCGCCGGGCTCGGGCGTGATCGGCGGCTTCGGCAGCTTGATCTGTGCCAGCGGCACGGTGACCTCGGTCAGCTCGCCGCGCAGGAAACGCACACGCGTGATCTCTCCGCCATAGAGCGCAAAGCCTTCGAGAAGACCGCGCGCGCGCAGGGTGAACGGATCGAAGTAGGCGCCATCCTCGCCAGCGAGCAGGGTCAGCGACGCGGGGCCGTCGCCGCCGATGGGGCGCGTGAGCCGAAGCTCCGTCACGCCATCATCGTCGACATCGGCGCTCGACACCGGCGAGCCTTCGCTGGTCGCGGCGAAGCCTGCGGGGGCGTCGAGCACCACCTCGAGCGTGTCAGCACCCATGAACGCCGCCGCACCGGTAAGCTGCCAGTGGATCACGAGCGTCGTGCTGTCGCACCCGCCGAAGAGCGCCATCCAACACAACGCCGTGATCCAGCAGCGAAATCGCCCGCGGTCACCCATTCGAAACATGATTCTAGCTGACACTCCCGAGTATTGCTGGAACCACTAGCTTCCAGCGCCCGCGGCGCAGCGAATACCAGCCACGCCGGGGTAGAAGACGTTCGTGCCACCGACGTTGAGCGTCTTGAGGTGCTTGCCCGTGGCGAGGTCGAAGAGGCGGATGCCTCCGACACGAAACGGCGTGCCGACCACGAGCTTGCCGCCGACGATGTCGAGCCCGTCGACCCAGTCGTCGTAGCCCGCGAGCGGGAGCTTGCTGACCGTCGCGCCGTCGCGCAGCGGGGCGAGCTGGACCTCGTTGGTGGAGTGCCAGGCGAACACGAGCTGCCCGTCGCGCGCGGCGATGCGAGACGCGAAGACGCCGCTGATGTTGTAGGTCTTGCCAGCCTTGTCCTTGAGCACGTCGTCGAAGCTGGCGTAGCTCTTGATGCCGCCTCCGAAGCCCATCACGAGGATCTCGCTGCCGTGGGTCGTGACGGCTTCGCAGCTGACGTTCGCCACGCGTGTGGCGCCGTCGGCGATGTTGATCTCGACCACGCCGTCACGGCTGCACGCGTAGACCTTGTCGCCGATCCAACCCAGCGACGCGTTGCCGCTCGCTTGCAGGTTCTTGGCCGTCGAGCCCGAGCAGAGCTGCCCGCTGTCGAGGCCCACCATCGCCAGTCGCACGTCGCCGCCCTCGAGCAGCGCCATGCAGTACGCCGACTCCTTCGCGATGTGGGCGCAACCGGGCAGCAGCTTGGCGCTCGGCGACGTCGTCGGCGGCTCCACCGGCGGCGGAGGCTGCGACGGGGCGTCCTCGCCGATGGTGAAGTGCGTCGAGCGGTAGCAGCCGCGAAAGCTCGTCAGCTGCAGGCCGGTCAGCGTCTGGGCGGTGCCGATCAGCGCGCTAGTGTCGTCCGAGGGCCACTTGTAGCCGATCTCGTAGTGGTAGTTGTTCGTGTCGTGGTCGTGGCTCTCCAAGGCAGTGCCGGCCGGCACTTCCGCGCTCTGCGCGTGGTAGCCGTTGAGGAGGACGCGCTCGACGATGACGCCGGCGGCGGCGCTAACCTTCCAGTGCGTCGGCTCGTAGGACGAAAGTACCAGCACGTGACGACCAGGTCGGCTGACCTCGATGGTCACCGTTCCCTTGCCGCCGCTGCGCGACTCGTAGACGCCGACGACGTGCAGCTCGGTGCCGCCGCTGACGTGTGTGTCGAGCAGGTAGTAGGCGTAGCCGGCGCTGACCGCGCACTGATGCTCGAGGCTCGTGCCCGGCTGCGGCGGCTGCGGCGGTAGCGGTGGCTGCTCCGGGGGCGGATCGGCGATCGGCGGCGCCTTCGGCGTTTCATCTACGGAGCGATTGCCGCAGCCGACGGCGACGAGCCCGACGAGGCTGGCCAGCACCGTGAATGTGATGATGCGGGTGTGGTTCATGCGTTCCTCCTGGTGGTCTCCCACGCGGGAGCAGCACAGGAGCAAGCGCTGCGCCAGCAGCTAGAGCGTCGAAAACACAGACCGGCGCAGTGCTCGAGTAACGCGCGCGCTTCAGTGCGAAATGCGCGCGTTTCAGCGCGCCAGCGCTCGTATGATGCGGAATGCCCTCGTTAGACGCGAAGCAGATCACCAAGTACATCAAGCACCGCGCGCGTCATCTCTATCAGCAGCCCGAGACGCCGCTCTGCGAGAGCCACGGCGTGGATGCCATCGAGCCGCTGCTGTCGATGTGCGCCGGCTGGCAGGTCGCGCCGGCGGTCTTCGACGAGCTCGGGCGCTACTCGCTGTCGGAGCGCCGCGAGCACGTGCACCCTGGCGTGGCGCGCTGGGCTGCGCGGCTGTTTTGCGACGAGAAAGACCCCGACGACTCGGGCATGTCTGCCGAGCACCTGGTTCAGTTCGTGCTGGCAGAGCTTCCGGAGACGCCCGAGCTGATCGAATCCGTCTTCACGGCCATCGGCACGGATGTCGTCGAGCGGCGCAACGCAACGAAGCATCTGATCCAGCTCGCCTTGCGCGGGCGACATCGGGCGGCGTTGCCGTCGATCCGGCCGCTGTGGGCCAGCCAGTACGAGTGGGGCAAGGCCGTGATGAACATCGACGGCGGCGAGTCGCTCGCCGACGAGGTGCGACGCGCGCTGAAGTCGCGAAAGCGCGCCACCGCGCGCGACCTCGCGTTGTGCCTGGCCGTCATCGCGCCGGAAGGCGCGCGCGAGACGCTGCTGCCGCTGCTCGAGGCGCGCTGGGACGACGTGCGCCTCGCGCTTGGCTACCTCGCCCACCCCGACGACCTCGGGCGCATCGGCAACAATGATCCCACCGGCAAGCACGCCACCCGCATGCACGTCGCGCGCTCGCCGGGGCCGGCCGTCAAGCGGGCCAAGGCGCTCGAGGCCGCGCTCGCAGACTGGATGAACCACGGCGGGCGCATCGTAGCCGCCGAGCTGCTCTGCGACGCAGACCTGCACGTCGCCACCAGCGCGGCGCACGTGCTGCGCACCTACGCCGAGGCCTACAAAGACCCCAAGGCCGCCGGCCACGAGCACGAGCTGAGCGTGCTGCACAGCATCGCGACGCTCGCGCGCGACGGCGCCGACGACGCGCTGTGGAAGTCGATCGAGGCGCTTCACCGCACGGTGCCGCACGCGCCGCCGCTGCCGCAGCGCGAACGCTCGAGCGAAGCGGCGCCATCGCTGGGCTCTGGCGAGGCGCACGCGCCGGTGGCCAAGCCGGCCGCCGTCGCCGCGGCACGCGCGCTCGGCGAGCTGCTCTTCGAGAAGGCGCGTCTCGAGCGCAGCGACGAAGCCGCCGCGGCGCTGCTCGAGCCACGCATCAGCACGGTAGACGAGGGCACGCTGCTGTCGGTTGCTGGCGAGAGCTTCGTCGTCGACGACGACGGCGTGAACCTGCGGCCGAGCGGCGCCGACGGCAGCGTCGCGAGCGAGGCGCGCCGAAAGCGCGTCGAGACGTTGCAGAAGAAGGTGCAGAAAGACATCGACGGCATGCGCTCGCAGATCGCTGCCGCCGAGCAGCTCGCCGAGCTCATGACTCAGATCGCCAAGCTCGAGTCCGACCTCGGAGGCCGCGCTTTTCACGAGAACTACAGCGAGGCGTCGGTCAAGCGGCGCGAGAAGCTGCTGCTCGTCGACCAGCTCAGCCAGGGGCGCTTCATCGTGCGTCGCGCCAGCGGCAAGGTCTGCGACGTCGCCAGCTACGGCCGGCCGGGGCGCACGCTGCACGACTCGCTCGACGACGCGCTGCGGGCGCACGAAGCGCGCGTCGCCGAGCTCACGCGCCAGCTCGGCTGACGCGGCGAGCGGTGGTGCAAACAGTCCCAGTCACTGTTGCATCATCGAAGCTCGGAGAGAGTATTCCGCGTACTGATCACGCGGAGATACGGAGGGCACCAGTCTTGCTCGAAGCGCGCGCAGAGAGGAACTGATGCAAGCAGCCAGCACCGCGCGCCCGCTTCGCGTCGCGCTCGTCATCGCGCTTTTGCCGCTCGTCGCCTGCGGCGGCGACGGCTTCGTCACCAACGGCACCCCGGGCTCCGGGTCTGGCTCGGGCCAGCCGGGACAGCCGGGACAGCCAGGCCAACCAGGCAACCCCGGCCAACCCACGCAGCCAGGCAACCCTGACCCGCCGCAGCCGCCCGGTCCAACCTGCGGCGGCCAGGATATCCCGATCAAGCTGGTCAAGCAGGGCGAGGTTCCGGACCTGCACCTGGTCGTCGATCGGTCCGGCTCGATGATCCTGCCGGTGGACCTCTTCAACCTCGCCCTCGGCAGCAAGTGGGATGTCATGCGCGGCGCGCTCGGCGGCTTGGTCGACAGCTACGCCAACAACATCCGCTTCGGGCTCACGCTCTATCCCGCGGCGGCAGACGCCTGCGCGCCGGGCGCCATCGACGTGCCCATCGCCGCGGGCAACGGCACCGCCGTCAAAGCGGCGCTGCAGAGCAAGGGCCCCGACGGCAACACGCCAACGCACACGACGCTCGACGCCGTGCGCGCGTACCTCGCCGTCACGCCGCCTGGCCCCGGCGCGCGCTTCGTGCTGCTCGCCACCGACGGTCTGCCCAACTGTCTGGGGCAGCCGGACGCCGACAGCAGCGCCGCAACGCTCGCAGCCGTCAAGGCCATCGTAGCGACAGGCACCAAGGTCTTCGTGCTCGGCTTCGGCAGCATCGTCGCGGCCAACCCCGCGCTGCTCGATCAGCTCGCCAACGCCGGCGGCGTGCCCAACCCCAACGGGCCGAACGCCTTCTACCCAGCGACCAATAAGAAGGAGCTCGAGAACGCGCTCGTCGCCATCGCCGGCGGCATCATCCCGCCACCGTGCACGTACAGCCTCAACGCGCCGCCTCCCGACCCCGACAAGGTCACCGTCAGCTTCGATGGCAACCCGATCCCGCGCACGCTCTCCAACAACTCGGGCTGGAACTACACGCAGGGCGGACGCGAGATCACCTTCTTCGGCGCGGCGTGCGCACAGCTGCGCGCCGGCCAGGTCAAGAGCGTCAAGGTCGCCTACGGCTGCAAGGGACCCGTGATCAACTAGCTGGGTCGAGTGGCAGAAGCCGCTCGCGAGGCAACGGCGCGCTCGGGAGCTGCGCCCTTTTCCGGCAAGCGCGGCCGCGCGCGTGACAAGATGCCCGGATGAGCTTGAGTGAGCGGTCGCGCCGCGTGCCGTTGGCGCTGCGGCTTGTGCTGATCCTCGGGGCGCTCGGCTTGTCGGTGTATTGGGGCTTCGCCTACGCCGGCCCCTACCGCTGGCTCGCCGAGCTGCAGCTGTCGTGGTTCGGCAGCTACGTCGTGATGCTCACCGGCGCGCTGACGCTGCTCTTGCTGCTGCTCCCATCGCTCGTGGCGATCCAGCTGCTGGCGCTGGCGTTCCCGCCGAGCGCGGCGCGTGACCCGGGGCCCCTCGCCGACCCGGCCGCGGTCGAAGACTTCATTCGGCGCCGCATCGGATACTTGCTCGGCACCCTGCTCAGCGTGGGGCTGCTCGCGGCCGCCGGCGTCTTCGCCGTCAAGGCCCTGAGCTTCGGCAACCACGTCGACGCGACGGTCGCCGACCTCGAGCGCGGCGACCGTCCGCCCTCGCGCTGGGTCACGCTGCACGGCGGGCGGCTGCTGTGGCACCGCGCGGTGGGCATGCGCAGCGGCCGCGGGGGCAGCATCAAGCGCAACTACGTCCCGCTGGTCTCGGCGCACTGGCGCGAAGGCGACCCGGTGCGCGTTTACGTCGAGCTCTACGCCAGCTGGATGCGGCGCTACCACATCGCGCTCGCCGGCGATACGCACCCGGGCACGCTCGGCCGCGACAGCCTGCCCGGCGTCGTGCGCAGCGAGCTGACACGCCAGCTCGGCCGCGACCCGCGCGGCTACTGGGTGCTCGACTACCGCAGGTCGCCGCGCGATGTGATGTCGATGGCCGGGGCGTTTGGCGCGTCGGGGCTGTTCTTCGGCGTGATCGTCGCGCTGGTGTGGCTGCTGCGAGGCCGCAAGCGTGCCTGACCGTGCATGCCATGCCCACGCCACGCTGACAGGTGCGCTTGACACGGCTAGCCTTTGGGCTATCGTCGCGGCCTAGCGTGCGGGAATAACTCAGTTGGTAGAACAGCTGACAACTTCCCGCGCTAGCGTAGCCGCGCCCAACGGAGTGGGGCTTGCTCGCTCTAACGGTGCGCTACGCCGGGCGCAGAAGAGGCGCCGGTGGTCGCACAGACCACGTCGTGACTGCTATTGGCCCGAAGCACATTCGCCGAGTTGGCCGACCGGCCGACTCCGACGCGGGATCGATGGCGTAGATGCATGGTGACATCTAACCCTGCCCCTGCCGACCCCAAGCCGCTACTCCGCGGGCTGGTGCGCGGACGAAGGTTCCGTCGTCGGTAGCCTCCGTCCCGAAGGTCACCGCAACGTCCGCGCTCCGCTTCGGCCATGAGCATCCCTGCAAAGAAAACCCGCGCGACCGACGCGTGATGCGCGAACAGGACATGCTCGCAAAACGACAGCGACTCTATGTCCTCATCGTGACTTCGGGGAGAACGAGGAGACGATCTCGCCACTTGGCGCCATGAAGACAAAGACATCAAATAGGTCGCTTAGTCGTCGATACACGAAGGCTCGGCCGTGACCCGAGCCAGACGGAGCAACGACCTCATCGTCTGGCTCTCCGAGCTTCCTTCGCGCTTCCTCTAGACTCCCGAGCATTCCGATCTCGGCCTTCAATCGCCGCATCTCGACTGATGCTCCCGGCGGCTCCGCACGCGGCAGGCGGCCACCACAGATGTAGCAGTAGTGCAGCGCCACGTAGCCTTCCCCCTCCGGCGTAGAGAAGACGATACGAAAGCGGCCCTCCGCACCTACTTCGACCGGAATGCTCGGGTCCTGGGCATGTTCCTCTACGGAGCGGCACACACAGGCAGCGGGCGATGTCGTCGCCATAATGTTAACCTGCACAGTCCTTGCTGACCGACAAAGGCAATCGCTCGGACAGAGCACACGAGCAACAGACCACACGAGCAACCTCGTGCGGCACGATGAGACTACCCGCCAGCAGGATTGCCCACCAAATTCCACCAACTCTCAAACTCTGGACACTTCAATCGCGCCTCATATTTCTTCCAGTACTTGACATTGTCGAATCTACACCAGAACTCACAGCGCCAGGTACGAGCACAGTCCCCGCGGTAGGCGTCGCCGCTGCCCGAGGGCCCGGGGATCGCCTTGCTGTTAAAGCACAGGTACGGATCATCGGCAGGTGGCGAAGGCACATACGTCTTGGGTAGCTCCTCCGCCCCTGCCTCATCCGCGTTCGACATCTGCATCGGTCCCACCACCTCGTCCAATGTCAACGTCTGGCCCGTGCCTGCGATGACAATGCCAATGCCCGCAATGACGCCGACCACGGCAACTGCTGGAGAGCCGATGATTGCACCCAGTGTCGCGCCAGCCGCTGCGATGCCTCGACCAATATTAGGCAGCGCCGGTGCGAACCCACTTAGCCCCGTGGGGTCAACGTGGTTGATCGGATCGTAATACGCGTACCTCAGCAGGTTGTGATCCGAGAGCTGCAAAACCGGGTCAGCTGTTAGATAGGATCCGATATATGGGTCGTAGTAGCGCATCCAATTGTAGTAAAGCGCAGGACGCGTCAACGTTGCCGCATCAAGCGCAATTCGGGTCTCGATGTCGGCGTACTGACCCGGGCGCCGATGAGGCTGATGAATGAGCCAGAGGAAGTCTCCCCTTTCGACGGTCCAACCAAAGGCGTCGACATCTGCGGCGTACAACTGGTAGCCCCACGGATCGGTACCAAGGACTGGCTGCCCCAGTTGGTCGGTCTGATAGAAGACTTCGTACTCGAAGCCCCACGCGCTCGTGGCCCACTGATAGACGGGGCGCCTCCCGAGGTACACATACTCAAAGCTCTCTGGCGTCCCACCACTCGGCATGCGCACTTCGGCGATCAGGCGATTCCTCTGGTCGTAGAAGTACCGCCACACCTCGACTTCGGCTCCTCGGACAATCGTCTTTTCGATACGACGCCCACGATGATCATAGGCGAATCCGGCGAGAAGGTCTTGGTGGCTGCCGTTATGGAACGTCCTGCCCGTGAGCGCTTGCAGCCGCCCGCTCGGGTAGTAGTAGTACCACCGCTCGCGTCGCGTATCGATCGGGTACGTCCAGTCTGCCGTCCGCGCGCCGTACTCGTCCCAAAAGTAGTAGATCGGATAACCTGCCGTGTTCGGACTGAAACGCGTGACATACGAAGGCTGGTTGTTCGGACCGTACGGTGAATAGCCCCAGTAGTAGAAGGACAACACATCGCTGCTAGGAAAATAGGCGTTCTTGAAGAGCAACGCACTGATATTGCTCCCTGTGTACTGGGTGGCTACGGTCGCGGCTGTGCATCCCGCCGACGTGTTCTCGCATTGCAGGCGCCCTGCGTAGTCGTAGGTGAAATGGTGGCTGCTTTCACACTTTCCAGCGCTGCACGTCTGCTGATTACCGCAATCCGCCGCGGAGACACACTGGCCAATCCTGCGGACGTAGGACTTCGTGCGGCGCGGGGTGTCCGGCACTAACGTGATATCGAGGCCAGCAGTAGCTCCAGACGACTGGATCGCCTGCAACTGATACCCGTCACTCCACGAGTGGGTGATATGAATCCCACCTGGGCCGAGATCGTAGGCCTTTACACTGCCAAAAGGCTTATACTCCACATTCTGATAGACGGTTCTACCTACGCCAAGAAACTTGGCGCTCGTAACCTTTCGCGAGGCACTATCGTGGGTGAATGTCAGCACCTCCTGTGAAAGAGGCATCGTAATGGTGCTGACTTTGCCATCCGTGGTGTACGAGTACTCGGTGACGTTCTCCGAGCCATCCGGCCATGCGTGCCTTTCGCGTGAGACTTGACCAAACTTGTTGTACGAGAAGAACGTCTTCCGCCATGACGGCACGCCCTCCGCAACGCACCCCACCTCGGTCTCCACAAGCACGACCCGCCCCACGCCGTTGACGCAATCGTCCTCATCGCAGTCGGCGTGGGTATCATAGTGAAGCTTGTGCGTCTGCCCCACTGTCGCTAGGCCTGCTCCACTGCAGCGGCCTACGCTGTCTGCCGGGCTGACGCGGAGCAGCCTGTTCTGCCCATCGTAGTCAAAGACGGTCTCGCGTTCAATGTCGTAACCACGGCGCATCTTGACGATGTTTCCATTGCCATCGTACTCGAGTCGGGTACGGCTGCCGTCGGCAGATGTAACTTCGACGATGCGGCCGAAGTCATCGTAGGTGTAGGTCGAATCCGTTGTCGTAGAGCCTGTCGTCGGTGACCTGATTATCGACGGGTTGCCCGCGGCGTCAGGCACGACCTCCGTCTTCAACGGTGCTTCCCCATTGAGATAGGTCGTTATTTCCTTAACTTGATCCAGGCCGTTATACTTGTACTCGACGGTAGGGCAATTACACGCGATGAGGTCGCCAGAGCATCCGCTGCAGCTCTCATTTCCGAATTGCGTGAGGCGCCCGAAGGCATCGTACCTGAATTGCTTAAAGTCCAGCGACGAGCCCTTGTCGTAGCGCTTGGCCAGCTTCCCAGTGGTCGGCTCGTACTCGTACCTTTGCTCAAACGTCTTGGTGCCGGATGCTTCGTGGTATGTGAGCTTAATGACTTTCCCCCGATCATCGCGGCTGTATTCCACATAGGCGCCAGCGCCAACTGGATTCACGGGGCAGCTGGCAGCGACTGTTGTACGCGTGATACGCCCATAGGAGTCGCGCGTGAAGTAGGTGCACCGGCCTCCTCCGGGATGCTTGATTCGAGACAACAAGCCCGCGGCGTACTGCAACTCGGTGACCCGCCCACCAAGATCGATGCTGCTCAAGCGCCCGTCCGCAGTATATGCGTAGGTGCCACTCAGAACGCCGTTGGGCAGCCCGATGCTCGTCGGACGGCCGAATTCATTGTACGACGAGAACGTGGTCTCAAGATGCAGAACGCCACCACCAGGTGTGGCCCGGCGCATCTTATATACGAGGCCACCACCAGGACCGGAGCCTGGTGGGTTGTAGTAATACCACGTGTTGTTCGTGCTGTAGTACTGTGCCGGCGTATTCGGAGGGTCAACGAGTTCAAGGCGTCCGTCGGCATAGTAAGCATACGATGTTTCATACTCCGCTTGCACGGAGTTGCCTAGCACATCACGGGTCGTGCCTCGCTCGAACTTGCTTTCGACGAGGCGTGGTGTGCCGGGATAGAAGACGAACTCCGTCTCCCTGGCCACTGAGCCAATGGCCGGCGTAAAGAACCGCTTGGCGACCAAGTGCTCTTCGTCGAGTGGCGTCGACGCGACATACTGCGTCTGCGTTTGTAGACATGGGTCATCGGGCGATGCGCTGCTACATGTTGGTGGAGTGTTTTGCGTGTTGTTGCGTGTCGAGAGCGTTTGTCGCCCAGTGGCGTCGTGTGAGAAGGTTCGGTACCGGTTCGTGCTGGTGCGCTTGCGCGCGGATATTCGTCCCGCAGTCCACGCAAAGTCGGTGTCGCCACCACAGCACGTGGTTGTCTTCGACGCGAGCCGCTTTGTTAGGGCGTCGAAGGCCATAGTCTCGCGGCGAAGGTAGCACCGACCGCGCTTTCCCAACGGCGCCCAAGCCGTCGGCGTCGTCTCGTCCACAAAGCAATACCCTGTTCCGCCCGCGCAGGTTCCCGCAGCAGAGCAGAAGCTCACGGTTGTAGCACCAAGAGATTCGCACGTCTCACCGCTCGGGCAGTCGGCGTCATTAGCACAGGTCGTATTGTTTGTCGTGGAGCAGCGCCCAACGCAATCTTGCTCCCCAATGGTGCACGGCGTTCCGGCTCCGTACGGATGCGAGTAGACCCGCGTGGTCGTGGCGTCTGCAAGCTCGAAAGCATAGTCGCCGTCGGGGCCGGTGCTGCGGACAGCGCGGCGCCCGAAGTAGTGGTGCTGTTCGACCACGACGGTGACACCGTTCTCAGAATCCGAGACACGGATCAGGGCAGGCGCCGGAGTTGGCCGAGATTCATACTCGTACAGCCTCGTCTTTCCGGTTGGCGATACAACGCTAGCCAAAACCGAGACGCCACTGCTCATCGCGGACTGATTGTACAGCCATTCGCGTGTAGCGCCATTGACTAGCGTTACCTTCTGCAGCCTGCCCACGAATGGGCCAGAGGTATGGTATGCGAAGGTAAGCTGTGCGCCAGCGCCGCTCTGCGCGAAGGCATCCTCATAGGTCGTGACCGCCGTTACACGTCCCGTGCTATCTCGGTCGACCTTCCAGCCACGACCGAAGCGGTTTGTCAAACGGATGCCCCAGCCCGAAGAGTCGAAGTCGATCTTGCTGCCATCTCCGAGATGCACTCGATAGACGCCCGAGATCACCTCGGCGGTGGTCCGCTTGCCTTCCTCGATTGCGCGGTAGACTCCTGCGGCCTTCCTGAGCTTCACGCCGCCCCAAATGCCCAGATGCACGGCGATTTCATCATCCGTCAACCGGACCACTCTGAGATCGAAGCTGTGCGTCCAGCCGGGACCGAGGCCGGTGTGGCTTCGGTCGCTGCCTTGGCTCGTGTATTTCCGAGCGAAGCTGAGCGTTCCGCTGCCCGTGGCTACCTTAATGTCCACCTGAGGGTGGGTCCACATCACGCCCGTCACGGCGTTGATTGGGTTGCCTCTCGACTTGTCGCAACAGTCGTCTCGACCGCTACAGTCACATCCCTCATCCACTCGACCATCGCAGTTGTTGTCGATCCCGTCTCCGCAGATCTCGCCAGAATCGGACAGAACCGCATCCTCGTCGACATCTCCGTCGCAATCATCGTCGATCCCGTTGCAGACGTCGACGATGGGCATGGGCTGGTCAGGCTGTGGCGGCTGCTGCTGGTTGTCGACGTCTGCAATGCCGTTGCAGTCGTTGTCCTTGCCGTCGCCGCAGATCTCAGAGCGTCCCTGAATCGCCGCGCATTCGCACGGCCCGCCCGGTGAGGGATATACGGATGCGTTGCACTCGGAACAGTCCCAGGGGTAGCGGTAGCCATCGCCGTCGGCATCCCGCACCTCGGCATTTGCCCAGCACTGGGACCACCACGCGGCCTTCTGCTTCCGATTGAAGTCGTTTGTGTCGCATTCTGTTGTCGCCCACGGTGCTGCACGCTGCGCCTCGTAGTACGCCTCGGGGATGTACGAGTAGCCAAGCGTATGCTCTGTCTTTGGCATCGGGCGGAACACGTCGTCCGTCGTCTGGCAGTCACCAGGTGGAACGCAGCTCTTGTATGGAGAATAGACTCCCGTTCCGACCTGCTTGCCACCGGATCGATTGAAGAAGAACGACCTGCCAATGTAAGTGGAGAACATCGGGCTGCACTCGAAGATCGACTGCCACGCTGGATGTGAATAGTAGGGGCAAGGTGGACCCGGACTTGGATCGCTCTCGGCAGGCCAGCCTCCAATGTCCGGTGTATTGGGCTCCGTGCCGACGAACGCATCCCAATAGACTAGCCCTGCCCCCCCAGCCTCGAAGTAGCGCACACGAACGCACGGGCCACTGCCTCCGCACGCCGCTAGCCTCTCCGCCTGAGTGCACGCTTCGAAGGCCAGGAGAACTGGAAGCGGAAACGCGCTGGCGCTATGGCACTGCTTGTTGCCGACGACGAAAGCCCCCCAGTACGGAGAAGGCGCACCGATAGTAGACGCCTCGCAAACGCTGCGCAGTCGCGAGTCGAGAACGTCGGGAGCCTCGGGCCAATCGCATTGGTGCGTACATTGCGCCATCGCCCTGTTAGGCGATACTGCGGCAATCATGGAGAGCAACGCGAGCAAGAGCGTCGTGGGTCTCATGGCAGATACACCTTGAACCCCGTGGAGCGAATCAGCCGCACGTAGGCGATGTGTTTTCTGAGGTAGCGTAGCGACGCTGCGCGTCGGGAAGCGTCGACGCTCAGACTCTGGAGTCTCGCCGCTCGTCGCACCAGGGACGCCCGGCGTTTCGCAGCTGTAGTCGCCAGCGACTTCGCTCGCGGGTGCTGGTGGACAGGCTTCGGCGAATCGATCGCTGGCGCCGCCCCTGCAGACCGTACGCCGGCCGTAAGAGCAAAGCACACCACCAGAGCAAGGCTTGCGCTAACTCTTCGCACGTGAAACTCCATCGCTCGCAGGCCGCAGTTTGGAGACCAGACCAGAGCAGTTGCGAATAGCGGTTGGTTCGCGACAACCGATCACCAACAGGTGAGTACCCTGCCGCACGACTGTGTAGGTAATTCGTAGAGCCCCTGCCGTCACCCTGACGCGGCGCGCCGGGCTGCCGTGGAAGCTCCGGTATCGCGACGACAGTCGGGGCGTGTAGCCGTGATGCTCGTACTGCTTCTTGATACCTTCTGCGACGCTAGTCTCGGAACGTGGAGTCGTGAGCCCCTCTCCAGTCTGTCGGACGCGCCTGATCTCAATGACGACTCCTGCCGTCGGCCGCATCTCTACGCTGCTAGCGCGCACGCGCTGCTTCCAGTTGTGCGGAACGAGTACGTCTCCTATTCTGGTGGGCCGACTGGGTTGGTCGTGCTTCGCAGGCCCACACCCCAGCAGAGTCGTCACCATCAGCGCAAGCAGGTATCGTCGCTTCGTCCAGGTGCCCATCCGCGTTCCCCATGACGTTCCGCAAGCCCGCCACTCTCCTCTCTCGTGTGAGGTGCGGACTTCGTTCTTTTGCCTTCGCAACTTTCTCTCTCGCTTTTTCTGGTTTATCCTGCACCTGCGCGCGGTTCGCAAGGCGTGTACCACCGCGAGTGTACGCACGATTCCGGGCGCTTCGGTCCGATTGCTTCACGTCGCCGGGTGCGACTGACTCGGCGACTGCTCCGAGGTAGACGGGAGCGGCTCAGATTGGCCCGTTCACCTCGCTGCCGTCTCGAGACGCGCGCAGAGTGACTCGCTCTTCCACGAGACACTACGGGACGCTCTCCGTGTCAAACTGCCCCACCCAGCGCTCAATGCGTCGCCTCGCACTTGCGCTATTTCGCTGCATCTCGTGTTTACTACTGTCGTCCGTGTGTTTCTCGCGAAGCCTCCGGCATGGAACATGCGTGCAGGGCTCTCACTCCAATACTGGACACCGATGGAGATGCAGATGCTCATCAGGGTCGCGGCACTCTCCCTTGTACTGTGCGCCTGCGCTTCACCCGACGACATTCAGCAGGTCTCTGGTGCGCTTTCGAAGCCGCTGAGTATCGCGATCCCACAGCCGACTGAGCCCCTTCGCTACCAGTCGGTCTCTGCGACACCGACTGCTCGCCCTCAAGGCCTGCTGACTGTCGCCCGCGACTACAGAGGGCACTTGTCTGCACTCTACGACGCTGCGACCGACGTCGTGCGATGCACACCCCTTGGCTCCATCACGTGGGAGTCGTCTACACACGGCTGGACAGAGGTGCAGACTGAGTGTCGTATCGCCGAACAAATGAAGGGCTCTACAGCCTCCTCTCCTTCTCGAACAATCGCTGTACGATGGCAGAGGACGTCGAGCCGCGTCTGGCTCGCGAGCGGAATAGACTACGTGCTCTTCTTGCGGCAGGTGGGTGCGGCCTATTGGCGTGCGCCAGAAGTGCCTGCCACCTTTGCCGTGACGCGCGGGGGCTCGCTCAACGTCCTAGGGACCGTCGTCGGACTCGACGAAGTCCGCCAACTCGGCAAGGAGCACTAGGATGCGTGCGTGGAACACAGCGCTCATGGCGATTGTCCTGCTTGCGCCATCAGGAGCTCGGGGTGCCTACTGTCGGACGGCGAATCATCATCCGATGGATGTGGCCACCATCGGCCGCGTCATTCCCGTATACGTCGTGAGAAGCGGGCCAGGCGACCTCGCCAACATTCTCCACGCACAGTCGGGAATGACAACCTCTGATCTCATGCGCGCAGTCATGCACGCGGTCGACATCTGGAACGAAGACGGACAGGCCAATGTCCGCTTTCGCTTCGAAGGCGGCTGGTATTCTGCACTACCCCTTGCGGACGAGAGTAAGAGGCAGGTCCTTATCTATGCCACGTCCTCCGACACTGATTGCGAGTTCGCCGACGCTTGCACCTGGCAGCGCTACTGTTCCGGTGACGTTTGCAAGCAGGCCTACGTCGCGATGGCTCGCTGGGACTTCCTCGGCTCCAACAACGGCACGAAGCGGTGGGGTGTTGACCCTCCAGGTATTGCATATGGTCAAAGCACACCGGCATATGCCGATATCGTCGGCACACTCGTTCACGAACTTGGACACGCACTAGGTCTTGATCACCCTCAGAAGTGCGGCGTGACGTCAGCCTCCGTGATGGCGATGGATAGCACCTACATCTTCAACAACGTTGCCGCTGCCCGCTATCTCCGCAAGGACGACATCGACGGCGTCTTGAGCATCTACCAGTGGCGCAACTGGTCGATCGGCCTAGATACGACCACAAGTTCAAGCGCGGTTGGCTGGAACGCGGGAACCGCGCCTGCCGTAGCCCCGGACACGCGCGTCAATAGCGTGACCTCAGGAGGTGGCGCCGAGACCAACTTCTTTGGCATCGGATACGCCTATGTGCACCGAGCGCGGTGGAACAAATATGCCTGGGGCACGTGGCAGTGGACCTCCGGTGTCGATCTGGAACCGGGCAGTAAGGGTGACACCTACGACCCTGTTTCGATTGCGGCCGACAAGACGGTGAATCCCTGGACACGGGTGCTGGCCACATGGTTGAGCGGACAGACGAGCACCAGCGACATTCGAGAGATACGATACGCGTTTTCGCTCAACGGCGGCGCCAGTTGGGCATATCACTCTGTAACCTCGGTCTTCGGATACGAACACCTTACGAGCCGCAACGGCGTGACAGCTGGCTACGATCCGAACTCGCAGCATTTTGTTGTGGCATGGCTCGGGGGCGACAACCTGCCCTATCTCTGCACGGTCTCTGCTTCGACCGGTCAACGCTCCTCCAGTCCTTGCGTATGGCTCTCTATTCGCGCCGTCGACGCTCCGGCGGTCGCATGCGCCTCGAGCAGCGGCTACAACTGCGTGCTCGTGTTTGGCAACACAGCAAACAACGGTCCCTGCCTCGCGACAGTCGACATGGACATCGCAGCGGACGGCGCGATCTCTCTGGGTGGTCCCGCCCAGATTGACTGCAACAAGAGGATGGCGCAAACGCCGATGGTGACCGCCGTCGATGGCGACCCGACCAAGACCTTCATGATGTCCTTCAAAGGTGTCGACACCTACGACCTCTACAACTTCGAGTTCTTTTGGACGGCCTACAGGGCCTTGGCGGCTGGTAGCACCTGGATACTCGGCTACGACATCCCTCCAAAGCCATGGGTCTCGACGAGCTCCGTCGGGCACTATCGCGACGGCTCCACATCGCGCTACCACAATGTCTACGTTGGAGGTACCTACCAGTGACGCAATACGCCGCATGCGCTCTCGCCGTCTCTCTGTTTGCGTGCGGTGCCGACTCCTCGGCAGCGCCTACTGAATGTCCGACTCGGACGGCAGACGCATGCTTCTGGGGCTTCGGCTGGGCCGAATGCGGGCAAGCGAATGCGCCCAAGGTATTCTGTTCTGGGACGGCGTGCGCCTGGATCTCGGATGGCTGCCCCGCAGGTGACTACAAGACACCACTAGCCCTGGACAGTTGCGACTGTGGGAAAGATCCCTGTCCAGACCCACCGGCCCTCTTCATGTTCGCCAACAGCAGGGGTTCACACGCCTGGACAAGACATAGTCACCGAACGATTGCCGTCAGCATCGACCCATCTGTAGCCGGCGGAACGCTGCAAAGCGCCTGTAGCGGTTGTAGCGGCGCGTGCGCGACCGGGGCCAACCCGTGCACGTCGACTGTGACACTCTCGGCGTCGTCGAAGGACACCTACTTGCTAAGAGTCGTTCCTGGCGACGGCGCGCTCTTTGGTTGGCGTCTGGAGCTGGAGGTCGATCTTTCGGCGAAGCCCCCGATGGCTACAGCTTGCCGTGTTCCCTTCAGCGACGCGCTGGCATGCGTGGCTGGCGATGTCGTGTGCGCTGCTTCTGGCTCTGTGGTGTTGTCGGAGATTCCCGCATCTTCAACCTCGACGCCGCGCGGCAGCTTCGACCTGAGGTTCGCGGATTTCACCATGACGGGGACTCTCTAGGCCTTGCTCGCACTCGCCAAACCGTCTGGAACGCCCTGTTCGCCCGAGGCAAGACTGGGGTCTGTAATGGTGCTCTGCCGGAGGGCTGGAACTCGCTCGACGTTTACATCAACCACGTCTACTCGCGACGTGACGAAGGCAGGCTGCCTACGGCGCCGCAAGTATCTTGCCCTCGGGACCTCGCAGTATCTAGACGCAAGCGGCGAAGCCGCGAAAGGCTGGGCACCGTGAAGAAATGCCTCTGGGCCTCGCTCGTTGTCTTGATGACCGCATTCAGCTTTCCTGCGAAAGCGTTTTCGCCGCAGCCGTGCTCTCAGTGTCCAACGTGGACGACGGCCTATGCGTTTTCGTTTGATGCGCAACCCTATGGCGCAGGTGCGTACAACTACGAAACGAGCGAATTGCCCCGCGACCCGAACCCATCGTGCTCCCCGTCAAATCCGTGCCCACACTACATCAACAACATGGACTACCTCCGCTGGGTCGTAGGCAATGCCTATATGCAGGGCATCAGCTTCTTCGTTTCCTCCTTCGACATGGAACAGTCGTTCGACAAGCTCGCCATCGGCACGGCAACGCAGAACTACCACACCTTGACGGGCAGCTTGTCGGGCCCATCGCTCGGGTACAAGGACGTCGTATTGCCGTGGCGGCTTCAGATCACGCCGGTGGGGCTGAGAGTCACGACTGACCACTCCGTCACGCGACGCGGTTTCGAGATTCTCGGTGCCCGCTACTGCTGCGCCTCCACGCCGATCGTGGGAGCCCCGTACCTTCAGCGCCTGCGGCGATACACGGCCCTACTGACCAGCACGAACGACGTGGTGTATTTCAGCACGGACTTCGTGGCGGGCGCCGGCCTGAACATCGCCGTCTGGGGCGGCGTCGGGGATGTCGACGTCCGGGTGCGCTGTGGCGCCTACCCGACAGAATCGCAGTATGACTTCGCGGCTACTTCGAGCGACTCGAACGAGTTTCTGCACATCACTGCGGACTGGCTCGCGGAACAGTGCACGGGGCAATCCCTCTACGTCGCGGTTTCTGCATTCTCGATACCAATCCCCGCGCCCGCACACATTATGGTCAGCGCGATCTACCCGGAGAAGGTGCTGACACTGACCGCGGGCACCGACCACACAGCCACGACCCAGCAGCTCGACAAGTGGAAGGTCGCCCTCGAGGAGGCGATCCGTCGCTCCTATGGTCAAACGGAAGGACAGGTCTTCATCAAGCAGATAGACCTATGGAACAGTCAGGGCCCAGGATACGAATGTCAGTGCAACGGCGTGCAGTGTGATATTTGCTTCGTACTCAATGGCTATCCGGCGCCGCCGGCGCAGTGTCGATACGATGACAACAACAATATCGTGACATTGAGCGCGACAGCGGGCGCACCAGCCCCTGACGCGTGTTGGTATACGGGCCGCACCATCGCACACGAATTCGGTCACGCCTATATGTCCGGCGATGCCATCAACGAGCAGATCCACGACGAGTATTACAACTTTCAGGGCAACATCTACTGGCAATGCGGCCACAGCAACATGGCCGATCCATGGGCGATCGAGCAGCACAACTTCTGCTCGGACTTCGACCACAAGAAGGACCCGACGCCGGGCGCCCCCACGACGACTTTGGTTTCGGTCTTTCGCAACGCGACCTTCGCTGGTGTCGTGCCCGAGGCACCATCGGGAACACCCGACAACTACTCGTTCGTTGGATTCGACTTCAACAATCTTGGCGCCGTCTACGTACACCCCTAGGAGGCTAAAGTGCTACGTTACACCTATTCGCTGCTCCTCGGCGCGGTCGTGTGTGCTGGCTGCGTCCAGGACGTTCAATCAAACCCAGGCTCACCCAAGACAGAAAGCCCCCATCAGGCAACCGCGACGCGCCGGCCAACGGTCAGACGTCACCGCATGCACGCACCGCCCGTCGGTCGGCCGCTTCTTCCGTCCATCATCCTCGAGCCATCGGATCTCACGAGCATGACAGGACTGACCCCTGCGCGGGTGGTCTTGGCTCACCGACACGGCAAGACCATCGACGCAGCGCTCGTCCAGACGGTGCAGAGCTCCATGGAGCTTCGCGAGCTCGCAACAGGCCAGGTCGTCCCGGCCTCGGTCGTGATCGCTGGCGCCGGCGGGCCGCGCGTGACGCTCACGGTCACGCCCGCTTCAGCGTTGGCTGCAAAATGGTACGAGCTTCGCGTGCGCAGCGTTGACGGCACGCGCTTGGATGTCGCGCGCGCCAATGCCGGCGTCGTTGGTGGAGATCTCGTGTCGCGCTTCCACCCAGCAAACGCGCCCGTGTTGCAGGCGATCACCGTCTGCGACAAGAAGGCGGGCGTCAAGACGGTGACGCTCAGCTTTTCCGAGCGCGTCACAGCCAACACGCTGGCGTCCGACTCGGTGCGAATAACGCACGCGGGAAGGACCCAGGGGTGTCAAGGCTACGGCGACCTCAAGGCCGGCCTTCGCGTGATGTCGTTCATCTGCCAGGCAAGCGATCTCGCCCAGCAAGTCGACGTCGAGCTGGCGGCATCATTTCGGTCCGTTGATGGCCCAATTCTGACCGGCATCGACACGGCCCTGCGACCCAAGCATACTTTCGATGTCAGTGCGCTAGCCCAGAGTGGACCTTGCCGAATCTACACACCACATCCTATCGCTACGCGCTAGCGCTGTCGCTGGCACTCGTCGCCTGTCAGCGAGCGCCTGCACCGCAGGCCGATGGCGCCGACGACGCACGCGCTGACGCGATTGCCGACAGCAGCGATTCGACGCCCGCCGATGCTGGGCTGGACGCGCCGGTCGAAGCGACGATTGATCAGAGACCGGACGTCGCTGCATGCCCACGCGGCTGGCACGTCGTGCCGTCGCCCTTCGACCGAGATCTTCGCGATGTCTTTGTTGAAGCTGGAACCGTCTATGTCGTCGGCGACGCCGGCGTCGTCGCCTACCATCGCGCCGGTGCATGGCATCCATACCTGCTAGCCAAGGGGTTTAGCTATCAAGGCATCTACGTGCGGTCGACTGGAAGCAGGATCTTGACGGTCGGCTGGCGCTTTGCGGTGGAGTTCGAGGGCAGCGGCTGGAAAACCAATCAGCTCGACAGCACCGGTACGCTATATGCGGCATGGCTCGATCCGTCGGGCACCGCGCTCGCCGCGGGCGGCAATGGCCTTCGCACGCTGCTCTATCGCCGAAGCGGACCCGACTGGAGCGAAGTGAAGCTGCCGTCAGAGCTTGGCCTTGGACGGACGTTTGTCGCCATCGCCTCCGACAGTCAAGGGCCGGTGCTCCTTGCGCGCGCCGAAAGCGCTGCAACCAGCATGGTCGTACGATATGCGTCGGGACCTGATGCCCTGCTCGTGACCCGCCACGACCTACGCGGCATCGGTGCGCACTCAGACCACCTGATCGTCGTCGGTGACGACGCCGCGCTCCGCTATGATGGTCAGCGCTGGCACGAGACGCCCCCGCCGACGGGCAGCCGCCTTCGCGGCGTCTGGCTCGCGAACACGCATCGGGGCTACGCCGTGGGCATGGCCGGCCTCATCCTCAGGCTTGATGGTGCATCGTGGCAACGCGAGCAGGCCCCCGTGAGCGTCGATCTTCTGGCCGTTCATGGCGAAGGGTCACAGATCTACGCCGTGGGCGCGACCGGCACCGTGCTGCGAAAGTGCGAATAGGTCGCGCTCACGAGCTAGCGGCCTAGCCCGCCCGCCCCAGCGTTCACCGCTGGTGGTGAATCTCCACGGCCGCGCCCGTAGCGCACGCGCTGCGACCATTGTCGCAGCTTCTGACAACTCTGCGCTATGTCAACTCGCGCTCGCCTGACGTTGAAGAGAAGCGGGCTACGGGTAGGTCATGTCCTCGAGGTATGCGGAGGCAACGAAGCTCTTCCTCTCGTACAAAGACCGCAGCGTAGCGTGGGAGATCTCGTCGATGTGCGCCCAGCCGATGCTCTCGCCGTTGCCGTCAAGCCACGCGCTCTGCCAGATCTCTGCGAGGTAGACAGCCCCCTCGGCGACAACGTCGATTGTAGCCTGGCCCACGGCGGCCCACAGCGCATCGTTGGTGTTCGCTGTCTGTTTGGCCGCCACGTAGGCGTCGATGATCTGTCGCGGGCTGAGCACGGAACGTACGTAGCGCATCAGCTCGACGGTTGCCTCGGCAGCGCGCCGCGTGCCGGTGAAGCGAGAGGTGATCTGCCGGTCTGCGAGCACCGTGTTTACCCCCGACACGATTTGTCGACGGTACCTGTCCATCATCTTGGTCTCGTATTGCGAGTGCACCCCCTTCTCGTCACTGGTGCTGCCATCATGCAGGTGCGAGGCATGCAGGGGCTGCGCGGCATCGCCAACGTAGTGAGCCAAGATCCCCGCGGCGGCCACATAGTTTGCGACCTTCTTGGCGCGTACGAAAGACACCATCTCGCGGTAGAACTGCGCTACCCGAAACGGAAGCGAGCCCATTCGGCTTCGCGGCACGCCGAGGCTTTCGTAGAACTGACGCCAGGTCGCGATGTCGAGCGTGCCGCGCTCGTAGAGGCTCATCAGCGTCTTTCCGGCAAACGCCCCTCGCCCTTCTTGGTCCATGTCGGCAAAGTGTCCGGACTTTTCGCGAGCACCACGCACGTTGGACTTCTTCCACAGCAGGTCCGACACGTCTGCCAGCGCGACGAACGCACTCGCTCCCGTGGGAAAGCGCTTGTTGCGCCGGTCAGCATCACTGAGACCGATGTTTTCGCGGTTGCGCTGCAGAAGTTCGTACAGCTTCGGCGCAGAGACGAGATCGCAGGCGGACGCGCCAACCTGATAATGGCCCATCTTGCCCCAGGTCTCTGACGGGCTGACGTTCCAGTCGTGGACCACCTCGACGCGAAGCTCTCGCAAGATCGTCGACAGATTGCTCGCGAGCGCGAACTGCGACGCGTGCTGATCGCTCTCGTCGACAAACGCCGTGCCTCCCCACTGCATCGCGAAGGGGCGAAACGTTCCGACGCCGTCATCGTCTTTCTGCTCGTTATCGCCATCGTCGAAGAACCAGAGGGTTCCAGAGTCGCCATGACGCGTCGGAACTGTGCTTTCGCCATCGCGTGGGCCGACAAGAAAGTCAGTTGCGTAGTCGTTTCCCCCCACCGAACCATAGCGGTAGAAAAGCCCCTTGATAACACCTTCCAGCGGCCCGGCGAGTGGACTGAAGGCGCGCACGGGTCGCTCGATGAGGTCGAGCGTCACGGCGCGCGAGTGCAGATCGACCAGACGCCCCACCTTACCCACGCCGTAGACTTGGGAGCTCCAGTCATCGATCCGGTCAACGCGGATCAGGCCTGCGTCGAGGTTCATCGTTGTACTCGATGCTGCCAAGTCTGGGTAGGCGTCCGCGAACCGCAGGTGTCGTACCGATAGCGCTTCCGCTTCGCCCACGCGATACCGCTCTCCAAGGCTACTAGCCCAGGCCACCTGCCCCGCAGGTCCTGCAACGTGCCGGTTAGTCAACGCAAATACGGAGTGCCCATCACTCACGAGCGCTCCAACCGCGCCGATGCGCGTCTGTCCCTGCACTTCGCTGATAATGGGATAGCCGCCACCGAGCATGTGGCGACTCAGCTCACGCGGGTCGACGAAACGCTCGGCGATGGGCCGGCTGCGCGCGCAGACAACGCAGGTAGGAACGACGCGATCGTCGGGCAGATAAAGGCGGTTTGGCACGTACTGCTCTGGCGTGGACTGGATCTCGTTCAATGTGGGCCAGCGGTCTACGAATACCAACACACACGGCACCGACGCTTCTGTGACGGCGGAATTGGAAAGCGTCCGTTCGCGGTCACGTGCATCGGGCCACGCACGCTTGGGGTTGGCGTAATCTGGGTCGCTCTTGCGTACGAGGTAGCGGCCTATCGCGGTCGCCACCACGTTGTCTAGGTGTACGAGGTGTAGGTGGTATGCCTCGCGAGCTTCGAGCAGATCATCTACCGTGAGTCCCTCAAAACGATGCCTCAGCCCCGTCGACATCTGCTCCCTCCATGCCGCGTTTAGCAAACGCGTCGCGTTCTTCAATTCACACCGCAAGGCACCAGTCAGAAGTACCGCAGGCAACGCTCTCCGTGTCGCTTCAGTGCCCGATTGGGCCCCAGGTCGCCTTCCTAGCCAAGCGAACTGCACTAGTCCGCTATATGCAAAACGAGATAAAAGTTCATATACGCAGCTATTTAGTGCTGCATAGCGACGACGGCGACGATGGACTCGCACACCAGTTGAGCCGACACGACCGTCCGTCCCAGTGCCTCTTGCGTCGTGCCGGGTAGGCGTCCGCAGCAACTGCGGAGCGTCGCTCGTGTCGTTTCACGGTGCGAGCCCGCTCTACTTCGGTCCAGAAAGAGCTCTCTCGCCTCTAGACTCCGGCGAGCCTTCACATCGAGGCGGCGTCGGATCATGTCTGCTGAGATCGCGTTTCCTCTGGGTTTGGCAGACCGGAGGTCACGCCATTTCCGACGGAATCTGCGACACGCCTTGCAACCACTCTCACTGGCACGTCGAGAGGCTCGGCATACGCTCACGCCTACATCACGCCACGCATTCCCTGACTGAACGGTAGCAAGGTCACGCGCAGCATCGCGCCGGACAACAAGAAGCGGCGCGGCTGGGAGAATAGAGAGAATCGGTTCGGAACGGCAGCCCGCCATCGCTGTGATTCTCCGCCCCTCTAGCGCGACGCGGGTTCCGCGCATGTTTCACATAGCCGCGGAAAGCCCGGTCCACCAAGCTGCCCCACGTAGCTGCGATGGCGTCACGAAAGCCCCGGTCTCTATGCGGTAACGCCGATTATTGTCGCCACCGCGGGGCTCCGCCGTCCGCCGCGCGTTTGATATTCGTCGCGTCGCCTCGTTCGATAGAAATGGTTGTCATTCGATGCCCAGCTTCGGCGCGACGACGTTGAAGATCTTCTTGAACAGAGCCAGGTCGACGACGGCGCCGACAAACCACGTTACCTCCGCCCGGTCGTGAGTCACGACCGGGCCGCTAAGAGGCTGACCTTCACGCAAGTCCTGCCCAAGTTTCGGCAGCACATTCAGCGCCACGCCGACGGCGACGCCGAGCCCCAGCGGCCACTGAAGCACGCCGCCTAGGTACCAGCGCAATGCCGGGTCGCGCAGGCTAGTACCAAGCAGCAGACCGACAACAGGACACAGACTTGAGCGATCGTCGCGTATGCCGAAGGGATACGCCAGCATCGAGAGCACTACATCGACGTTGGGGCCTTGATCACGTGTTATACGTGACACACCGTCGTCGCCGACGGCTAGTCCAAAGCTACGTTCGGCGAGGTGTGTGTAGCTCATCAAGACGCCGACAGAGAAAAAACTCGTTCCTGGAATCGAGAAGGTCTTCGTGCGCTGCTGCTCGCGCACCCTGCACTTGGTTTGACCCGTGGCGAATATCGACTCCGGATGCGGTTCGGCGACGACCTTGATGATCAGCGCACTGACGTTGACAAGCCTGAGGTGAAACGTTGCGGACACGATCCATGGGTTGTCATTCTTGCTTGCCTTGAATGCCGCCTTCTCGCCTGAGCGCAGGAGTCGGTGACGCTCTGTCTTGACGTCCAGCGTGTAGAAGGCCGCTTCAAGAGTCCGCGTGTACAACGAGATGGTCACAGACTGACCCTGGCGTAGGGCCTTCCACTTGGCCTTGGGGTGGGTGATCAGTCGCCCGCTGGGACTTAGACATAGATGCGCGTGCTCGCCATCATTGCTGTTGCACGTCTTGTCGAGCTTACTAGCTTCGTCCGTCGTCGGACGAAGCTGTGCGTCCGTGCAGTAGGCCAAGTCGGTAGCGTCTTTCGCCGCGGGCAGAGTCGTCGGAGTATTGTTCAAGGCCGGTTGGCTTGCTGGCGGCTTGTTGGCTTTGCCGACCACTACCGCGCTCGTCAGCGTCTTCTTCCTGTTTCCTTGGCGGTAGGTTGCTGTAATGTCTATCTGGACGCCGGCGAAGGATGGGTCGATGACGATCCGTCTTCTTCCCTTCCGCTTGAGTCGCACGTCCTTGCGAGGGCGATTCTTCGGAGCTAGCGAGATGTCCACGGAGCGGTCGACGTCATTCACCAACTCGAGAGTTTGGCCGACGTCGATCGAGGCCCGTTTTGGGCTGAGTCCTGCTACCGTGACCTTTAGCGTCACAATTTTCGGTGTGCCGCTCGGCTTCTGAGCGTGTGTCACAGCCGGCGCGCAAAGCGCGACGATTAGGATCCATCGGTGCATCATCCGAGTTTCCTCATTGCGTCGGCCGGATGCCGCAAGTAGATGCGATTCCCTTGCGGGCTAAGTACTACCGAGCAGAGTGTGCCGATCAGCCACAGGTCGTACTCCTCTTCCACGTATACGGGTGAGCCCGAGTCGCCACCGGTGGGGAAGCTGTCTGTGTCCATTACGATCGTGCCATCGGATGCGAGCTCGCGGCAGAGCGTACCTGCCACGCGGCCACTACGCCCCGTGATCGCCGTTGCTTCGTTTCCAAGGTATTCGGCGAGAGAGGCCTCGTCGACGAGCACGGGCGTCATCGGGCGCCACAGCGGAAAGTCGTCGACCCTAACGTCGGCTTGTGGCGTGAGCCGCGCAAGGTCGTTGCGGGCCTCATCCAGCACCGCGGACACGGTGGCGACGACGACATCAGGCGTCTCAGCGCAAGCGACCTGCTGGCCGACCTTGCACGCGTGGCCGGCCGTGTAGAGAGAGCGGTCGCTGGTACGAACAAAGCCCAGCGTCGCCGGCTCCTGCGCGGGTCCTACCAGAAGCAACACGCCAGGGCGCAAGATCGTCTCGCCCATGCCCGCTACTCGCCCTTTGCGTCGACACCACCATCTGTGCCGGCTTTACTCGCCGCATCGTCAGCGAGAGCATCTGTGCCAGCCCCATCTGCCGGCTCAGCGTCGTGTGCGGTGGGAGTCGTCGCGCGAGCGACTGGCCAAACGGCATCGTCGATTACGGCACCGGTGCACGTTGACGCTGTGTCGCTGCCGCGTATCCGCACCACGCCACGCACGCGCGCGTCTGTGGAGAGCTCACCGTTGCCGGCGACTATGGTGATCCGCCCGCTGTCGGGAAGCGCCAGACAAGATCGGCCTGTTCCGAGCTTCGCAGCACCGATCTGCTCGACGCCGTAGTCGAGGTCCGCGCCCCGCCAATTGATCTCAAGCTCGGCGCCCGACTCCGTACCGGGCAAGTAGTCGGCAACGACGCCGATGAAGCGCCCATCGGCGGCGTTAACGCCAGTGAGAAACAGACGTCCGCGCTTTTCGTCAACACACGCCGAAAACGTCGTGATGGTGATCACGACGCCCACTACGAGTCTTACTCTTCGCACAGCCATCAATACTGCTTGTCAAGGTACTCAAAGGTTCGCATGCTTTGCAAGATCATAATGCGAAAAGAGGGCGGCCGTCAGATCGGGCGGGCGCTGGCGAAAGGACATCGTCGTCGACAACTCCAGCGTTCGTGCGCGTCGTCGAGATGATCAAGGTGCGCGAGGGCATTTGCTGAAGCCTCGGTGCCACACAGCCTGTCGTCGGAGCGTGCGGCCTAAGGATGCATAGCGCGCTCGCTGCTTCATATCGTGGCTACCACGACAGTGAGAGCTCGCGGTTAGTCGTTATTTCGCTGGATGCCTGCAGTCGGTTTGGAGGCATCTAGCTAGCTGCGATGCGGTTCACTTTGCCGCACGCGGAGGTGTGATGTTATTTCCAGAAGCTCGCTTTTCCATTCTCCACATATCCGACACCCATTTACCGCCGAAGGCGGCCACCAACGAAGGGATTGATCACAAGGCTTGGCAGGCTCTCTGGAACAGGCGCGTCGATGAGAAACCTCTCGGCGAGGCCATCGACCTACTGGTGCATACCGGTGACGTAGCCCTAGCCTCTCCGGACCGTCGCCTTTACCGAGCTCTCAGAGATGATCTTGATCGCCGCCTGACAGCCGATCGATGGATGGCCATTCCGGGCAACCATGACCGCAGGACTTGGGGGAATCTATTCTACAACGTACACGCATTTGACTCGCTGCGAGACTCGTGGAATCGAGCACGCTGGGCGGCGAATTGGCCTTGTGTGATCGTGCCTTTGGACTCCAACCCCGACAAGAAGCGCACCCTTCGCGGTGGGCTCGCGCTCGCGCGCGGCGTGATGGGCACCGAGACCAGTCGGCTCTGTAGCGAGTTGGCGAGTGTGCAGGGTCGCATGCGCGAGCACTATAGCGATCTGCTATCGCGTCGTACGTCCGAAGAGGTGTACCAGATCGCACGACGGTTTCTATGTGCGTTCAATGCGGCGCACTTTGAAGAGATCCTCAAGGGAGAGCCAGGCGCGGGACAACAGAGCGTCAGCAAGGTACTGGTTGGGATCTTGGCCCGATATGCCTTCGCGCGTGCTGCCAAGATCGTGCTGGTACATCACCATCCCATCGGCGTCCCCGACACGGAAAACGCTGGTGTCACCAGTCAGGATGCGTACTTGCTGATGACGGATGCCGGGGAGTTTCTGAGGTGTCTTAGACACGAAGGCGTCAATCTCGTACTGCACGGTCACAAGCACAGGCCACATCGGATCGCGTTGACACTGCCGGGCGTCGATGCCGAAGCGGTGGGGGTCGTTGGCGCGGGGAGTATCACGCGCGGCAATGGGCACAACCAGGCCACCGGAAACCTGATCCGGGTAGGTGCTGACGGGGGGATCGACGTCGATCTGTTCCATCTGGGCAGAAGCGAGCTCAATGCTACGGCGTCGCTCGCGCTGCGTCGCTGGACCCATGTTCGGCAGGCAATCCGCCGTGTCGCTGGCGCCGAGGTTTCGACGAACGCGCGGTCCGTAGCCGTGGACGTTCTCATCTTCCCCGAGACAGGAGACTGCGTCGTCACGAGAGAGTATCTGGGTGTGCAGTGTCCGAGAGACAAGCTCCCGTTGCAGTTGCCGATTGCTGCCCGATCACAGCAGATTACGTCGCTCGAGTACGACGTGGAGCTCGAACACCCGAGCCCCGGTCAGGCGACCCGCCACGACCTGACCGAAGTGGGGACCGGAAACGACCCCGGAATGCGGATTGCAATGCTGGAGCTCGACGCGACATCGCCATCGGCATCTGCCAATAGGCGAAGTGAGGGGCCTAGCTTTCGCGTGGCAACGCAGGTCGTGGCACTTTCGTCATTTGCCGTCAACGGCTGGCAAGCGCGACATCTATTTGGCAGCGACAAGGCGGCGCTGCGAGAGAGCTATCGGTTTACCTCGAGTCTTCCGATTCAGGAGCAGCTGACCTTGACGGTGCGGCTCAGGGCGTCGGAACGTTCGCCTCTGCGATTCAGCGACCCTTTTACAGTCTTCGAGCGGCCAGATGCGAGACCGGAACGAAGCGAAGGGGACGAAGTGCGCCTCCATCAGTCGTTTGATCGAACGCAGGTTCGGGCTGCCGTGATGGAGCCGATTTGGGGGTATCGGTACGGCTTGCAATGGACATGGAGCAGAAGGGTAGCTGGCGCGTACCAAGCGGTGGGAGAAGACGGTGCGGAGATCGCCGCGACGGGACCGCTGGCTGACGAGACCACCCGAGAACGCCTGCAACGTAGTGCGCTCGCGAGCGCCGAGCGGCATGGGGCTGTCGCCGCTGCGGCGGCCGAGGCTCTCGGCATGCTACCGACCGAGTACGATGCAACCGTCTACTCTCTGGCCGCCTCAACTGAAGGCCGCGCGCAGCTCGTGCAGCTCGCCTGTAACGCGGGGGCATCGAGGCGACCAGACCATATCGAAAGGCTGCCGTTCGGCGCCGGTGTCGCAGGTCGTGCGGCGTGGATGCGGGCCGTGACGCTTTGGCATGATGGACTCGAAAAACACACACTCGGCAGTCTTGTCGACTGTCATCTTCGCGCACGCGACACGGTGCCGCACAAAGCCGTCATCGCCGTGCCCATTCCGAACGGGTGGCCGTGCTTCATCCTGCAAGTAGGTTCGAGCCAGCCGAGCTTTCGCGCCGCCGTAGTCCAGGCTGCATCGAACAACAACCTCGCCGACCTCGAGGAAATCGAGCCCATCTTGCAGGTGGCGGGTAAGCTAGCTAAGATCGACTGGTTAGCTCGTCTGTCGGAGGACGAAAATGGCTAAGTCAGCCCAAAACACACACAAAGTTAAGTTCAAGCGCGCGAAGGAGCTGGCCACGCAAGCTCCTGCAAAAAAAGGACTTTCCCAAATCAACGCCGACGAGATGTGCAATGCGCTTCGGGCATGTGTCGTCAGCGACAAGGCTGAATTGCCCTAGCCATGTGGCTGGTGCGGCCACCGTCGAGTTCCGGTAATGATCAGTTATGTCGACTTCAGCCGGGGCGGCACGCAGGGCCTACGCGGCGAGATCGACGCAACGAAAGGTGCGCTTGTCCTTGGCGAGCAGTTCGAACGTGCCGTGCTGCGCGAACACATCGCCAAAGGCACCGAACGGAGACGTCCGGGCCGCCAACTCGTCGCGAGGCACAGCCTCAAGCGCCCACGCACTCGCGTGCGCGAGGCGAATGACGGCGGCGCAAAAGTCGACAAGCTGAAGTCCCGGCCAGCGCCGAGCCGGCTGGTCAAAATGGGGCGTCACGACGATCCCTGCGCGCCGGAGCGTCTTGATGCGCGCGCTTGCCCGCTTCGAGTCGCGCGGCACACCGCGGTCCTCGACCAAAACAATGTGCCCAGGCGCCTGCTGTCGTGCAACCGCGAGCGCCACGCCACGAACGACTGACGCCACGGGAAGCTTGGCGTCGCCGGAGATGCCAAAGCGCGCCGGCGTCGCCGCCAGGGCGCGCTCGCGCACCTCGGTCTGCAGCTGCTCGCGAACGCGCCTGAAGCCTTCATCGGCCTCGTGGACGAGCTCGTAGACGAGCAGCGCTCCGGCCCCGACCGCTTCGTGGATCACGTCGTGGATGACCGCCGCGCGCTCAAATACCGATAGCGCCTGCCAGCCGTCCCGGCCAGCGATGATGTCCTTGGCGTGAAAGTACGGCTGCGTGGAAAGGCGGAACTGACGTTGAAGCGTGGCGGCCAGCGCATCGATGTAACGCGTGATCGCCGAATCAGCCTCATCGTCGACGATGGCCGCGACGTAGCCCAGCGCGTCACCGAGCGTTCGCGACGACTGCGCCTCGTAGAGCACGAAATCGTCCATGTAGATGTGGGCCGTCGTCATTGCGCTGCTGCTATGAAAGCGCGGTGATCATCGCGCCGACCCGGTTTAGATGCCTCATCTGGCGCTGGTAGCGGGGGTCGTTCCAGCGAGACGGCTGTTTCACCGAGGCCAGCGCCTTCGCGTGACCGAGCTCGAGGCGGCGCCGCGCTCGAATGACGCGATGTCGCGCGGTGCGAAGCGCTCGAAGCGCTTGCCAGGGCGTGCCGGCACACCTCACGCGTGCCGCCTCGGCGAGCAGGTCGCGCACTGATCGCCGCTCGTCCCACACCGCGCCCGCGCTGATGTGAAGCGCGTCGTGCGAGGCCGAAAGGTAGACGGCGTGTTCTCCGGCGTGCTTGTCGAGCGCAGCGTTTAGGACCACGGGCAGGTGACCGATGTAGCCGACAACTGTAGCTTCGAGGGCGACTGGTAGGTAGGCCATGTTCAAAGTGTGACAGCGCCCTGGCCGCGATCAAGCGCGCCAATGACCTCAGCGCGCGTATTGCGAAGCGATGGCTGCCTTTTTTCGTCAGCGTGGGTCGAGGCGTTCCTCGTCTTCCATCCGCTGGAAGTCGAGACGTTGTTGAACCAACTCGAGGGCGCTTTGAACGGCCTGTCTGATGCTGGAAGGTTCGGAGCGGGCAGACTCGGCGACGTCTTGCAGCAGCGCGATGCGTGCTGTGAACTCGCTGGGATCCTCTCCCAGTCGTCCCGACCAACTGCCGATGAAGCTGGCGGTGCTCACAAAGGCGCGCGAGACAGCATCGAAGTGCGGCGTCGACGATGCGGTGCGTAGGAGGTCCATCCATACCTGGCGCGCCACCGCGAAGGGGACGTCGACCAGGAGTCTAGCCGTCTCGACCAGCGCATCGTTCTTGCTTGTCGCCACGACCTTTCGGGCGTAGCCGATCGCTGCCGCGGGCACCTGTGCAGCGAGCCACTTGCCAAGCTGAAGCCACTGCACCTCGTCGATCAGCGCCCCGTCGCGCCAGCTTCGCACGCGTTCAATCGTTGTGGCGAACTCGCCTGAGCCTTCGATCGGCGTCACCTGCGCCCCAGAGCCCAATGAGGCCTGCATGATTGACCAGACATCACCGTCCCGCCTCAATCGCTGCTCGATAATGTCGAGCCAGCGCGTCGTATCTCCCCCCAGACACCACATCAAAAGCTGCGGAAGATCCCGGTCGTCTTCGTTGTCGCAGTCGATGAAGGCGTTGATCACCGCATCGGCAAGCGAGCGCATGTCGAGCGGGGCGTGCTTGTCAATCTGATAGTGGATGTCGCTCCAGATGTGGTCTATCAATCGCGCGTCGTAGCCCGCCCGCAATGCAGCGGCGAACAGCTCCAGTCTCATCTGGGGCGCGACCTTCAAGGCGTGAAGATAGAGATCGACCAGCGACTCGCGCACGGAAACGCTTGAATGGGACGCCAGCCGAAACAACCAATGGTGGCAGTCACCGCCTTCGGGGTGGTCCGGAGCCACCACGAGAAGACGCAAGAGCCACATGGCTTCGTCTACGCTCAGAGACTCTGGCTCGCTAAACGTCTCGACCGCTACTTCGAACGCCCTCGGGTGCGTGTGACTCCAGACAGCTTCTAGCGACGCGACGAACTGCGCCGGCACAAGCTGTCGAGCCTCGCCGACGACAAGATCCGTCAGGTAGTCAGTATGCCTCTCCGCGACGGCCCACAGCCATGGTGGGACCTGACCACTTCCGTCGTAACCCGCGCTGACCAGACACTTGAGCAACTCGACAAGGCCGACAGCACCGCGATAGTCATCGTCAATGTCGTCAACCAGCGGGCGAAACTGCTCCACCAATTGTTCGTGCTGCCTCGGCTGGTGGCGCTTGCGGTGCACCCACCACGACCACCGCTTTTCGTTCGGCGCTTCTGCTCGCAAAAGGGAGAAGTTCTCGAAGCCGTCCCAGGGGCGGATCGTCCATCGAAGCACGCGCAATTGGACAGAAGGCTCGAAGCGGCCAAGCGCCTCCTCGGCCAGATCGGCCTCGGGCCGAAGTCTCAGCCAACTGGTCATCAGGGTTGTTTCGAGCGCGTGAAGTACCGCCAGGCTCGACTCGGTCTGTAGCCGCCGACCGAGTTGCTCGAAGATGGCCCGGCGCTCCGTCGCTGACCGACTCTCGAGCGGGATCTCGGATATTTTGTATGCTGGATGGCTCTCGCCGAGCCTGTCGGCAGCGCCGATGGCTGCCAGGCGCACCGCCTCGCTTGCGTGCTCGACGCCCCTCTCGAGAAGCGCCATAGCGTGCTCGCGAAGCGTCGACATGGCCTGTGACTCGGGCAGTGCCCGTGCGCCATGCGTCACGGTGGCGGCGTCGGATTCAGTAAAGGACCATGTCGTGCGAAGCACCGTTCCGATCGCGGCGAAGATAATCGCGACTTGCTCAGGCGACGGGGCGTCCGCAGCCAGCCACACCCCGGCTTGCTGCAATGCGGCCTCGATGGTGTCTGGCCCGACCTCAAGCGGACTGCAGAGCGATCGAGCAACCTGCCCGGGCTTGTAGTTGTCGTAGGTGCCCACGGCGACGCGCGAGGGTACGGCTGTCAGAACATCCAGGGTCCGACCCACGAGCCTCGGATGTCGGCCGACAACAAGTAGCGCAGGTGAGATATCGTCGGTTGAAAGGTCGTCGACAAAGTCCTCTCCCTCCCACGCTCGTCGAAATAGCTCCCGCCGATCGGTTGGTCGCCGCTGCGCTGGGTCAGGTGGCGGTGCGTCAACGGTCGCTTCGATGAAGTCGAGCGTCTCATCGGGCGCGACGCGACCCGTGTAGATTGCGCAGTCGAGTCTCTGCTTTCGCTCGGGCGTGGGCTTGCGACTTTCCTCGGTGGCCCAGTTGGCCAGCAACGCCGCCAACGTTTGTCGTGCGCGTCCGCTGCCCACGGCGCTTGCGTGAGAGAGATTCGTCACGACGCGTTGTGGCACCTCGGCCAGCAGTGGCGAGACCACCTGCTTGACGAAACTACGATAGTCACCGCGAGCGAGCCGAGCGTCGAGGACGAAGTCTCCGACGAGGTCGGCAGAAAATCTCAGCTTGTGTCCGACCGCGCGTAGGCTGCCCGCTTCAACGAGAAGCTCGCATATGCCATCAAGCTGTGCTGCGTCATCGAGCCCTAGCACGCGCGAGGCAAGCATCCGCTCGGACTCATTGGTGTGAGCGAAAGGGACGAGCAGCGCGAGCACTGCGCGCAGATCCGGCGGCGCCGTGATCTCTGCGCCGCGCAGAATCGCGTCGGCATGTTGTGCCAGACGAGCCAGGACGTCTCGCTTGAGATTATCGTTCGAGGCAAACGACAGCGGGTGCTCGTTGCTTTGAAGCGCTTGGACGGCGGCGCTCAACAGAAAGAGGTTGCCGCCGACGGCCCGCACGAGACGACGCCGATCTCGCTCGTCGAGCTTCGTGGTCTGCTGCACAAGCTCTTCCAGCCTTTCCTTGGACAAGGGAGCGAGGCCGACAAGACAGGTGCGGTGAACGCCATCTGCGGCGAGCTGACGTAGCAGGAGGTCTGTCGATCCGGGGCGACATCCAACGACCAGAACCAAGTCGGGCTTGGCACCGAGCACCAGACGTGCAAAGGGCCGCACGTGCTCGACGTAGTCCCGGTCGGCGTCGTCGACGACGATGAGATAGCGCCCCTCGGGTTGAAGTTCGTCTGCAACGACGTCGACGCCGGGGCGGTGCCTGCTGCAGAAGTAGACCTGCCGCGTTGGAAACAACGAATGGGCGCGGGCTGTCGCCTCGCGAAGCAGCCGCGTCTTGCCAGCTCCTGCCGCGCCGTGAAGAACAACGACTCGCGCGTCGCCACCGACTGCATCGGCGAGCTCGCGCTCGGCCTCTTTCCGTTCGACGTACGGCAGATCGGCCAGAGGCAGCTGCTCAGCGCCATCGCGATACTCGTGTTCGGGTTGCAGACCGGGAATGATGGGGCGCCGAAAGTACCGATACAGTATCCATCGCTTGGGCAGCAGCAACTCTTCGAGCTTCTGACGCGAAATGACGATGATCTCCCGAAGCGAGTCTGGCCTGGCAAGCGATTGTAGGTCGGCAACATAGTCTGCTTCGAGAACGGCCTGCGTCACGACGAGCAGGTAGTCGACGCCAGCAGCGGCGGCCTTTTGTACCTCACCGGGCTTCCCCGCCTTCCCCTCGAGCTCCCTCTTGAGGTGGGTTCGCGCCTTGGCGTGATCGTACTTCGTGTACTTCGCTTGGATCATCCACGCGCCCGTCCGCCCGCCGAGAAAGCGAATGGTGCCGTCGAAACGCAGATCAAAGCCGCGATCACGACCGCTCCAGGGATCGCCGGGCTGACAGTCGGCGAAGTTCAACTCGGCCAAGAAGAACGCGTTCAGCAGGCCGTGAAACCGCTGCGCACTGTCGATATGGCTCCAGTCAAGTCGCTCCACGTCAGTCGCTTCGCTCCGGTCGTCTCCCGAAGGTCGCCTCCACTCGTTGAAACGCCACTTGGGCCTGCAACTGCCATGCGGTGCCGTCGCGCGTCACGCTCGTGTCGCCGACCCACCGGTCGAGATGTGGTACATATTGGCGCGCATACAGCGTCACATCGTCGCGCGTGACTCGAATCACCTGATACTGATTGGGTATCTCGGGCGGCCTTGAGACGGCCTCGACCGATGCCGCGCCCGTCGAGAGGATAGGCACACGATTAGTCATCCAGCGAATACCTCGCAGGTGAGTGTGGCCATGCAAGAGCATGTTCAACGATGCCTGAAGCCGATCTTCGAACACGCCGTAGTCGCGCAAGACATCAGGTTGCGTGGAGGGGTCGTTGGCGGAGGGCTCGGTGGACGATGATGTGAAGTGGGCGTTGTGATGAACCAATCCGAGCCGAAACCAGCCAGCATTTGCGTAGCGCGCAAGCTCATTCTCGAACCAGTCGAGTTGGCGCTCGCCGATGTATCCGAATCGTCCCTCGCGGTGTGACTCCGCGACCGTGGAATTGAATCCAGCGACAACAAGGTTGAGCGAGTCGATGGGGTAGAGCGACCAGTACGCTTCCTCGGAGAAACTGTATCGTTCACTTTGATAGAATCTGCGAAAGAACCGCTCGTAGTTCACGTATTTGGGATAGTAGGGGGCGGCCGGATCGCGGTTGGCACTGTCGCAGTCGCTGAAGTACAGCTCGCAGCTATCGCGATCGAGATCGTGATTCCCCGGCACGACCAGCACGCGCGACCGGGGAACCTTCAACGCGTGGCTCAATCGCTGCAGGAAGTCGCCGGCCTCTTCGAACTGATCGGTCTTTCCCGACTCTGCTAGGTCGCTGGTGAGCGCGATCACGTCCGGCGTCAGTCCCGCGACGCGAGTGAGAATCGCGACGTCACGCTGCAGCGACTGAAACAGTGTGCGCCTTTGGGCGGCGACGCCGACGCTTGACGCGCGACCGAATCGATGCCTCGGTCCAAACTGGACATCCGAAAGATGGAGTATCGTCAGCTGATCTCTGGGCACCGCGCCGTCCCCAAAGCCGCATTCTACGCGAAAACGGTCACCGCATGAATGCCCGCATACAGACGTTGCACGAGAGGCTCCACTCAATGACCCTCACCCGCAGGCAGCTCTACGATCTCGCCTGGCAGACCCCCGTGTCTCGCCTGGCGCAGCAGTTCGCCATCTCAGACGTTGGCCTGGCCAAGATCTGCGCTCGACACGACATCCCCCGCCCCGCGAGGGGCTACTGGGCCAAGCCTTCAGCCGAGCGGCCGGCGGCACCGCCATTGCCAAAGTCCTGCGCGCCGGACGTCATCGAAATTGCCGTTGCGGCCTCGAGCGCACCGCCCGAGCAGTCTGATCCGCTCTCAGACCGCATCGCAGAGGAGCGCAGAGCAGAAAACCGCATCGTCGTTTCCGAGCAGCTCGATAGGCCCTGCAAGCTCGTCGCCGAGGCGCGCAAGCTGCTGCGAGGTGCACCCGTCGATGATGTCGGCACCATCGAGCCGCCGCCAGCTTGTCTCGCGCTCGCCGTGTCTCGAGAGCAACTACCACGTGCGCTGCGTCTCGCCGATGCGCTCGTCAGGGCGTTTGACGCGAGAGGCTGGCCTTGCACCGTCACCGACGACACGACCGTGGTGGACGTCAAGGGCGTTGCCGTCGGCTTGCGCATCGAAGAGGCGATCGACAGCGAAAGGCGCCCGGTCAAGCCCGACGTGAATGCCTTCGCGTTTCATTTCAACCGACACGAGACGTTCAGAACGCCATCGGGGCGGCTGCTCGTCGCCATCGAGGAGCAGGGTCGGCGGCTGCGACGTGACATGCATCGACGATGGAAGGACACGAAAACGCGGCGCATGGAAGATCGGCTCAACAACGTCATCATCGGGATGTTGCGCCTGGCGACCGCCGTGCGTGAGGAGGACGAAGATCGCGAGCGGCGGCAGCGAGCCGAAGCCGAGCGACAGCAGCAGCTGCAAGCTGCGCTGGAAGAGCAGCGTCGTCTGCGTCACGAGCTTGCAGCTGAAAAGCAGCGCGTCGCCCTACTCCACGACGAGGCCGTCCGCTGGAAGAGCAGCGATACGCTGCGGCAGTACATCGAGCGCGTGCGTGCCCGCGGCGCTCATCCGCAGCTTGAGCTTGCCGGGGCAGAGCTGGATCAATGGCTGTCGTGGGCTGACACGCAGGCAGACCGTATGGATCCTTTCGTCAAGAGTCCCCCGTCGATCCTCGACGACGAGCAGCGTATCGAGCACATGTGCGACCATCTGAAAGGGCCGCCGACGTACAGAGGCTGGTAGTCGTGCGCGCGACCTCGCTCGACGAGCTCGACGAGCTCGTTCAGCTCTGTCGGCAAGGCAAACTCTTCGAGGTGCAGGCATGGGTCAGTTCCGGCAAGCCGATCGCCATGCCGGAGAACACACCGAGCCGCAGCCATAGGCGAAACCCGCTGCGCGTGGCGATGAATGCGGGCTTTCACAGCCTGGTCGAGGTTCTGCTCGACGCGGGCGCTCCGCGCGTCGAGGGCAACTACAACGCGCTACAGCACGCGGTGGACTTACGTCGGCCAGATCTCGCCGAGCTGCTGTTCAGTCATGGCGCCGCCGCCAACGAGGTGTCCATGCGCTGGGTTCTCGGCGAGTGGAATCCCGAGATGATTGACCTGTTTATCTCGCACGGGGGATCGCTTCACGAAGACCACGCCGTCGCGCACGCGCTTATGGACTGCATCCGCCCGGCGATAGGTGTCGTCAAGCGTAACGCCGGCGATGCTGAGATCATGCGCCAGGCGGAGTTCGCGCTGCGACACCACGCCTGGGAGGGAAACGTCAAATGGGTGTCGCTCTTGCTCTGGGCGGGCGTCGACCCGTGGGCGCGCGGCTGGTTTCAGATCGAGGACCTCGAACAACCGGATGACGACGACGATGACGGCGAGTACCCAAGTGCCGTGGAGTGGGCGGCGTCTGCGGGCCATCTCGAGGTGCTGAAGCTAAAGAAGCTGCCGACAGCGGCAGCTTCCGATCACCCAGAGCGAAGCCGCCTGCTCACCTACGCGCGCAGTAGCGAGGTTCTGGCTTGGCTCTTCGAGCAGGGTCACCGGCCGGAATTGCTCGAACGGCGAGGCAGCCGCATGATCTCGCAGCTGCTAAACGCGATGACGTGGAGTTCTTCTGAACCTTGAGCTTCTCTCTCGCCCGGCTGGAGTCGATCCCCGGCGTGCTGTCGAAGATGATCCACATGCTGCTGGCACACGGCGGCCAGTGGGTTCCGGAGGACAAGCAGGCGATCCGCTACGACCGACAGGCCCTGCTGAAGATGAAGCGCGAGTACACGATGGAGTTCATTTGGCTCTTGCGGGAGCACCAAGCTGCCCGGCGGGCTGACGTCGAAGAACTCGTCCGAACGCCATCGATGAAGAAGCTACTCGAGGCCGAGGATGTCGGCGGGCTGCTCAAGGGGTTGCCGGACAGCGCCTCGCAGGAGGGCTTCGCAGCGTAGCTCCCCAGACGCTGCCGCGTGAGCGCGTTGTCGTCGGAACACTCGGAGCCAATCCTTGATGAAATCGTCAGTGCAAGACGAATGGGTAGACGAACGTCAACGCCTTGGCTTCGAAGCGAGGGAATATTGCCACCATGGCTGCGGCCTGAACACACCGGCCGGTATTGGTGTCGGCGACCGAGCGATGGATGCGGGCCGATTTGACGCGCCCGTTGGGCGTGACGACGAGTTTGACCTTGTAGATGCCCTTGATGTGATACCGCTCGTAGCAGGCCTGCACCAGCGGATTGATCTTGCGCATGGCCTTCTTGACCTGCTGCTTTGTCAGCCGCCGCGGCGTGCTGGCGCTGGCGTCGGGCTTCTCGGCGGGCTTGGCTGTTGCGACGCCGATATCGGGAGTTTCTGGCTTCACAGGAGAAACTCCTGCATCCGACGGAGCCGCTCTGGCTGCGTCGGGCACGGCCTTTCTGACTGTCGCCACCCGGCTTCGAGCTGGCTTGTTCGCCGATCGGCGCTTTGATCTCTTGGCGCGCGGTGCAGGCGTGACAGCTGGCCGACGTGCGGCATCTGGGGCCGCCGCGATACCCGCATCGGGCTGAGCGACCTGCACGGGGGCCTTCGCGTCGGGCTTCAAGCTAGGTGAGGAGACCCGCGCGACCTTGCGCCCGCCCGCGTCTGGCCACGGCAGAGCCGCGGGTGGCTCGCGCGTGGAGAACCAGTACGCGACGCCGGCAGCAATCGCCAAGATCGGCGCGACAACGAGGGTGAGACGCCGCCAGTTCAGAGATCGGGTGGGCTTCGTCTCCAGTTGCTTTCCAGCCGGCTCAGCGGCCGGCCCTGTGATAGAGACCGCCTCTTGCCTTGCCTGCGATGGCTCCGCATCTGCCCCCGTTGGTGGGGAACCTGCCCGAGGGCGTTTCTGCTCCGGCGATTCCGTGACGACGTGTGTCGGAGGTTGCGCGGGAGTCGCGGTATCGAGCGGTTCGTCGCATTCGGGGCAGATGACAGCGGCCTCGTCGATCAACTCCGCGCAAGCCGGACAGCGTCGTCCGTCGAGTCCGATAGCGGCTGCGGATACCACACCGAAGCTCGCGCGCGCGGCCGGTTGGGCGAGCAGTACGAGGGTGATCACCAGCAGCATCGTCTCGACGGCCGCGGTCACCACTAAGATTCCGACGTTCTCCCCCGATTTGCTTGCCGCCCATATCAACAGCGCAACAGTAACGAGGTCGAAGAGCACCTTCAGAAGGCCGAGCACGATGCCGATGCGCCAACCCAGAGCGTTGCCGACTGCGACTGCCGCAAGCAATGCGACGCCGGTGCCAACAGAGAGAAGCGGGACTGACTCTGACAGCGGTCGGCGTACTGCCAGCGTCCACAAGACGTACAGGGCCGTGACAATCAATGCCGCGTAGACCGATGCATGCATCGGCGGCCGGGCGTCTTCATTCTCCTCGCTATCGTCCACCGGCTTGCGCGTACGAAACAGCGCGATGGCGCCAGCAACGAGCGCAATCACGAGGGCACTGACGATCGTCGTGGCGACGTAGCTCTTGGGGAGCGCGACATCGTAGCCGCGAAGGAACCGGCGTGTTGCCTCCGCGGACAACGCGCCCTGGACCATCTGGGCGAGCAGGTAGCCAAGCGGCAGTGCGAGTGCGACCGGCCAAGCGAAAAGTGCCCAGCGATAGCGATACCGCTTCGCCGATGCCGGCGCGCGTATCTTCTTCACGCTCGCCGCGTCGAGGAACTCGCCGCAGAAGCGACACTTGATCGCGTCGGCCTTGATGGCCTCGGCGCAGAAGGGACAGGCTTTTGTAGTCGAGTCGGTCATCACCCACCCCCCGTCGATATCGCCAACAGGGCCTTGAGTGCGCGTCGCGCGGCCTCGCGGGTGGCATCACCCGCTCGGGCGTTGAAGACCGCCTCCACCACCGACCCGAACGCGTCCTCGCGAAACACGTCCCACGTCTGTTGGAAGCCGTTCGTGGTCTTGATCGGAACGCGCCCGACCTTCTTCGCCCACAGGGAGAATCGGCCGCGTGTCGTGTACGCCGTGAGGTTGGTCTTCAACAGCGCGTGTAGCCTGCGCCCGCTCCGTGCGATCTCGTAGACATTGCTGCGCACCTCTTGCACGACATAGCCGCGAAGCCGGACGTAGCCACGCTGGCGCAGGTATATCCGCAGGTCTTGACGACCTCGGCTCGTCGTTCGTCCGTCTTTGATGGGTTTGACCAGCGCCTCGCACAGGGTCGTCGGTACCGGTGTCTTTGCCGACAACCTGGTGCAGAGGGCATCACTTGGAGTGCCGTCGATTTCACGACGTAGCGCCTGCGCCACACGGCGGCGACGAGCAAGCTCAGCCGCCGAAGCTGTGCGCCCTGCAACTTGGCTCGCGGCACTTGTTTTGTGGCGAGGGGCAAAAGCGCGAACCCGACCGCCTTCCACCTCTAAGCGTGCTTCGCCCAGCTTCCACTCAAGCTCCAGATCGGGGCCGGTTCCCGTCCGCTTCGTCGGGGCTCCGAATCTCTTGATGAGCAAGTTCCCAGCGGCACGCTGCCAGGAGGTCGCGGTCGCCTTGTCGTCGCTCGGCGCGGCGACCTCAATCCAACCGATCGTCAGTGGCGCGATCACACGCTCGTTGCACACTGCGCCCAGCTTGAGATCGACCGCTCGACTCGTGACGGTGACGTGTCCCCTCAGTCCGAGCCCAAACTTGGTGCTCTTCGCGGGTACGGGCTCTAGAGCGCCACACAAGCCGAACTTTTCCGTGGTGCCGGTGCAGCAGACCCACCAGCACCGCCATCCACGCGGCCAGAGGTAGCGGCGTTGCCGGCATCTGAGGCCGGCAATCCCCGCACCTTGGACGTCGGCCTTCGTCATGGACCACTTCAGGGGGCCGAACCCATCCAAGGTCTTCTGCTTCGACAACCACAGGTAACTCGCCGCACCCGCACCAACAAGAGCGAGCACGACGACGACGACGACCACGACCACGGATCTTCGTGACCGTTTGATAGGCGCGGCTGGAGGGTGTGCCTGTTCTGAAGGCACCGACGGCAGGTAGCGCCTGCAATGCTTGCACTTCTTGGCAGCCGCTAGAATCGTGCCCCCGCACAGTGGGCAGGTCTTTGTTTGCTCCATGTTTGACCTCGAAGACGCCGCGGCCACCGCCCATAGGCAGTGCCCGCGAGCCAGAAGACAGTTTACAGACAGTAATTCCGGCAAAAAAGGGCGGCTATGACCGGTGGCCCGCGACACAGTCGCCGCCGATGATCGGTGCAGGTACGCACCTTCGATGCACGCGAGAAAGCTATTTGGTCAGAGAGTTCGGGCGCTTCGCAGACAGCGCGGGCTTTCGATCGAGGCGCTGGCGACAGCGGCCGAGATCAACGACAAATACCTCGGCAGCGTCGAGCGCGGTCGCCAGGCAGCTTCGTTGGACACCATCACGAAGATCGCCAGCGGCCTCGGCGTGCCGATGCACGAGCTTTTCATCCGCACCGATCAGGACGAGCGCGAGCTTCGTGAGCGCGCGACCGCCTTGCTACGAGAGGCAAGCCACGACGACCTCCGGCGGGCGGTCGCGGTGCTCGAGGCCGTACTTCACTAGGCTTCGGTCGTCCGTGGTCGGACGCGGTCTTGTTCGCCGACCACGAGGTTGGCCCACGCCTCGACCAGCGCCTCTTGCAGGCGCTTGCCCAGCTGCTCACGCTCTCGCGCAGACAGCGGCCGCAGCAACACCAACTCTGACTCGTGGTGATGGTCCAGCAGCGCCTCGAGAAGGTGAGCGAGCGGTCGGGCCGTCAGCGGCTCGAGATCGAAGGCGACGTCGAGGTAGGGTTGGCCGCCGATCCACACGAATGGTGGGCGCCTCATCAGCTGGTCACCCACGCGCGGTCGGCGAAGGAGACGTGGTCGTCTCCCCCGACGATGATGAAGTCGAGCACGGGGATGCCAAGGAGGCGGCCCGCCCGGCAAAGCCGTTCGCACAGCGAATGGTCGTCGCTGCTGGGACTCGGGTCTCCCGAGGGGTGATTGTGGATGCCGATCATGCTCGCGGCACTCTGTCGAATGAGCGGCCTGAAAACGTCTCGCGGATGAACTCCAACACTCGTCAGGGTCCCACGCGCGATCTCGTGCTCGCTGATGACCCGATTTCGCGCATCGAGTGCGACAACGATGAAGACCTCCTGCGACTGATGGCGTAGCCGCTGTCCGTAGGCCGTCGCGACGTCCTCGCTGCAGCCGAGCGATGCGCCTCGCTGTAGCGGTCGTACTCCGATGCGGCGAGAGAGCTCGACAAGCGCCAGCACCTGAGCCGTACGGGCGGGACTGAAACGCGGCGTCGCCCTGATCTCCCCTGCTGCAAGCTCCCACCAGGTGACGTACGTGCGCGCGAGCGCTCGTGCCAGGCCCGCCGAGCCGAGAACCACGGCCAGCAGGTCGACGTCCGACAGCTCCTGGGCGCCATGCATCAGGATGCGCACGCGACGCTCCTCGAGTTCCGAATTCTGCACCTTGAACTCCTGGAAGATGCCCCCCCGTAGATGCAGCGGGCATCTGCGAGGGGCTGGGGGTTTAGACGAGGCGACGCGGCATCACGACCGCTAGCCGGCCATCGGGGTGGTCGATGCGCACCGGATCTAGCGGACCGCCGACGGATAGCACGACAGGCTGTCGGGTCTTGGCGAGCGCGGCTTCGAGATAGGCGGGATCGAGACCGACGACAAGATCATCACCGGCATGGTTGCTTTCGATGGTCGGTATCTCGACCTCGGCCTCACCGAGCGTCGAACACCACGTCGACAGCGTGATCGCGCCATTGACGCGAAGCTGCACGACCCCGTCTGTCAGGGGACGAAGTGTGTCGAGAGCGCCTGCCAAGGCGCGGGCATCGACCTCGACCCGAGCGGTGAGAGATTCGGGATCGGGAATGACCTGACGGAATGGCGGGAAGTCGTTGGGCCGAACTCGGGCGATCAACGTCCAGGGACCGACCATCGCCCGAAGATGTGTATCGGTGGACTGCAGTACGAGCTCGTCGCCGTCGCTGATGATGCTCGAGAGCATCTTGGCCACGAACGCTTCGACGAGCAGGGGCTGTGGTAGGACGCCCGGCAGTCGGGCTGCCATCAGGCGATGACCGTCCGTCGTGACGGCGCACTGCCGGTCGAGAAGCAAGGTGCAGAGATGTGGACGCCCGACATCCTTCGACATCGCCGGCAGCACGAAACTGAGGAGATCGTTCATGGCCGCTGCCGGAAGCTTCGTCGGGTTCGACCAGTCGCCATCGCCCCCAGGCACCGGGTTTGCGCTGCCCGCTGAATGAAGCGCGGCTTTGACAACGACGCCACCGACCTCGACCTTGGCGGTGTGCTCGTCGTGTACTTCCAGGCCAACGTCTTCGCGACCACGACTGCTCGGCTTGACGAGCTTGGCCAGCCACCGACCTGGAAGCCGGCCGACGAAGTAGCCATCGGCTGGCAGCAGGCACGTCAGCTGCACGTCCTCGGTGCTGGCACTGATGGCGAGCTTGGCGCCGCCGGCCGACCGCAACGTGACGTGCGCGGCGTCGTCGTCCGGTTGCTTCGACATCAGCGGTAGCAACTTCTTGAGCGCCTGATACAGCGTTCTTCGATCTACGCGCATGTTGCCTCCGCATCGAGCAGGCGGTCTTCAGGCGTCGCGGTCGGAGCCCGATGCTGCTCGTACGCTCGCTCCACGAACGCATCTCGGGGTGGTCGAGCGCGTCCAAGAAGCTGCCGGGCTCGGCCTTCCGTCATCGGCAGCACGAATAGGCCTTGAAGGCGGCCGTCGGTGGTGAAGACAAGCGTCGCGGGGCCGCCGGGCAGTAGCTCGACTCGGGCGTCCGCGCGACTGGCCATGCGGAAGGCGAGCTCGGCTGCGAGCCTCGGAAGCGCCGAGATCACGGCCAGGATCGCGGCAAGGTCGGGCGCGTTGACCAGCGCCTGCTCTGGCGTGGGTTGCTCGTGCGACCGCGGAGCACGACCCTCGGGCTGGCCTTCTTTCATCGGCGGTTTCCAGTTGGTGCGCTCGCCGATGGAGGCACGCAGAGGCGGCGACGGCTGGCGGGATCGTTTGGGCCTTCTTCGTCTTGGCATGAGGTCTCCTTGCTGGCTCTGCCAGCGATTGGATGATTTCGCGGTTTGGGGTTGTGGGCGTCGGCGGTTGGCGACGCGAGGTCAGACGTAGGTGCGGATAAGTTCGCGGGTGCACCGTTGCCGGTAGCAGCAGCCGCGGCAGTGCCAGCCGCGCAGGGGGTGGTCGACGCCGGCGTCGACGGCTCGAAGAACGCTCTGGGCGATCTCGATGAACTCGGCGTGCGCCCTCGCACCGCGTTCAGGGCGATGTACGACAAGCTTTGGAGTCTTGGTCTTGAGCAGCACGTTCAGCTGCAAGCCGGCGTTCCCAAGCCCCATGTAAGGCGCAGCGAGCGAGTACGCGCTGAGCTGCAGGTCGTGCTCGAGTTGAGAAGAGCTCCACCGACGGGCAGCGGTCTTGTGCTCGACGACGCGAACGCGATCGGTCTCGATGACTGCATCGAACGCGCCCACGAGCCGCACTGGGATCGGCATGCCGTAGTCGTCAACGAGCGCGATGCTGAAGGCCTGCTCCACGCCGAGCACGCGTCGCGGACGGAGTGCACCAACATGAAATACGTCCAGCATCTCGAGACCGAGCCGGCGTAGGGCATCGAGGTCGTGGCTGCGGTAGAGGATGGGAGGGTCAGCGCGCCGGACCTCGACGTCGAGTGCGATGAGGAACGTGTGCCTCATGCTCTTGGCGGTCGGCGAGCGTCCTGATTGAAGCGTTCGGTAGAACGCGGCGAGCGCCGCGTGGATTGCGCTGCCAAACACCAGGGTGTCTGCGCGATGCTCGGGCGTCACGCGGTCGATGTAGCGATAGCGGTACTGGCGAGGGCAGCGCAGAAAGCACGTCAGTGCCGAGACGGATGTGTGTGGCTCGCTACGCAAGACCGCGAGCGCCGAGGTCATATCAGGGACCGGCGAGCGCCTCACCGAGCTCGGTGATGAGCGTGCTGGCGTCGTGCTTGGCGAGAAACTCGGGCTGGACGCCGAAGCGTCTCATCGCTTCGTCACGGATTTGGTCAGCCGACTGGCCGAGCTTTCGCCCCATCGACCAGATGGCGCTGAGCTGGCGTTGGGTGATTCGATCGGACGCGCCATGCTGCCGACCATTTCCGTTTCCGTCTCCGTTGCCGGAGCTCTCGCGGTGCTGTCGAGATTGACCGTTCGCTCCGTTGCTGGTTGGCTTGGTCGAGGCTTTGGGGTCGAGCGGCTGACCGTCTTGGTAGAGGCTGAGTCCAACGCCCATCAGGCTCGCGGCCTTCTTGAGCGCATCGGTGCAGGCGGCTTTGAGGTCGTCGGCGACCGAAACGATCTCTCCGTCACGCGAGACGGTGATAGAGGTTCCGCCGAACGCCATCTTGCTGACGCCGTTGGTGCTCAAGCGACCAAGCACGACGACCTCGGCATCACGGACCTCGAAGTTCATGACGTCGAAACTCCAGTTGCCTTCGAGCGCTTCGTTGAGACGCCGCACGTACTCGGCGCCCTCGACGTAGCTGAGCGACTTTCCGTGGGTGCCGCGCCGCTGGCGGATGAGCTCGGCGGCAAAGGGCTGCTCGAGGATGTGTCGATTCATGGGTTCACTTTCCTCTCGAGAGCGCCTTCAGCACACGCGCGAGCCATACGATGAACTCGCTGTAGCGGCGAAGGCGCTCCCAGATGTCGGGCATGGATTTCATTCGGACTCCTGCGCGAGACGCTGCGGCCCCGCGATGTCGTCGCGGCAAGAAGGAGGGCTAGCGGGAGGTGTCGGGCCGCTCGAGGACGAGCACGGGCGCCACGAGCTCGGCGGTGTCGTTGGTGTCGCGGACGGCAACGGTGGACGTCGCAATGGACGCCAGGGACAAGATGCTCTCGGCCGCGTCATCGCCCACGCCGACGGCGTAGAAGCTGACGCCCTCGGACTTCGTGAACCGTTGGGCACGCTCGATGGTGTCCGGCTCCAGCTCGTCCTGACCGTCGGTGATGATCACGATGTCGGCCTGTCGCAAGACTCGCGACGATTTGATCAGCTCGATGCCTCGACAGATGGGCGCATCGAAGTCGGTGCCGCCGCTACAGCGGTGATTGAGGGCGGCTTCGATATCGGAAGCCGTCGCCCTGCCGGCCGAGATCGTGTGCTCGCGGATGATCGAGCCGTTGAATGCCACCAACGACCACGACCGTCGCTGGCGGGTGGCTGTCGAAAGCAACGCCAGCGCCACGGCCTTGGACCAGATGTCCTTGTCGTTCGAGCGCATCGAGGCGCTCTCGTCGAGCAGCACGATCACGGGACCACGCGCTAGCGGCTCGCGGCCTCGCATCGCGTAGCTGAGCGCTCGGCCTTCGACCAGCCGTGCCAGCAGAGCGAGCCGTAGGCGGGGTCTGCGCAGCATCACCAACTCCGAGGGCAACAGCTGCCCGACGTCACGGCCGAACCCGATGCCATGGATTTCGCCGACACCTGGACGGACCTTCGATCGGGCTTTGCATAGCGCGGCACGTTCGAGACGACCGGCGAGCTCGCTGATACGGCGCAGTCGACGGGACTTGGAAAGCCGCTGATGTGCCTCTCGGATCGCTTTGAGGTCGGCAGGCCCTGTGGGACGCGCGGTCTGCTTGCCGGCCATGGGGAGGGCAAGTGCGCCGGATACGCCCTCCAACGAGGCTTCGGCGCTGTGGACGGCATCACGCGCTTTTCGCGCGGCACATCGGATGGCCGCTCGAACGCTGCTCTCGGTTGGCTTTGTGGAGGACTCAGGTTTCGATGGGGCGTCCTTGTTTGTAGTGGGGGTGTCGCCTCCGTGCTGGGCGCTGGAATCTCGCCGCGGACGGTCGGGCACGTGAGGCAGGAGTTGCTCGAGCAGGACCTCTGTCGCGATCCCTGCGGCGAAGCCGTTTCGGCTGCACATCAACCGCAGGCGCTTCCATTCGGCGAGCTCCGACGCCAGCGCGTGAAGGCGCGTTGCCCAGTCTGGGGCGTCGCAGGTATCGGTGGGGTCTGTCGGCAAGTACAGGCGGGCGTGTAGGTCTGCGGGGAAGCCGGTAAAGCGCTCGCCCTGCTTTCTGATGCCCTGCTTGACGAGATCACGAGCGGGCTCGCTGAGCTCGAGATGTTCGCTCCACAGGCGATCGAGCCAGCGCGAAGTGCGGTAGCAGAGTCCCATGGCCTACCCCGCCGCCCGATGCTCGGTCCAGAGCCGCAGCAGCACTTGCCGGGCGTCGTCGGCCAGCCGCCAGTGCCAGCCCGGCTCTGCGAGTCGGACGAACGGCACGATCGGCCTGAGCTCGATGCCGCACTTCACGCACTGGTACTTGCCATCGTAGAGTTCGCCCACCTGCTTGGTGTCGTCGGCGCTGTGAAACTGGTCGTTGGGGTGCTCGCAGAGCGGGCACGGCATCGGATGGCTGTGTAAGCGCAAGATGTACTGGAGCTGCTGCTCTTGCGCCGTCAGTAGCGCGCGGGGGCGCTGGAGAAAGGCCTTCGCGCCTTCGGGATCGAGCTTGGGGTTCGGCGCCGACATCAGGCGGCCCCCGGCGCCATGTGAAGCTTCGAGAGGGAACGCAGCGCCAGCTGGCTGAGTGCCCGGTGCCAGGCCTCGATTTTGTGGATTGCCTGTCGCGCGCGGCGGGCTCGGCTCTCGGGAACGGAGGCGGTGCGCTGTTCAAGGCGCGTGTGGATATCCGACAGCTGGCGAAGCAGCGGCTCGAGCGCGTGTGTGAGATTCGGGTGGCCGGGCTGGGGGCGCTGATCGTAGAGGTCCTTCGCCGCGTCCTCGAGCTCGACGGCCTCGAGGTTGAGGGGGTTGGCGACCTTGCTCACGACGCGCTCGACGACGCGAATGTGCGACGGCTCGGTCCACAATGCGTGGACCAAGACCTCGGCGTGATCTGCGGTCGCGGTGCCCTCCCCCTCGAGCCAGGCCTTCGCCCGCACGAGCCTGCCGCAGGCGCGCCAGCGGCGGTCGCTGACGGCGAGCCCCTCGTGGTCGAGCTCGCGCTTGATGGTGACGATGGCTTCGCGCGCGTCGTCGCCAAGTGGGAGCTGACAGACGTCGGTCTGGGCTTGGCGCAGCTGGTCGAGCGTGATGGTCGCGCTCGGCCTTGGAAACGTCATCTCGAGCAGACGCCGCAGGCTGTCGTCTTCGGCGAGATAGGGGACCGTCACGCGCAGCAGGAAACGGTCGTAGAGCGCATGCAGTCCGCCCTCCTCCGGCGTCTCGTTGCTGGCAGCGAAGAGCGAGAGCAACGGTACCCGGCGCACCTGGCGGCCATCGTGAAACAGTCGCTCGTTGATGAGGGTGAGCAGGGAATTGAGGATCGCGCTGTTGGCCTTGAAGATCTCGTCGACGAAGCCGATGTCGGCTTCGACGAGGGTGCCGGCCGTCACCCGCTGGAAGCGGTCTTGTTCGAGTGCCGACAACGACAGCGGCCCGAAGAGCTCCTCGGGGGTAGAAAACCGCGTGAGCAGCCGCTCGTAGTAGACGGCGCTGTCGATGTGCTCGCAGAGCATGCGCACGAGCAGCGACTTCGCCGTGCCCGGAGGTCCGAGTAGAAGCAGATGCTCGTTGGTGAGAAGCGCGAGGATCGCGGCATCGATGGCGACCTGCCGTTCGAGCAGAGAGCCAGCGAGCTCGTCGCGCACGGCGATGACGCTCGCCCGCACGTTGGTGTGGGACATGGGAACTCCTGGTTGTGTTGTGTGTTGGGGAGATGCGAGGTCAGGCGAGCTCGATACCGAGCGCACCGAGCTGACGAGCGACGGCGTTCAAGGAGCTCTCGAGCGGAAGCTCGATGGTGATCGAGACTTCCGCCCCTTGGGGACCGGAGTTCTGAAGGCGAACCCGCGCCGCGCCGGCGCGCTGCCACCGGCCGGCCAATCCCATAGTCTCGAGCGCCTCGATCGAGGACTTCGCGTAGTCGTCACTGCTGACGAAGGTCTGGACGTCCTCGACGATGCTCGAGAGCTTGAAGATGGCGCCAGCGAAGCGAAGTGACGGCTGGTCGGCGTCGTCGGTCGCGGGTTGCTGTGAGGCAGAGCCATCCCGCGAGATCACGGTCTGTCTGCGAAGCTCGAGCATCGCGCCGACCTTCTGCTCGAGGTCGGAAAGCACGGTTTCGGCCTTCTGCACCCCGAGGCCGAGGGCTTGTTTGTACAGTGTCGCTCGCTCGCGCAGTCGCTGGTATTGGTCGAGCCGGCGAGCGTAGGTGCTGGGCTTCTGCGTGCCATCGAAGGCAGCGGCTTCGGTCTGGAGTTGGTCGAGCTGGTCGTCGAGGCTCTGGGTGGCGACGGACTCGACGATACGTTGAGCTTCTGCCTCGATCTCGCAGAGCAAGAGATCGATGCCGACGTCCTCCAGAAAGCGGCTGAACCGCTGGACGTCCCCGATACGCTGGGGTGGCAGCCAGTACACCCCGCTTCGGATTCGGGCGGCGTCGTGGTCGAGCAGGAAGCTGGAGATGATGCCGGACCAGTCATCCGCCACGATCTTGTCACGCAGGCTGGAGTACGCCTCCGCCACTCGACGCGCGATGGGGTGGTCGCCCTGGATGACGCCGGCGTCGGGCTCCGCGCGCCAGCTGACGGTCTCCTCGAACGCGTGGTCGAGCCTGCGACCGCTTTCGTCGCGCTGTTCTCGCACGATGCCGTAGACGACCTCGCTGCCTGTGCGCTTGATCGGGCGCAACAAGAACCCCTGCCGCGCGAGACCAGCGCTTGCCTGCTGCAGCGCCCGACTGACGGCCACCCGGTCGCCGGCGTAGGTGGGAACGAGGTCTGACGAGATCTGATGCTGGGCAGCCCATTTCTGGATGTCTTCTGGATGTTGGGGCTCGAGACCCCGTGGGCGCGCGAAGACGAACGCGCCGGAACCAAACTTCGAGTTCGGCAAGAAGCACTCCTTGGTAGGGAAGAGCGAGCGCGGCCACGCTCAGAGTACTTATCGCCAGATCTGGCCGACTATTTCAGTGCAGAGACCCGGTAGAGATCCATCGCCAAGACAGACGAGACATCGCCGAAGGCCAGGGATTTCTTCTCTCACCCCTATTGGTATGAATACACTTTGTGTCGCAAAGTGTATTCATACCAATAGGGGTGCTGTGTAAATAGACGTGCTGCGTTCCCGCCGGCCATTTATTGAAGTGCGCGTGTTCAGGGCAGTGTCCTTGTCCTTTCATTCGACCGCTGTTGGCGGAACTTCATGAGCCGATCGGTCGACCGCTTTCTTGTACGATTGGTTGTGTGCAGTCATGGAAGAAGAACGTCAGGGCTGCTGTTGAGGGGGCCGAAGCCAACCGGCGCCGCGTCCTCATAGAGAACGCCAAGCGGCTTCGGGCTGGCGATTTCCGAGCAGATCTGGTCCAGCTCAGATCTCTCCGTGATGCTCCACCTCGGATACCAGCGCCATCGGCGTCCGCCTGCAGGTATGGGCTGCCCAAGCGCCTCGGCCCTCGCGCCAAGGAAGCGGTCTTGCGGCAGCTCGGCGTGTCACCTGACGCCGTGAGTCACCTGTATCGATGGTTGTGCTGTGGATTTCACGGGAGGTCCGTCCGTCGCTACCTCAATAAGACAGGTGACCGCACTCCGGACTGGTTTGCCCTTCCTGACCCCCACTACTCGGGTCACCCGCTCTACGACTCGCTCGTAGATAGTCGTCGGCAGCGGCGTCGGGCAAGTGGCGCACGCTTCCATCGTCAACACCTCATCGATCACCTGTGCCGCAATGGCCATTGGCATGCTTATCGGCCAGACACCGATGTGGTGATCAATGGCTTCGAGGTGGTCGCGACCTCCGACTACGACAACGATCTCTTCGTGGTCGTTGGTGATGGCCAGTGGGTCAGCGCATACGACGTCGACTTCCCCCTCACGCACTCGCCCCACACGCGGGTGGTGGTCGTGGACCTCGACTTTGAAGAGACGGGCTTGCTGAACGAAACCACCGATGATGAGTTGGCTGCCGCGCTGACGCAGGCTGCCGGTGGTCTGGTCGACCGCTATTGCCGTGTTGATCGCGTTCTCCCGGGCGGTATCTGGTGCCGCAGCAGCTTCTCCGGCGGACTACACGGTTGGTTCTCCCTTCCAGAACCCATGGATGTCGACATCGTTTACCGCCGTGTCGAGGAGTTGCTGTGGACCGTCGGGTTACAAATCGAGCCCGGGCGCGTCGAGGTCTTCCCAAATCTCACACGCGGGAGGATTCGGCTGCCCTGGGGCGCGGGCTCACGGCTCGTAGATCAGTTTCTCAAATTCTCTCATCAAGATACCGTATCCGAGCAAGTCCGTGGTTGGCTGCACGCCATCGACGCGCAGGTGACACCGCCCGCTCTCCTACGTCGACCGATTCAGTCCACGGAAGGAGAATGTCGTGACTGGCATTGGTCAGCCGCTCTCGCTCATGCCATCCAGCGAGGCGATCGAGATGGCGCGAACTTCTGGATCGAGCGCGAGCAACAAAGTGAGGCTGACCAACGGATGCGTTTGCCGTCGGCCGCGAAGCAAGCGCGCCCCGTGCTGGCTTCATCGGCCACTCCAACGGAGGGTGTGCCGCAGCTCATCGAGTCCGGCGAGCGCTCGTGGCGCGACCGTGCCGTCATCGCCCGGCGAGCCATTCTCGAACTTCGTCGCAGAGGCTACGTGTCGGCGGAGGCAGCACGGGAAGAGCTTCGTCGCTGGTTGCTGGACCAACGAAACTCCCAACACTCGAAGTCGTTGTCCGATGCGTCTGAGAGGGAGGGTCGGGTTCACGACCTCGTGCGAGCAGTTGAGCTGCGTTGGAGCTACCACGGTGCGTCGCCCGCGCAGGCAGCGGCTTTACTGTCCCCGGCGGTGCGGAAGATGATGACGCGGCTTGCCGGACAGTATCTATCGCTCTTTCGGCCGAGAAAGAGGCCCGGCACGCTCGAGTGCATTACCCAGGTCCTTCTCGAGCTGGCGGCACTGGAGGCCCGCGGCGGCGACGTCACATATGCTGGTATCGAATTCTGGACTCACAGTGGCGACGGCGTGAAGCGCCTGAACAGAAGAGCCCAGGCCACCAATCCAAAGTACTACGGCAATCTTCGCCTCTTTCTGGTTTGGCGTGGATTCCTTCGCGTCGTATGCGACGACTGGGTCCAGGGCGTGCGGACCAAGGGCTACGAGATTCGGCTTCTTCAGCTCTGTGTGAGTTCGGATTCTGAGTAGGGCGCTGGTCCGGGGAATACTGTGGTGAGTTCGTGGCAGCACCAACACGAGAGCATCGTGCTGTGCTCGCCTATCCGTCGTCCTGCCGAACAAGAGCACCGAGCGGCTGCCCTAACGGTGCGATCAGCTCCAGCTGCTCGACGAGAAACGCGCGGGCCGGTCCGCCACCAGAAATCGGGCGCACGCGGATGACGCCGGGGCCGATCCGACCGGCTACCAGTCCACGGCCATTTGGCCAGCCGTACGCGTCAGCGAGCGCCGGCGGCACGAGGACGATGATTGGCAGTCTCTTCAGCACGCGGCATGTTAGCGTCGACACCTCGTGCGAGCTGCTGCCCTGGTCGATGTTTGCTGCGACCGCCGATGTGTTCGCCGTCGGGGGAGTCCGCCGCGGCCCGCCGGAGTTCGCCAGGTCATCGTCGCGCGCGGCGAATCCGACAGGGGGATCTAACATCGCCGCCCGGCTCCAGCGCGACATCCGCGGGCTTGCAACGGCAGACTTGCCTGATCTTGAGCATGGCGGGCCGTCGACGTCTCTCCGGGCGCCCTGAGACGAGACCACGGCGAACGAGCAGCTGCAAGAGGTGCTCAGGGACGGTACCACCGCATGAAGGTGCAGGCGGATGCCCAGCAGTAGGCGACGGCCACCCAAAAGGAAGCCCAAGCTCGCCGCGCTGCCGGGCGGCCAGCAGCGACCACCACCCCGTGCCCGCCTGCGGCGGGTCGCACGTGGCCAGGAAAGTCTAGCTGCCGGCGACCTTCATGGCCTCCTCGCCGGCCGCCTGCTCGATGCCGACGATCGTACTCGCGAGCTTGCTCAGCACAGGACCGCGTTGCTCGCCATGATCACGGAAGGTGCCCGAACAAGCCCGGCGATCTGCTCGCCGCGTTGGACGCGATCGGAAGGATCGACAACTTGCAGCGTGCGAGCCTGTCGGAGCTTAGGAAACTCAGCGAGCTTTTGTGGCGAATGAGCGAAACACCACGGCCGAGGCTCAAGATCACTTCGTCGGACGCCGAGCGCGTTGTCATCGGCTCCCGGTCAAGTTAGGCGCCGTTGTTGTCGAAGACGTCCCGCGCCTCGCACTGGCGCAGATCAAAGATCTGCCGTCGTGGCCTGCGTATCAGCGCCAGCGCCGAGAGGTCAACGGCGAGGCGGTGATCGTGAAGCTCACGACGGACACCACAAGCATCGGCATCCCGTGGTGGCTGACATGCCCACGGTGCTCGTCACGCCGCCTGCACCTGCATCTGCTTCATGGGCGGCTGGCTGCCGCCGCTGCCATGGTTTGATCTACTACAGGCAGCATCTGTCCGCTGGCTTTCGTGAGCGAGTCGCTCCTCCAGCGTTCATGCTGAGGCGGGCACTGACAACAGACTCACGCTACTCAGGGGTGGACAAGCCTGGCCACCGCGGAGGAACCTGCACGTCGTCTGATAGCGCGTTGAGAGCGTCGCGGATGTCGTTGTAGTTCGCGTCGAGCTTCTTCTCGAAGAAGTCGTTGGCGAAGCCCAGCACGTAGGTCTCGCTCTCGTCAGTTTCTGGGTACCCCTGCCAGTGCTGGATTCGCGCGAAGCCGGAGTAGATTTCGTTCAGCTTGGAGATCATGAGCGGCTCCGGGCACATGCGGCAGAAGTCGGCAAACAGAGCGTCGCGAACGAGGAAGGCAAAGACACCGACAGAATACTTCCCCTGGTGCCCTGACTTCACGAGGTATGCGCAACGCTGCACGTTGGAATGAACTTCGTACAGCAACGACGACGTGATGCGGCAATACAGGGCCTGAGCTTCCTTCGCCCCGAGCTTACCCGTTCGGCTCTGGTGGACCAGCTCAAGCGTTTTCAACGCGAGCCCTGAAAGTGCGACGATCTCACCTACAGGCATTGTTCCTTCCTTTGCTGGGTCCGCGCTGGGCAACACAAGCTCGGGGAGATCACGAGCGCTCCACTTCTTTCTCGATTCGCCTCCACGTGTCGCCAATACCCCTAATGAAGCCAAGTGCCCAGTCGTCGTGACTCAACGCATCTTCGTCGAGACGCTGGCCGTAGCGCTCAGCTGCATCGCGATCGACAATGCTGAAGACGTCCCGGAACGGCTCGCTCAACCGCATCGAGTCGCTGTGGTTCCAGAGCGCCACGAGTTTCTTGGTCGTGCTGTAGTCAGCTTCCTGTAGCAGATAGTTGCTGCCGTCCTCGTATCCGGCGCGTTTTGACTCATTGGTGACCTCACTGCGCTGAGCCCGCAGCCTCGTTATTGCTTGCTCCACAACAGAGTCCTCCTCCTCGATCCTCTCGAGTCGCAACACGTGCGCCTGTAGCGCTTGTGCGCAAACCTGGCTGATGTTGATTCGGTCCCGAACACGATCTACCGCGTCCGCGACGTCATCGGGCACGGTGATGTTGAGCCGCCTTGTCATGGATATGACGATGACGCGCATAGTACAGATTATCAATGCGCACTACGTATAGTAACGTATTTACATCAGATTATCCGTCGGCAGACCTGACGAAACGCTCCTGGCCCGATCTTCTTCGCGATGAGAAGATGAGTTCCCGCATGGCCAGCGGGATGAGGGACTGAAGGATGAGCAAGCAGGGTCGCGTGCGGCTAGCAAACGACCCGACGCGGGTTGGCGTCCTCACTGGCCGAGAGCAGTCTCGACGGAGGCGTCGCTTGCTGCAGGTGCAGTTCGCGGACGGTGTGCGGTGGGTCCCCGAAAGCCAGCTTGAGAAGATCGAGAACCAGCGTCTGTCGCCACTCGACATGCTTGAGGCGAAGAAGCTGGGACGCCCGGTCGATCTTCGACGCACGCTTACGCATGTGAAGCTCTCGGGGCGGCTTGCCGACGTCATCTACAGCATGGAGGCGACTAACACCGACTTCTATGCGTACCAGTTCAAGCCCGTCGTTAAGGTCCTGGAGTCGCCTTCGAACGCGATCCTGATCGCCGATGAGGTTGGCCTCGGGAAGACCATCGAAGCAGGCCTTATCTGGACCGAGCTCAGAAGCCGCTTCGACATGCGTCGACTTCTTGTCCTTTGTCCAGCTGCGCTCCGAGAGAAATGGCGGCGCGAGCTTGCGACGAAGATTGGCGTCGCCGCGCAGATCTGCGATGCCGGAGAAACACTCAGCCTCCTGCGGGACGACGACTCTCAGTCGCGAGGCTTCGCCATCGTCGGGAGCATCCAAGGCCTGCGACCACCGCGCGACTGGGACGACGAGGTCGCCACGCGAAAGTCCGCCCAGCTTGCTCGGTTTCTCCAATCCATGGAGAACGAAGAGCGACTGGTTGATCTCTTGGTGATCGACGAAGCGCATCACCTCCGCAATCCAGAGACGCGAACCAACGAGCTTGGCCATCTGTGCAAAGCAGTCGCGGAGTACTGCGTCTTTCTTACCGCCACCCCCATTCACAACCGCAACGAGGATCTCTTCTCGCTCCTCCAGTTGCTCGATCCCGACACCTTTACGCGCCCGGAGGTCTTTGGGCAGATTCTGGAAGCGAATGCTCCGCTTGTCCGAGCTCGAGACTTAGTCCTCAGCGGCACGCCCAGCGCCGCTGAACTGCAGGCGCTTCTCCAGCAAGCCCGCAGTCACGACCTTCTACGAACAAACCGCCAGCTCTCAATGATCCATGAGCAGGACATAGTGCCTGAGCGACTGGAGCAACGCGAAGTTCGGAGCCGCCTGGCCTATCGGCTCGAAACTGTGAACCTCCTAGCCCACGTAGTCACGCGAACGCGGAAGAGGGACGTGAAGGAATGGCGGGTAGTTCGGGACCCCATCCCAGAATTCGTCGAGCTCAAGCCCGTCGAGCAGAGTTTCTACGACTTAGTCACAAATGTCGTCGTGACATACGCTCTGCGGAGTCTCGCCAGTGAACGCTTTCTGCTGGCTCAGCCGCAGCGCCAAATGGCAAGCAGCATGGCGGCTTCTCTACGATCCTGGCAAAGGAAACTGGTTGAGCTTGAGGAGGCTGAGGAAACGGGCGAAGTCGTTGACGACGACCGACGCAAAACCCTCGGCCCTCTCGTAACCGAAATCGTGCTTCGGTCCCGCGACTACGTTGACCTGGACGACCTCATCAAGGTCGATACGAAGTACGATCGGCTGCGCAGCATCGTCACCAGGTTTCTTCGAGATCACGCGACGGAAAAGGTTGTCGTCTTCTCGGGCTTCCGCGCCACTCTCGCTTATCTCGCCGAACGCCTCGAGGCAGATGGCGTCAGCTGCATCCAGCTCAAAGGGGGACAGCGCGAAACAAAGGATGAGACGATCTCTCGGTTTCGGGACCCAGCTGGGCCAAGCGTTCTACTGTCCTCTGAGGTTGGCGGCGAGGGTGTTGACCTGCAGTTCTCGCGCGTATTGATTAACTACGATCTTCCGTGGAATCCCATGCGGCTCGAGCAGCGCATTGGCCGAATCGATCGGCTTGGCCAAGTCGCAGACAAGGTCCTGATCTGGAATGTTCTGTACGCAGAAACGATCGATGCGCGGATCTACCAACGCCTGTACGAGAAGCTCGACCTGTGCCGCACTACCTTGGGCGATTTTGAGGCTATTCTTGGTGATGCGATCCGCAAGCTCGAGATCGACCTACTGTCCGGGCGCCTGTCGCCGGAGCAGCAGGAGCAGCGGATAGACCAGACGGCGCAGGCGCTGGAGAACCTCCGTCATGAGGAGCAGCGTCTCGAGCAAGATGCGGCGGGTCTAATCGCCTATGGCGACTACATCCTCAATCAGGTGCAAGCCGCACGGGAGCTCAACCGCTGGATTAGCGGCGAGGACCTCCGACGCTACGTCTTCGACTACCTTCGACTGCACTACCCCGGGTGTGACCTCCGACAGGCTGATCCTGACTCGCCTACCTTCGATGTCGATCTGTCGAGCAACGCGAAGTTTGACCTGGTCGAGTTCATGCGCTCGCGTCGACTGCCATTTACGACACGCCTGACATCGACGTCGCCACGGCCCATTCAGTGCCGCTTCGAAAACCGCGTGGTAGGACCCATTCGCGCATCGGACGAGGTGATATCGCAGTTTCATCCCCTCGTTCGAATGATCAGCAGCCGGATTAACGAGATGGACGAGCAACTCACGCCCGCTGTCTCTTTGGAGCTCGACAGCGCCGATGTGGATGGAACACAGATTGAACCCGGTACCTATGCTTTGGCCGCCGCGCTATGGTCGTTTCGCGCCCTGCAGGACACAGAAAAGCTCGCCTACGCGGCTACGCGCCTTCCGGGTCCTGCTGAGCTGCTGACTTCCGAGGATGCCGAACGACTGGCGGCCGCCGCTGTAGCAGGGGGACGAGACTGGCTTGAGGCTCGAAACGTCGTCGACCTGGCGGGTGCCTACGCCGTCGCCAACGATGTACTCCTGGGCTCCTTGGATGAAGAGTACGAGCAGTTCACGCAGGAACTGCGGGCGCGAAACGAAGACCGAGCTGACATTCAGCTACGCACACTGCAGCAGCACCTGCAGAAGCAAACTAAAAAGCTAGAGGCGATTCTGGCCAGGCAAAGAGCAAAGGGACAAAGGGTCGTCCGGGCGACTGAGGGTCGGATTCAAGCCCTTCGGAATCGCGTTGAGCAACAACGCTTGAGGATCGAGAGCCGAAGAGATGTCCGCTCCGAGGCCCGAGAAATCGCCATCGCAATCATCCACATCAGCTAGGAAAACAAGGGGGGGGGTATGTTTGACGAGCACGTGCTGCAGTACGCAGAAGGTGGTGAGAGTGGTGAGTGCGAACTGGTTGTTGGTCTTGACTTCGGTACCTCTGCGTCGAAGGTCGTCGTTCAAGCACCTGATTTGCTCGGAGGTCAAGCCTTCGCGGTGGATTTCGGCGAAGCGGCTCATTCGTCCATGCCGTACCTGCTGCCGACGCGGCTATGGGTTTCGCCCGACGGGACGTGTTCTCTCGTGCCGCGCGACGGGGCGCAGCTAGTTAACGACATCAAGCTTGAGCTATTCGCGTCGGAATACCATCTCTATAGCACTCGTGGACCCATCGGGCGGAACCTGAATCCAGAGGCGGCGGCCGTCGCCTATCTTGCGCTTCTACTACGGTACGCACGCGGCTGGTTCCTCAAGAGCAAGCGCGATGTCATTGGCCACTTTCAGAAGCTCGTCTGGAGCATGAACCTCGGCGTGCCCTCGCCTTGCGTCGAGGACAACGAGGAGAATCGTCGCTTCCGTCGCGTTGGAAAGGCTGCGTGGATGTTGTCGGTGATGGAGGGAGGAGACGTCACGATAGGAACGGCGCAAGACGAGCTGCGCCATATCATTGAAGCTCCAGAGTACTGGGAACGTGACGATGATGGTACGACTTGTGACTTCGAGATCATTCCGGAGATCGCTGCCGGCGCCGCTGGATATGCCCTATCCGTTTTGCGTCGGGAAGGTATTCACCTAATGATCGACGTGGGTGCCTCCACCGTCGACGTCTGCAGCTTCGTATTGCACGAGCGCGAGGGCACCGATCGATATGACCTTCTGACAGCCGATGTCCAGCAACTTGGCACGATTCGGCTGCACCACGAACGCATTCTTGCGATTCAGCGCGTGCATGAGGCGCAGGCGCAGAGCCTGCGGGACGAACATGATCCGCTCGCTCCGATGAGCACGGTGGTGGACTCGTACCTCCCGCCGCGCGACAAGGTGGTCGAAGAAGTGAATTCCGCCGAAGCGGCGCTCCAGCGACGGTGTCGTCTAATGCTCCGCCGCGTGATTCGCGATCTGCGGACCCGAAGGGCACCTGCTGATCCCACATGGCAGGGGGCTCGCCGTCTCCCAATACTGCTCATTGGCGGAGGGACCAGACTGGAGTTCTTCGCTGACCTCGGACGCTGGGGCGACGGGACGAGAGTTGTGCCTGTTCCAGTGCCGCAGAATCTTGGTAGCGAGGTGACAGACTTCGATCGGCTCGCTGTAGCGTGGGGCTTGAGTCACCGTGCCCTCGACGTCGGTGAGATCACTCCGGCCGACCAAATTGAAGACGCGGAGCCGCTAGCGAAGCGGCACTGGGAGGATGCCTACGTGAGCAAGGATCAGGTCTGATCGAAGACGGACATGGTTCATCCTCCACGGCCAGTTTGATCAGTATCCGCGCCAACTTGTTCATACCCCCCCTGGAAATATCTTCAGTTTTTGAGACCATCGGTCGCATCGGCTCCTCGGCGGCACTAATAGGGCACGGTGGGGTGGGAGCCACCGCACGGCCGTCCTGACCTGGACTTGACCCGCTTTGGTGGACAGGTTGTTTACGCCGCCAGCTGCTGCTGACGGAAGGTCATCTCATACTGCAAAAGGGCTGATGCTCCGATCGTGGAGTGGCGCCGCCTGCTGTTGTAGAAGCGCTCGATGTAGTCGGCAATGGCTTCGTTGGCGTGAGCTCTGGTGGGCCACGGGCGCCTGAAGATCAGCTCTGACTTGATGGTCTTGAAGAAGCTCTCGACGACGGCGTTGTCCCAGCAGTTGCCTTTGCGGCTCATGCTGCAGGCTATGCCGTGCGCCTCAAGCAGGTCCTGATAGTCGTTGCTGGCGTACTGGCTGCCACGGTCGGAATGGTGGATGACGCCGTGGACGTCGCCTCGCAGAGCCAGCGCCATCTTCAGCGCATCAGTCGCGAGCTCGGTGCGCATGTGGTCGGCGGCGGCCCAGCCGATCACGCGCCTTGAGAAGAGGTCGATCACTACGGCCAGGTACATCCAGCCCGCCCACGTGCGCACATACGTGATGTCGGCCGCCCAGATCTGGTTGGGCGCGGCGACGGTGAACTTGCGGTCGGCGACAGGCAGATCGTGGGCGGAGTCGGTCGTACGTCGAAACCGCTTGGGCAGCTCGCCCGTCAGATCTTGCTCTCGCATCAAGCCAGCAACACGCTTGCGACCAACGCGCTCACCACGAGCACGAATCTTTCGATATCGCCAGACGTTCCGCGCAAGTGGCAGGAACGCGCTGTTTTTCGAGGATGGCTGGTTGCAGCGGCTGTGCAGTGCTGGTGGCGTCGATCCCGCGACGGCCGCCAGCTCGCTTCCAGACGACATCTGGGCGGAGAGCTGGACGCACGCGGCGCGCTCTGCTGGCGCGCAGCGGCAACAGTACCGTGCGAATCGCGTTCGCTACCTCGCTGTGCAGGCGATTCGCCGTGTCCCAGAAGTCTTCGGACTCGACGCCGAGGGCGCTGCGCCGTGGAGGACCGCCTACGAGGCGGCGCTGCACGAGCACCTGGATCAGGCGGCCCCTGACGACGACCCACATAGGGCACCCGAGCTGTTCACCCACCCAACGCTATGGACCACATGGGACAACCAATTCTCGGACGGTCCGCTGGCGCTTCCAGTCGCGCAGCCGCACGGCGTTGCCCCTGCCCGCGATGGCGACGCGCTTTGCCGCGACCTGTGTCGAAGGCAGGTCGCGCGCACACTCCTTGGGCAGACGTTCCGGCTCACGAACACGCTGCTGGACCTCTACTTCGCCGACGAGAAGAGCGAGCACGACGCCGGCGTTTTTCCGTCGCGCTTCCTTGAGTGGCTGTCGTCCAACGATCCGAGTGCGCGCCAGGTTCGCTACGATTGCAGCCAGTGGCTCGCCTATCTCCGTCTCATCGTCGATGGTTGCCTCGGGGGCACTGGACGCCGCTGGCGCGAGCTTGCCCGTGAGGAAAGCTGGCCGCAGTTATACAACCCGATGGCGGTCATCGGCGTTACGGGAGGCTCGGGCGCCCACCGCTCGGCGACACGTCAGTTCCGCACGCCATCTCTCGCCCGAGTGATCGTCTGCACCGACACGCTCAAGGAGGGTGTGGACCTGCATCTCTTCTGCGATCGGGTCCTTCACTATGGGTGGCGTGGACATCAGGAGACCTCGAACAGCGTGTTGGGCGCGTCGACCGGTTCTTCTCCCAAATCGAAAGACGCCTGCACACGGAGGGCGCGCCGCCCGACGTCGAGCTTCACGTCGGGTATCCACACGTGGTGGCATCGCTGGAGCGGGGGCAGGTCGAGCGCGTCATCGAGCGGCAGAAGCGAGCGGAGCTTCTGATGGACTCCCCGCTGGCCGGTGCGCGAGACGAGGGCAAGGACCTCGTCGTCGGCGCCAGCACGCCTCGGGAGCTGGAGTGCATTTTCGAGCCGTACCGCCCCAACCATGTCGCGAAGCAGAGGCGACGAGTCGTGGCAGTGTCGGAGCAAGCAGCCCGCGCGAGCGCTGACCACTACGCGCGCTGGTATGCGCAGCTGACCGCGACCCTGGCCGATCGAGGTTGGCGCATCTCGCCAGGCGATCCGAGGCCCGTTCGTGCAGCGACGCTCTATGGCTCCGATCAGCACGACCTCGAATGGACCTTTGACGCTGGGCTCGGCCGATACGTGCTCACGCTATCAACCCCGCCGTGGGACCGCGATGTCGTCTTCGTAACCGTTCACGTGGTGTCGCGAACGCGTGGTGCCGGTCGGTGCGGCGAGATTTGCCGGTCATTTCGATCACCTGACGAGGGGGATCGACAGGGCGTCGGAAACGTGTTGCGCATAGGTTGTGGA
>JAGQIK010000497.1 GCA_020431405.1 Myxococcales bacterium
CGACGCGCCGTCGGCCGCCGCGGCGCCCGCGACATCACGTGCCGCGCCGGCGCCGATGGCGACCCGCTCGATCACACCCGGTGCGCCGTAGGCGAGCACCTGCACCGAGCCATCGGCAAGCGTGATCAGCCGCGGCAGGGCGCGCTCGACATCGGCACCGGGCGGCACGCGCACGCCGAGAAACGTCTGCAGCCCCGTCTCGAGCTCGATCGCGCTGAGCTCGCGCTGCCCGCGGCGCGAGAGCCCCGCGCGCCCGCCGCGATCGACGTCGTAGAGCACGGTGCCGAGCGCCAGGCGGCGCATGCTCGGCTGCACGCGCGGGCAGCTGCCCTGCTGCTGGCAGTCGCGGCAGATCAGCGCGCGGCACCAGCGACAGGCGAGCTCGGCACCCTTACCCTGGCAGTGCGCGCAGCCGACGGCCGCGAACGTCTTGTCGAGCATCGCCCCGCGCTTGTCTGCCAAGGCGCCTTCGCCGCCGCCCGCGCGCGAGCGCTACTTGCCGAGCTTGACGTCGGGCAGCTTGAAGCTGCCGCCGCCAGGCTTGCCGGCGCCGCCGCCGATGCTCGGATCGGTGCCGAGCTTGACGTCGGGCAGCTGGAAGGCCTTGGGACGCGGCGGCATCTTGGCGCCGAGCCCGGCAGCGCCGGCGCCAGCGCCCGCGGCGCCCGAGCCGGCGGCCGCACCCGCGCCCGCACGCGCGCCGGCCGCGGCGGCCATGCGATCGACGGCGGCCAGCGCCTCTTTGATCTGCTCGTCGCTCTCGGCGATCTTGTCGAGCCGCTGGCGCAGCGCCTTGGCCTCGTCGTTCTTTCCGACCTGGCGCAGCGCCAGGTAGAGCTTGATCTGCACCGCGGCGCTGCCGTCGATCTTGGCCGCCTTGCGCAGCAGCGCGACGCCCTCGTCGTTCTTGCCGTCCTGCAGCATGCGCGTGGCAGCGAGCGCGAGCACCTGCGGCTCGTCGGGCGCGATGGCGCGCGCCGCGGCGAGGTGTTTGTTGCCCTCGTCCTCCTGACCAGAGAGCCAGCCGATGGTGGCCAGCGTGCCGTGACCTGGCCAGTAACCCTCGTCCTTCTTGATCGCCTCTTGCAGCTGCGCCTGCGCCTCGCCGAGCTGCCGCTTGGCGAGCAGCAGCTGCGCCATCAGGTGGCGGCGTGGCGCGTCGTCGCGCAGCGCGATCGCCTTTTTGCCCTCGCCGACGGCATCGTCCACGCCGCCCGCCGAAGCGAGCACCACCGCGCGCACGCCGTGAAGCGTCGCCGCGTCTGCGCTGCCGAGCAGCGCCAGTCGCGTCATCTCGTAGGCCTCGGCCGAGTTGCGCTTGGGCGCCTTCTTGGAGAGCGCCAGGCCGCGCAGCGCCAGCAGTCGCGCGCCCACCGAGGCATCGTCGAGCGGCTCGAGCTTGCCGTCGTGGATGCTGGTCATCTTGCCGTCGCCGCCGCCGCCGGCCCACTGCGGCATCTTGGCGGCGCGCGCCGGGTCGAGCACCTCGACGGGCTTTTTGCCGAGGTCCTTGTCGGTGGCGTAGACAGCGACGACGTAGCGACCGACCGCGCCGGTGGTGTCGGCGCTGTGTGTCTTGGCCTTGACCTTGTAGATCTCGGCGACCAGCGCGAGCAGCTGCGCCTGCCGCAGCGCGGCGGCGGTGAGCACGGCCAGCTCGAAGCTCGTCACGCGCTCGGGCTTGTGCTTGTCGGCGAGCGCGGCGGCGAGCTCGCCAGCGGTACGCACTTCGCCCGACGACAGCGCGTTGGGATCCACGCGCAGATCCCCGACCTGCTTGGCCACGGCGTCGCGCACGGCGGCGACCTTGGCCTTGACGCCGTCGCTCTTCTTGACGCTGACGAGCTTGCTCAGCGCGTCGCTCTTGGCGAAGGGCGAGACGGCGTAGCTCGCCGTGACCTTGCGCGCGACGAGCGTCTGCACGAGCAGCGCGTCGGAGAGCACGCGCAGTTCGCCCTTCTTGGGCGGCACCGGCTTGGCTTTGTGAAAGAGCGCCAGGCCGCCGACGACGCCGCCGACGAGCAGCAGCGCCACGCCGATAAACAGGCCCAGTCGCTTGCTGCTGCCGTCGCGCGCGGAGCTGCGCGACTTGTTGCGCTTGGCCTCGTCGTAGGGCTCGAGGCTGTTTTGCCGCAGGCAGCTGGGACAGCGCAGCTTGCCCTTCTTGTGGGTGAAGACGTGGCCGCAGTTATTGCAGAGGTGCTTCGACATCGAGGCGTTCTTCTAACACGAGATCAAGGCGCTTTCATTCCCGAGCGGGGCTAAGCTGCGCTCCCGTGGCCGTGCCCGCGGCGTGCCCGACCTAGCAGTCGACCCACCGCCGCGCCGCCACGAGCAGCTGCGGGCGCGCCGCGATGCGGTGCTCGCGCAAGGTGGCCTCGACGAGCTTGATGCTGTGTACATCCGAAACCCTCGCCGCCGCGTCGAGCAGCGACTGCTCGCTCTCGCCGCCCGCGCCGGCGCCTGGCGCTTCGAGATCGCTGGGCGAGCCGGCGCGGATCGCGTACGCGGCGGCCACCGCCTGGTAGGCGTAGCCGAGCGCGTCGCGCTGACCACGCGCGTCGAGCGCTGGCAGCAAGAGGCGCGTCGCCGAGCTGGCCGTGACGCCATGAAGCAGCACGATGTCGCCGCAGCCGCCCGCCACGAAGAGGTTGACGCTCGCCGTGACGAGATCGGTCAGCGCGTCTTCGACAGCCACGGCCTCGAGGTCGACCGCGTCGATCGCCTCGGCAAAGCCCGCGAGGCTCGAAAGCGGCGTCATGCGGTCTTTGATCAGCCCCTCGTCGATGCGCGCGCCATCAGGCAACAGCGGCACCTTGGCCAGCGCGGCGCGCACGTCGAGGCCGCTTTGGGGCGTTTTTCCCGGCGTACCCGGCAGCGTGTCGTAGCGCGAAGCCCAGTAGCCCAGCGCGTGCGCCAGCTCGCGCCGCCGCGAGGGCGTGTCTTGGCGCGACAGCGACCGATAGGCGTGCGCCGTGCGCAGCAAGCCGTGAAGCGACAGCGACGCGGGCAGAAGGCGCGGCAGCTCGCGCGCCAACAGCGCGCCGGGCGCGACGCCGCTCGCCTCGGCTTCGTACCAGGCGATCCAACCGGCGCGCTTTTCGAAGTCGCCCAGCGCGCGCTGGCGCTCGGCCTCTGAAAGCGGCGCCGCGGCCATGCGCAGCGCCAGATCCTCGGCGTAGCCGTTGACCCAATCGACGACGCGTTCGCCGAGCCCCATCTCGACCAGCGCCTCGGCACCCATCGGCCCGTGATTGGACAAGCCGCCGCCAAACTCGACGTCGGTGTCGTGCAGCCGGTCGAGCACCGTGTCGAAGCTGTCGCCCGGCGAGAGGCCCAGCATCAAACCCGCGTCGCAGCCGGCGGCGACCAGCGCGCCCGCCGAAAGGAACATGAACTCGCGTCGTCCCAAGCTCGCCATCGGTCTACGCTAGCATGGCGTCGCCGCGCCGCCGTGCCGGCGCCTGCCGCAAAACAGACAAAGCACGCTATACTCGGTTGCCATGAAGGTGCGGGGCGTGTTGATCGGAGCGCTGCTCGCAGCAGCGCTCGCCGCGGGCGGCTGCAGCGATGACGGCGCGCGCGGCGACGCGAACGGTGGCGACGCATCGGCTGACATCGATCGCGATCCAGCAACCGACGCCGCGCCCGACGCCGACGACGCGGGCGACGGCGCGGCACGCGACGCGCGCGCCGAAAACACGCCGCCCGTCAGCTGCACCATCAACGCCAGCGCGACGGGCGGCTCGCAGTATCTCGTCACCGTCAACGTGCGCAACCTGCAGAGCGGTCGCGTCACGCTGCAGGTCAACGGTGTGCCAACGGTCAACAGCCCGCAGCCGCTGTCCGGCGGCGTGGCCACGTTCAGCTCGGTAGAGTTTGCAGCCCCGGCCAACAAGCAGGTCACGTTCGACGCCGAGGTGCTCGCCATCAACAGCACCGTCGCGCGCTGCCAGCAAACGATCACGATCAATGTCGCCGCCACGCCCTGCAGCCTCTCGACACAGCCCGCGCCGACGCAGGGGCCGCAGGGCCGCCCCACGCTGCCCGCCGGCCCGCTGCAGGTCGACGTGCAGACCCCCGGCACGCACGCCGAGCTGTTCGTCAACATGCAGTCGCAGGGCACGATGCCGGTGAGCGCCGGCATGGCGACCTTCACGCTGACGATCAGCGCTGGCCCGCTCGCGCTGCAAGCTAGCTGCAGCAGCACGGCCACCGGTCAGAGCGGCCAGAGCACGCCCGTGCAGTACCTGGTGCAGTGAGCGCGACGGTGCCGCGCACGCTCGCGCTGCTGCTGCTGCTGTCGAGCTGCGGTCAGCGCGAGGTCGGTCGTGACGACGCGGCACGCACCGACACGTCACGCGCGGACGTCGCGATAGACGCTGCGCGCGACGCGACCATCGACGTCGCGTCGGATGCCCACGCACGCGACGTTAGCAGCGGCGAGGCGGCGCTCGGCACGTGTCTGCTCGAAGTCTCTCCGTCACCCCTACCCGACCGCTACATCATCAGCGTCATGGCGCTGCCCATCGCCAGCGGCACCGTCGAGCTCGACATCGAAGGCAAGCGAGCCGTCGAGAGCCCCAAGCCGATCACGCTCGGCGCGGCGCACTTCCTCGACATGCTCCCCGCGACGCCGAACAATCTCGTGCGCCTCGAGGCGCGCGCCTACGCGGCCAACAACGCGCTCGTCGCGCGCTGTCAGGACACGGCGACGCACCCACTGCCGCCGCCGCCGTGCGCGATCACGCTGCAGCCGGCACCGGTCATCGATGCACAGGGTCGGTCCACCATCACGCTGCCTGCCGGTGCATCGCTGCTGGTGACAGTCACCACGCCTGGCGACGAGGTCGAGCTGTTCATCGGCGGGCAGTCGCAGGGACCGATGCTCGCGTCCACCGGCGCCGCGACGTATCAGATCACACTGCCGCCCGGCGCGCTGACGCTGTATGCCGCCTGTCGAGACACACACAACGGCGCCAGCGGCACGAGCGCGACCGTACAAGCTCAGTTGGTGATTCAATGACATCTCGCCTACTCGCGCCGCTGCTCTGCGCTGTCATCGCCTGCAGCTGCGCCGACTCGGCTGTCAAAGGCGACGCGACCGTCGACGTGGCGCGCGCCGCCGACGCCGCCGCGGACGCCGCGGACGACAGCGCGCCCGATCTGGCGGCTGACCTCGCGTGGGGCGAGGGATCGGACGCGGGGCCGACCTGCAGCATCGGTCAACCCGTGCCGGCAGCGGTCGGTTTCGTCTTCAACGTCACCGTCAGCGTCTCGGGCGTCGCCGCGGGCGACGTGGCGCTCGAGATCGCCGGCGGCGCCGCGGTGGGCATCCAGCCGATCGCCGCTGGCGCGGCCCAGTTCGCCAACGTGACGCTGCAGCCGGGCACCGTCACCCTCGAGGCCACGGTGCGCGACGCGGCGCAGCAGCAAGCGGCCGTCTGCACGCTGACCACGACGGCCGAAACCTCGATCCCGATCTGCAACGTGAGCTTTCTCAACCCGCCGCTCAGCATCCGCGGCGGCAATGCCTACTTGCCCAACGGGCCGGCGACGCTCGAGGTCACCGCGGGCACCCTAGTGCACACCATCGAGCTCTATCTCGATTCGCAGCTCTACAGCAGCGCGGCGCCCGTCAACGGCAAGGCGCAGTGGACGATCAACTTCACGCCGGGGCCGGTGACGATCCGCGCGTTGTGTTACGACCCGATGGCCACGGGGGTGTTAACGATGCCCATCATCGTCGAGTAGCGTCGCAGTCGCGTCGAGGCGAGTCGCGTCGCGTCGCGCGCTAGCGATAGAGCAGGATCGTGCCGTCGGAGAGCGCCACCGCCACGCGGCGGCCGTCGCCGGCTACGGCGAGGGCGGTGATCTCGGCGCCGGGGTGATAGAGCGTCGGCTTCTCGGGTGCGCCGCGCTTGGCCAGAAGCAGATAGCCGCCGCTGCTCGACGCGGCCACGCGCCCGCTTCGCCCCGAGAGCGCCACGCGCTGCACCTCGCGCGGCAGGCCATAGATCGGCCGCTCGCAGCTGCCGCGCGTCGACGAGCAGAGCAGCACGCCGTGTTTGCGATCGGCGGCGGCGATGAGCGAGGCCTTGTCGAAAAAGCCGAGCACGGCGCCGAGCTCGCGGCTGACCGGCGCCTTGAGCGTCGAGGCGTAGAGGCCGCGCGCGTCGGCCGAAGCGATGGCGCCGCTGGGCGGCCAGATCGCCACGCGCTGCACGGCGCGCGCGTAGGGGCGCTGACAGTCGGCGCCGAGGCAGGGGTTCTGCTTTTCGCGCGCCTCGAGCATCGCCTTGGCGGCGCGCCACGCAGTCCACATCACCTCGGCCGGGCGCTTGCTCTCGCCGTCGACAAACAGCGTGCGCGGCGCGCGGTACGGCAAGCGGCTGGCGGCGCGCCTGAGCTTGCCGAGGTCGTGGTGAAGCTTGGCCTTGGCGACGTGCCAGAGGCGCACCTCGCCACGCGCGGTCAGCGACTGCAGCAAGCTGCTGTCAGGCGAAAACGAAAGGCGCGTCACCGGCGAGCTGTAGCGCGCGCGCGCCTTGGCCCAGCTCTGCGGCCACAGCACGATGGTCGAATGCGGCGCGCGCGCGTCGGCGAGCGAGATGACGTGCACGAGTCGGCCGCCGTCGCCCTTGGCGAGCCGCTCGCGTGTCGAGTGGCGCGGGCGATCGGGGCAGCTGTCGTTGGCCGCGCAGCGCGAGCGCGAGAGCCGCTTGCCATCGGCGAGCGCGTGCTTGCCCACGTCGGCGCCAACCTGCGCGTAGATCGCCTTGCTGTCGGGCGAAAACCACAGCGCGTGCACCGCGGGCGACGCGCGCACGCAGCCGAGCTTGCGCCGGTCGACGATGCGACCCTGCTCGTCGATGGGCCGCGCGCAGCGCTTCTCGAGCGCGGTCTTGTCGCGCACGGTGATCGGGTCGCGCGGCTGGCCGTCCTTCAGCGACCACACCATCACGTCGCGCGCCTTGCCCGCCGCCGCCAGCAGCGCGCCGTCGGGCGAAAAGCGCATCGCCGTCACGGGCTCTTTGATCGGCACGCCTGACTCGCCGTCGACGCGGCCCGAGTCGAAGAACAAGCGCTGGCGCAGCGTGCCGCGCGCGACGTCGCGCACCACGATCTCCTCGCCGGGCGCGCCCGCGCTGGCGACGAGCCGGCCGTCGTCAGACAGCGCGATGTCGGTCACGCTGCCGTGATCGAAGAACGTCGGGCCCACCTCGACGCGCAGCAGGCGCCGCGCGCCGTCGCGCCGCAGCCAATAGAGCCGCAGCAGGCCGTCGCTGGAGCCGACGGCGAGCACGCGTTGATCGGCCGAGCGCGCCAGCGCGGTGGCCGTACCGAGCGCCGGCACGCCGAGCCGCGCGAGGGCGCCCGGTGGCAACACGATGCCGTGGGGCGTGGCGACGATCTTGGGCTTAGCCGGCGGGGGTCGCGGCGGCCGCGAAGGGCCGCAGCCGAAGAGCAGGGCCGCCGCCAGCAGCAGCAGCGCTGGTGAGCGCGTGGGCATGACGGGCATGCTAGCGTGCTCGGCGGCGTTTACGCACGGGGGTGTTTCATGACAGAGGCCACAGGCTACAGGCTACGGGCCACAGGGGTGTGGATGCTGGCGTGGTTGCTCGTCGCGTGGGTGGGGTGTGATTCGCGATCCGTAGGCTCGGACGGCGCGCTGGACAGCGGGCGCGAGGCGACGGCGCCCGATGCAACGTACGACTGCGCCTGCGCGGACCTCGCGCCGCAAGACTCGGCGCCGCTCGACGTGGCAGGCGCCGACCTCGCGCCGGGTGACGGCGCCGGCGGCGACCAGAACACCTCGTTTCCGGCCGTCTTCGAGGGGCTGTGGCTCGTCGGCTGGTCGGGCGGACTCAACCACTTCAGCTGGGTGCGCTTCGCACCGCTCGGCTCGGCGATGAAGGCCAAGGCCTACATCAACCGCGGCGCCAACATCATCGGCAACGCGCCGCTGCTCGACTGCGACGGCGAGACCACCTGGTGGATCGGCGCCGCCTTCTACACGACCTATCTCGATCTGCCTTCGAGCAGCTGCAACGGCGACACCACGGCGGCCTGGGTCTTTTCCAACTTCGGTCCCACCGACGCGCTCGCGCCGGCGGCGCTGCTGCGCGCCGACGTCAAGGAGCAGGCCACCAGCAACCCGCTGTACGCCTACAAGTTTCCCGACAACTGGTGCGACGCCACGCTGACCACCTGCAAGAAACCCTTCTGATAGGGCTGCTAGAGGCGCTAGAACCTATTTGACCAAATAGTCGATCTCGGTCATATATATCTTATCGATCGCGATCGCCCATCCAAGCTCGGCGTCGGCTGGACCGCCGCCCGCCTCGCTGGCCGCCGGCTGCTGCGCCGCGCCGTCGGCAAACGCGACATCGCGCTCGCCGAGCAGCTCACCGACCAGCTCGATCGCATGAAGGGCATGGCGATGAAGCTCGGCCAGGTGATCTCGTACATGGACGTGCCGCTGCCCGACGTCGTTCAGGGAAAACTCGCGCGCCTGCAGACCGGCGAGCAGGCGATGGACCTCGAGACGGTGCAGGCGGTCGTCGAGCGCGCGTTCGACGCGCCGCCGGCGTCGCTGTTCGAGCGCTTCGATGCACAGCCCATCGCCGCCGCCTCCATCGGGCAGGTGCACCGCGCGCGCTTCGCGGGGCGCGAAGTCGCCGTCAAGGTGCAGTACCCCGACGTGGCGCAGTCCTTCGAGGACGACCTCGGCACCATCACGCGCTTCGCCTCGCTCGCTTCGCTGGCCAGCGCCGTCGACGGGCGCGCCATCGTCGAGGAGCTACGCGCGCGCCTGCGCGAAGAGTGCGACTACCTGCGCGAGGCGCGCTACCAGCAGGCCTTCGCCGCGCGCTTCGCCGGCCAGCCCGAGATCGTCGTGCCCGAGGTGATCGCCGATCGCTGCGCGCCGACCGTGCTAACCACCCGCTGGTGCGACGGCGCCCGCTTCGAGGCCTTCTGCAGCGACGCCACGCAGCCGCAGCGCGACGCGGCCGCGCACACGCTGGTGCGCTTTTCGTATCTGAGCCTGCTCTCGCTGCACACGATCCAGGCCGATCCGCATCCCGGCAACTACCTGTTCGAGGCGCGCGCCATCGCCTTTCTCGACTTCGGCTGCGTGCGCGTGCTGCCAGCCGACTTTGCCGCCGCGCTGCGCGCCACCATCGTCGCGCTGCGCCGCGATGACCGCGCCGCCTTCGACGAGGCCATCACCGCGCTCGGCCTCGTCGGCAACGCCCGCCGCTTCGACTTCGCGCACGCCTACGCGATGATGAAACACCTCTATCGCCCGCTGCTCGCGCCGCGCTTCGCCTTCACGCGCGAGTACCTGCGCGAGGGCTACCAGTACAACGGCCCGCGCAGCCCCAACGCGCGCACGCTGTCGATCCCGCCCGCTTACGTCTGGGTCGCGCGCCTTCAGTGGGGCTTGTGGGCGCTGCTCGCGCGCCTCGGCGCCGAGGGCCGCTTCGCGCCGGTCCTCGACGAAGCGCTCGCCGCGCCGACGTGCGCGCTGGCGGCGGCTTGAACACTGAGAGCGACGAGCGATGCCACGCGCCCACACCGAAGACGAGCGCCGCACGATCCACGAGCGGCTGCTGCGCGCCGGCCGCACGCTGTTCGTGCGCGTGGGCCTTCAGCGCGTCACCATCGCCGAGCTGGCGCGCGCCGCCGGCATCGGCAAGGGCAGCTTCTACGGCTTCTTCGAGAGCAAGGAGGCGCTCTTCGTCGCCGTGCAGCAGCGCGAGGAGGCGGCCTTCAAGGGCGCGCTGCTCGCCGAAGCCGAGACCGCCGACAGCGCCGAGCAGGCCCTTCGCGCGCTGCTAACAGCCGCCGCCACGCGCCTCGAACAGCACCCGTTCCTGCAGCTGCTGCTCGATCCCGAGACGCTGCGCGCGCTGACGCTGCGTGTCGCGCCCGAGCTGCTCGAGGCGCACCGCCGCGAGGACGAAGCCTTCTTCGCGCGCCTCGTCGCGCGCTGGCAGCAGCGCGGCTGGCTGCGCGCCGACCTCGATCCCGATCAGGTCTTCAGCGTGCTCGGCGCCCTCTTCATCATCAGCGCCCACCGCGACCTGCTCGGCGCCGCCACCACGCAGCTCGCCAGCCACACCATCGTCGACGCCCTCATCAAAGACTGGGGGTCACTCTCTGATCCGTAACCATATGAAATCAAAGGCCGCATTACCCACAATGACATTTTCGGGCGTCCGAGATCCGGACCGCAAGAAATGTCATTGTGGGCTATACGCCCTTTAATTTCAGCTGGTTGTAGCGCGTAGAGTGACCCTACTTGATGTTGATGATCTCGAGGTCGGTGCCGCCGGGGTAGCCGTAGCTGACGTAGGCGTCGAAGCCGTAGACCACCAGGCCGATGGGGCGGTTGGCGCGCAGGCGGTGCACGCCGTCGTTCTGCGAGCCGGGCGCGAGGTTGCGCGGCGGGATCAGCGTCTCGTCCACTTCGGGGAACGACAGCTGGCACTTGTAGGCGACGAACTCGGTCTCGATCTTGTCGCCGGCGAGCAGCACCTTGCCGACGGTGCTCTTCTCGCAGCACAGCTTCTTGCCCTGCCCCGAGTCGCAGCCGTTGCCGAGCAAGCGGTTGTCGAGGCGCACCGTGGCGTCCTTGGGCGCGGCCACCAAGATGAAGTCGAAGGCGTACTTGTCGGGCGTCAGAAACAGATAGTCGGTGCGGAACTGCTCGACCGGCGGCAGCAAGATGAACGACGGATCGCCGCCGGGCAGCGTCGAGGGGATGCCGACCTCTTGCTGGCCGGCGACAAACTGGCCGACGATGATCGCGTCGGTGGCCTGGATGGTGAAGTCCTGCTTGACGTCGAGGCGCACGAACTCGCCCGCGCCGATGGTGAAGTTTTCGTACTGCTCGGGCAGATTGGTGGTCACCGCGGTGAACTCGCCGGCGGCGAGAATGCGGAAGTACTCCATCTCTTCTTTGGGCTCGACCTGCGCGCCGGCGGCCTTGAGCGCCTTGGTGCGCGACGGCGTCTTGAGCGCGATGAAGGTGCGCCCCAGCGTCGTCGTCGGGTAGAGCTGCTGCTCGATGTGGTCGGCGCAGCAGCGGCGCACGGTCAGGTCGGGCGGGTCGGGCACGTCCGACGCCTCGCTGCCGGAAAAGACGATCACCGGCTTGGACGACTCCACGCGCGTGCCGGTGAAGTCGGCGTCGCGCCCGAAGCCGCCCGTCTCGAGGTTGAGCACCTCGTAGGGGCCGATGGTGAAGCTCAGCGTCTCGCCCTTGTTGGCGGCCTTGATCTTGTCGTTGTCGCCGATGATCGCCGTCGAGAGCTTGATCTTGACCTCGGTCTCTTCGCGCGTGCCGACGATGGTCAAAAACGCGCGCAGGTCGCTGCCGAAGTTGGTCGACGGATCGCTCGTCGTCGCGATGGTCTGCGGCCAGCCCATCACCAGATACGGCGCGCCCTGCGTGCCCGCCGAGTCGAGCGAGACGGCGCTCACCGGCAGCAGCAGCGAGGCGTCGTTGGAGAACACGCCGGCGTTTGACAGCGGGTTGAACTGGTAGGCGATGAGCGGCACCGACGACGAGAGCTTGTAGGCGTTGGCGGTCCACGCCGTGCCGGTGCCGGTGTCGAACTCGCCGGGCGGCGAGCCGTCGACCTCGCGCGCCGGAAGCAGGATCACCTCGAGCGCGTTGGGGGCCACGGTGCGCTTGGTGACCTCGGTGATGATCGGCGTCTCGCCCGGTTTGGCGTCGTTTTGCGTGACGGTGACCTCGGCGGTGAGCGGCGACGGGTTGCTCACGACGACGGCGAACTGCTGCGCCGCGGCGGCCCCGATCTGCACGACGGCGTTGTCGAGGTCGACGGCCCAGTACTCGCAGCCGACGTAGCTCTTGTTCTTGCGCGCCAGCTCGCAGGCGTTGGTGCAGCCGCCGCTGTCGCAGACCTCGCCCTTCTTGAGGTCGCAGGTAAAGAGCGGCTCGGCCAGATAGCCGCTGCCGTCGCCGTTGCATTTGAGCAGCTTCTCGCCGAAGCACTGCGTGGCGTCGGGCTGGCAGGTCTTGCAGCCGTTCTTGGTGCAGACCTGGTTGTCGACGGTGCAGTCTTTGACGACCACCAGCCCCGTGCCGTCGTCGGTGCAGCGCAGCGCCGTGTCGCCACGGCAGGTCGTCTCGCCCGGCTCGCAGACCTTGGGATCACCGCTCGAGTCGGTGCAAGCGCCGATCGCGGCGGCGGCGAGCACGGCGACGGGCAGCAGCACCGTCGCGATGCGAAGGCCTCTCGGGGAGCTCATAAGCTACAGGGTCCTCGTCCTAATCAGGGCACCTTGAAGCTGAACTGATCGAAGGACCAGCGGTCCCAGTAGCTCGAGCTGGTGTGCGAGTAGTTGAAGGTGTTGTAGTCGTATCCAGGCAGGTGCGCGAGCCACTGCAGCCACACCAGCGTCGTGCCCGTCGGCCAGCCGATGAGGCCGTAGGTCGACGGGTCGGGCAGCTTGACGATGTTCTGCGTGCCCGGCGAGATGATGCGCCACACCGGCGTCTCGTCGGGGCGCTGGATGACGGTGACGGCGAGGTTGGGCGTCGCGCCATCGTAGGTCCAGGCGATGGTGTTGCCCTGCAGCGGGCCGCCCGGCGACGGCTTGGTCTGCACCGGCGCACCGATGAGCTTGTCGATGATGATCTTGCCGGCCACCGGCTGCACCGTGCGCTCGGTAGCGCGCACGATGGGCAGGCCCGTGGGGCTGCCGGCGTTGTCGAGCAGCACGTCGACCGTATAGGCGGCGTCGCCGAGGCCCGCCTTGTTGAAGCTCGGCAGGCGCCCGATGGGCAGGCTCGCCGGCACGCCGTCGCCTTCGATCTCGGTGTCGTCGCGCACGATGAAGCCCTCGGCGCCGAGGTCGATGGCGAGCCGCACGCGGTGGCGGTTCATCTTCGACGGCACGCTCGGCATCTCGACGGTGACCTTCTCGGTGAGCGGGATGTTGATCAGCACGTTGACCTTGACGTAGTCGCCGGGCGCGATGGTCAACCCGCGCGCGATGCCCATGGCGTAGGGCTCGAACTTGCCGGTGGCGTCGGTGTAGATGCCGGCGATGGCGTAGACGGCGAGCGAGCCGAGGCGGCTGTACATGCTGTAGGGCCAGGCCGTCGCCGGCTGCGTCGCGTCGAAGTCGATGGTCGCCGTCGAGGCGGCGAAGGGCGCCCCGAAGCGGATCAACGAGTTGGTGGTGTAGACGTAGACGCGCTTCTTCTGGCCGGGCTTCGGCTCGGGCACGATGTTCCAGGTGGTGCTGCCCGCGCCGGTGCTGCCGCCAAAGACGACGAAGCCCTCGATGAGGCCGAGCCGCTGGCCCGGCGGCAGCGGCCCCGGCTGCGGCGGGATGATCGGCGTGAGGAAGATCGTCAGGTCGCGCGCGTCGAACTGGTCGACGGTGGTCGTCTCGTACTTTTCGGCCGACGCCGAGACGGCCACCGGCCCAGTGAGGTCGGTGCGCGAAAACACGATCGTGCCGGTGCCGTCGGTCTTGCCGCTGAGCACCAGCTGGCGGTCCTTGGCGAGCACCACCTGCGCGTCGATCACCGGGGCGCGCGTCTGCGCGTTGAGCACCGTGACGGTGAGCGTGCCGTTGAGCTTGCCGCCGCCGAGCCCGCCGTTGAGCGGGTTGGCGCTGCCGTAGTAGGTGTACGCCTCGCGGATGGTCACGTCGGCGCCGCTGGCGTCGGAGAAGACGAGGTCCACCGGGCCCTGGGCGTGCGGCGCGGTCTTGCCGCGCACGGTGGTGGCGCTGACGATCTCGACGTCGGTGAGCGGCAGCCCGCCGAGCTCGAGCTTCATGCCGGCCTTGAAGTCGGTGCCCTTGCCCTGGATGGTGACCAGCGTGCCGCCCGCCGTCGGTCCCGACGTCGGATCGAGCGCCACCGGATCGTAGGTGTAGCCGCCGGTGAGCACGGCCTGCTCGCCGCCGCCCTCGACCTTGACGTCCACCGGGCCGACGCGGCCGGCCGGCGTGACGACCTCGAGCTGCACCGGGCTGAGCACCTGGATATCGGTCTTTTTGACCTCTTTGCCGTCGAAGGTGACGGTCAGCTCTTTGCCGCCGAAGCCCGAGCCGTAGATCTTGACGGTCTGGCCGCCGGTGAAGCTGCCGTGCGATGGCACCACGCCGGTGATGCCGAGCCGCTCGTCGACGGTGCCGTCGCCATCGACGCCGAAATCTGGGAACGTCGGCGGGGCGTCTTGGCCAGGTACACCAACGATTTTCTTGACGATATCGTCGCAGCCAGACAGCGGCAGCAGCAGGAAAGCAGCGAGTACGAGGACGCGGCGCAAGACAGTAAACGTCACTTAGAGAACTCCTAAACGTCCAACGGGCCCGAGCCTCACGCTATGCCCACCAATCGAAGCTTGTTCTTGGCGCTCTTGCCGAGCTTGCTGCGCGGCGAGGTCTCTGCAAGGTGCGACAACAGCTCGCCGCCGAACTCGCGCTCGTCTTCGTCCTGGCTCTCAGCGAAGTTGAACCCGACGAAGAAGAGGTCCTCTGGCGTCAGCGTGCGGTCCTTCTTGAGTTTCCTAGCAACAGGATAGCCTACCGTCACCAGCTCGACCGCCTGGCGCAGGATCGGATCGGTGGTGCGCGTCGCCCGGCCGAGGTCTTTCTTGGCGTCGGTGGCGCACAGGCCGCTGACCAGCGCGGCGTAGCGCGCCTCGTCCTCGCCGAGCATCGACGCCTCGTCGAGGCGCCGAAAGAGGCTGAAAGCCTCCTTGAACTTCTTCGCCCGCTTGAGGCGCATCGCCTTGTCGGTGAGCTTCTCGGCGAAGCCCGCCGGATCCGTCGCGCGCAGCAGCGCCAGCAGCGGCGTCGAGATCGCGCTGCCCTTTTCCACCGCGCCGACGGCGAGCTCGGCGATGGTGGTCTTTTGCGCCGCCGTCAGCGCGCGCGCGTGCGGCTTGATCAGGTGCACCAGCCGCGTGAGACGCTTTTCGTCGCTCATCGCCTCGGGCAGCGCCTTGATCAGCGCCGCGGCGGCGCTGTCCATGTGCGAAAGCGCGCGGGCGGCGGTCTCGCGCGCGGCGGGATCGTCGCTGTCGAGCAGCTCCACCAGCGTGTTGACGGCCTTGTTGTCGCCCGAGCGACCGAGCTTCTCGACGGCGTAGCGCCGCGCCTCGGCGTGACGCCCGTTGGTCGACAGCTGCAGCAGCGTCGGGATCACGTCGGGCGTCAGCGACAGCGCGCGCAGCGTCTCGATGGCGGCGCGCGCGATGGTCGGCTCCTCGTCGTCGGCCTGCTCGAGCAGCACCTTGGCTGCCGATGACTGCGAGCGCGCGTCGAGCAGCGGGCGGCGAAGGGCGGCGTGGGCGGCGAGGCGCACGTCGGTTGGTTGCGCGGCGTCGACGAACTTGAGCACCGTCGGCACCAGCTTGGCGTCGCGAAAGTAGCCCAGCATGCGCACCAGCCGCGCCAGCACAGGCGGCTCGAGCGCCCCCTTCTTCGTCCCGGCGGCCTTGAGGCGCGCCTCGACGGCCTTGCGCAGCGCGCCCTTGGCCTTGTCGTCCATCGACTCGAGCTCGGCGCGCAGCGAGTTCTGCACCGACTCGGCGAGCTCCGGATCGTCGAGCATGCCAAGCAGCCGCTCGATGGTGTCGGCGCCGTGCTGGCGCGCCATGATGCCGACGATGGCGCGCTTGCGCGTGACGGGCGCCTCGGCCAGCTCGCGCTCGAGCTGCGAGGCGGCGCGCGCGCCCTGCGAGGCGAGCAGCGCCATGGCGGCGACACGCACGTCGGGGTCGTCGCTGTCGAGCAGCGGCGCGACGTGGCTCGCCACCTTCTTGGCCTTGATCGCCGAGAGCGCCTCGAGCGCGTAGCGCTGCAGCATCGCGTCGGGCTCGGCGAGCGCGCGGCACAGCGCGTCGGCGGCGCTCTTTTCGCGCAGCTCGGCGAGCACCAGCGCTGCGGCGTAGCGTCGCTCGGCGCGGCCGTCCTCGAGCATCGCGATGATCTTGTTCGTCGTCGTATCCGCCATGGCTAGCGCTAGTCGTAGGGTGTACGTCACGGCACACCAAACCGGTTTCCGGCCGGTGGGCTCGACGAGGGCACTTCTTGGAAACTAGGCCTGCGAGACCGCTGCAGGCGCAGACCAGGACTGCTGCACGTAGAGTCTAACTGGCCCGCGCGGCGGGTTCAATGCGCGGAAATGCGGGAAAAGCGCTGGGGTGAGGCGAGCTTAGGGGGTGTCGAGCTGACGGCCTACTGGAAGCCGCAGTTCGCCAGGTCGGCGTTGGTGATGTACCAGTCGGCGTTCTCGAAGCAAAGGCGCAGGCTGGGCAGCACGCACTCGGTGTTGGTGTCGTCGATGATGCGCACGTCGTAGTCGCCGCAGTCGATGAAGTCGATGGTCAGCGAGCCGCCGGGCGGGATCTCGCCGCCGGCGAGATTCGGGCCCCAGCTAACGGTGCCGACCGGCGCCAGCCGAACGTCGACGATCGAGTAGTCGCTCTGGTTGATCAGCGTCAGCGATGAGTCGCAGCTGGTGTTGGCCAGCACGAACAACAACGCGAATACCAGCAGGACCTTGCGGGTCACCTTGCGCATCGTCTTCTCCTTTTCGATGGCGGTTTCGGGCGCCATTGTCGGCGCGACGGCGCCACGATTGCAAGGAGACAGATCACACGCGAGACAGTGGCCCGCGCGCATGGGACAAGGCCCCGCCCGTGCAAAGGCGCCGCGAGATCATGCGCCTCTTTCGTGGTACGGGCGCTGCAGGCGCTCACCACATGACCGAGCACGCATCCACGCTCGCCCGCCACATCGAAGCGGCGATCGACGCCGCCGCCACCACGACGCCGTCGTCGGCAGCGGGCTGCCAGGCGGTGCTCGCCGCCCTGCTGTCTGCCTATCGACACACGCCGCGGCGCGAGCTGGCCGACGCCATCGACCAGCTCACCGCGCGCTACGCCGACAGCCTGCCGCGGCTCGACGAGACGCTCGAGGGCTCGGCCTATCACGATGCCTGGATGGCGCGCGCCAAAGCGTGCAGCGATTACGACGTGCCGCTGCTGCTGGCGGGCCTTTTTCGCGAGCCGCTCGGCGACCGCCTCGCGCAACGGGCGGCCCTGTTGATGCGCCGCCCCGCCGATCCGCGCATCAACGCCGCGTTCGTCGCGATGCTCTGCGAGCCGCCGGCGCTCGCTCAGAGCATGTTTCGCAAGCTGTGGACGCCGATGTTCGCGCACCTCGTCAAGTGCGGCGACACGCGCGGGCGCGGGCCGCTCGCGCAGCGCCTCGAGCTGCCCTATGGCGGTGAATCCAACTTCTGGCCGATCCTCTATCAGCGCATTCGCACCAACCTCCAGCGGATGCCCGCTGATCCGCCCCCGCTCGACGAGACGCTCTCGGCGCGCGTCGAAGCGCTGCGCACGCTGATCACAGCCATCGCGCCGCTCCCCGCGGCCCCCATCACGCCGCCCGCGCCACCGTCCGCGCGCGCACTGCGCGAACAGGCGCGCGCGCGCGCGGCGGCCGAGAAGGCCGCGTTGGTGCGGCGCGGCGCCGACATCCCGCGCGACGAAGCCATCGAAGCGCAGATCCTCGCCGATCCGGAGCAGGTCGCGCCCTACAGCGTCTACGCCGACTGGCTCTCGTCTCGGGGCAGCGCCTGGGGCGAGCTGATGAGCCACCAGCTGGCCTTCGAAGCGATGCTGCGCGAGCGCCCCGACGACCACGCCGCGCATCAAAAAGCAGAGCGCGCCCTCGAGCGCGTGACCAAGCGCGCGGTCAAGGCCTGCTTTGCATACCTTGGCCAGCTTCACGAGCTCGTGACGTGGCGCCGCGGCTTCGCCGACGCGCTCGCGGCCGGCCCGTGGTACGCGCTCGACCAGCACGCCGAAGCGCTCGGCCAGTTGTTGCGCGAGCCCTGGTGCCGGCTGCTGCGAGATCTCGCGCTCGCCTTCGAAGCCGAGGCGCCTTGGCTCCTCGACGTGCTGCCCGCGCTCGGCCGGCTGCGATCGCTGTCGCTGCGCGGCAGCGAGCTCGCGCACGTACAGCCCATCGCCGCGCTCGCGTCGCTCGAAGCGCTCGCGCTCGAAAACTGCGGCCGGCCCGACCTCGCCGCGCTGCAGGACGCGCGCCGCCTGCGACGGCTCGAGATCGACTTCAGCATCTTCGACGATGCGGCGGCCGAGATGTTGCCCGAGCTCGAGTCGCTCTCGGTACGGATCCCCTGTCCCGACGTGCGACCGCCGCCCGACAGCCCACTATGGAACCTGACGCACCTAGCGCGGCAACGCGCGCTGGTGTCGCTGACGCTGGGCGGCTCGCGCAGTCAGCCGCACATCGACCTCGGCCCGCTCGCCAAGCTGAGCACCTTGCGCCATTTGGCCATCCGCGACGCGGCGCTGCGCCTCGAGACGCTCTCGGCGCCGCGCAGCCTCGAGCGACTGACGCTCGATAGGTTGTGGGCGCAAGACGAAGCGGCGCTCGACCTCTCGGCGCTCGGCGAGCTCGGCGCGCTTCGCGAGCTCGAGCTCGACACGCTCTACACCGAGCGGCCGATCAGCCTGCAGTGGATCGGCAAGCTCACCAAGCTGCGCAAGCTCACCCTCGACGAAGAGCAGATCGTCGATCTGTCGGGGCTCGAAGAGCTCTCGGCGCTGCGCGAGCTCGAGCTGCGCGTCAGCGCCGATCTGGAGCCCCTCGGCGCGCTCGCCATCGAGACGTTGGTGCTGGCACCGAAGCGTCGCATTCGTCTCGGTCCGCTGGCCAAGATCGCCAGCCTGCGGCGCCTCGAGCTGTCGGGCGACATCACCCACGTCACGCCGCTTTGCCAGCTGCCGCAGCTCGAGGAGCTCGACATCCGCTACCTCTGGGACAGCGCCGAGCGTTTCGCCCCGCTGACCAAGTGCGTCTCGCTTCGCAGCGTGCGCCTCGATGTTCTCGATGATCGTCACGTCGGATGGCTGCGCGCGCTGCCGGCCCTCGAGCGCATCGTCGCGCGGCGCGTCGAGGCGAGCGATCTCGACGCGCTGCTGCACGCGCCGCGGCTGTCGCGGGTCGTCATCGAAGGCACGCTCGATCGCGCGACGCGCGGCAAGGTGCGCACGCTGACGTCGGCGCTCGAAAAACGCGCGCTCGCTGCGCGCGCGCACCGCCGCTGAACGGAGGCTGTTGCCATGTGCGGAAAGCTAGCGCTGACACACGAGATGACCTGGCGCGAGCTCGTCACGCTGCTGGATCTTGGCAGCGCCAGGGCCGACCACGGCCACACCACCGACGAGACGCTGCTCTGGGCGCGCGATACGCCGCCCGCGTCGCCCGGAAAGGCCGTGCTGACCGTCGTCGAGGGGCCACGCCCGCGCACGCAAACGTGGGGGCTGATGTCGCGCCGCTATCGGCACCCTTCGGGCGGCCCGCTGTTCAACGTGCGCGCGGAGTGGGCGGCGCGTGACTACGCCGCGCTGCTCGCACGGGGCCGCTGCGTGGTCGTTGCCGAGCGCTTCTGGGAGTGGCAGCGTGACGCGCGCGGGCGGCGCAAACAGCGCTTCGCGTTCAGCTTGCCCGATGGCGGCTGCTTCGCGATGGCCGGCCTGTGGGAGCGCTGGCAGCCGCCGGGCGCAAACACCATCGACTCGTGCACGATCATCACCTGCGCGGCCAACGCCGTCGTCGGGCGCCATCATCGCCGCATGCCCGTGATCCTCGACTGGCCTGCCGTGACGCCCTGGCTCGCCGCGTCGCAGGATGCCGCCACGCTGCTGGCGCAGCTCGCACCGTGGCCCGACGAACGCAGCGCCCTGCACCTGGAGACGTGAGGAGCGCATCTCGCCGCGGATGACGGCTGCGCGGCCAACGAATTCTCGCGTCCTCGAGGCGAGCGCGACGTCTTCTCGATGTAGCCCAACCACTGGAGGCATCGAGATGAGCAAGAAGCCACTTCATATCGAGCTTTTGTACCTCGACGGGAGCACCTGCCGACGCTGCGCGTCCGTGCGCGACGTGCTCGGCGCGGCGCTCGAGGCGCTCGGCCCGACCTTCGACGCGCTCGGCCTCGAGCCGCAGCTGCGCGAAACCCACATCACCAGCGCCGCGCAGGCGCGCGCCGCGGGCTTCGAGCTGTCGCCCACCATCCGGCTCGATGGCCACGACATCGCGCCGGCGAGACACAGCAGCAGCTGCAGCGACTGCGACGCGCTGTGCGGCTGCAGCGCCGTGGAGGGCGAGCCGTTCGCCTGCCGCAGCTGGCACGACGCGCAGGGCCGTCCGCTCGACGTCCCCACCACGGCCGTCGTGGTCGACGCCCTGCTGCGCGCGCTGTACGCTGATCGCGACGCCAGCGCCGCCGCGACGCAGCCGGTGGCCGAGGCGGCGCGGGTGGCGCGCTTCTTCGCGGCGCGTGACGAGCGCGAGGAGCGCGAGTCCTGCTGCGCACCGAGCTGCTGTTCGTGACCAACACCGCCGAGATCGCCTGGGACCACGCGCGCGCCGAGCTCGTCGCGTTCGTGCGCGCGCGGCTCGTCGGCCGCGAGGCAGACGCCGAGGACGTCGTGCACGAGTGTCTGGTCAAGCTGCTCGCCCAGCGCGACGTGCGCGATGCGCGCGCGTGGCTCTACCGTGCGCTGCGCAACGCGATCGTCGACCGACAGCGGGCGGCGGCTCGCGCGCGCGGGGTGCCGCTCGAGGTTGAAGACGGCGAAGAGGACGGCGAGACGCAGCGGGCCGTGGCGCGCTGTCTGAGGCCGCTGCTCGGCGAGCTGCCCGCCGCGCAGCGCGAGGCGCTCGAGCGCGTCGAGCTCGGTGGCGAGGGCGGCCGCGAGGTGGCGCGGCAGCTGGGCATCTCCTACTCGGGGCTCAAGTCGCGCGTGCAGCGCGGCCGGGCGGCGCTCGGCGAGGCGCTCAGACGCTGCTGTCAGATCGAGCTCGACGCGCGGCGGCGGGTCGTCGGCTGCGAGGGTCCGGGCGTGGGCGACGGGGCGTGTTGCGAGTAGCGTGGGCCGTGGCCGTGGGCCGTGGGCCGTGGGCCGTGACCGTGACCGTGGTGGGTCTAGTCGGCAGTGGCGTCGGTGCTGCCGCCATCGGGCGGGCGCAGCGGGATGCCGCAGGCCACCAGGTTGTCGTTGGTCACGCGCCAAGGCCCCTCGCACAGCGCGAGGTTTTGGATCACGCACTCGGCGCCGGGCTCCTCGGCAGGCGCGTCGGGCAGCTTGAGCAGCAGGCGCACGTCGTAGCGCGTGCAGTCGAAGAAGTCGAACTCGTAGCTTCCGCCCATCTCGCCGATGCGTCCGCCGCCGAGCAGCTCCTTGCCCCAGCTGCTGGTGCCCGGCTCGGCGAGATACAGCGCGACGATGGCGCGCTCGCTGTCGTTGACGAGCTGCACGCTGTCGTTGCACGCGCTCGCGAGCAGCAGCGACATCAACGCGATCGCGGCCGCGGATCTGACCCACATCTGCATCTACCGCAGAGCATACACCGCGCTGTATAGTCCGCCGCTATGTTGGTTCCGCAAGAGATGGGCGACGACCTGCTCTACGAGAAGGAGTGGCGCGACGCCAACGGCCACTTCCGTATGACCGTCGACAAGAACAACTTCGGCGTGACGCGCTTCTTCGGCAAAGGCTCGATGGACGGCACGCGCGCCTTCGTTGTGATGCTCGACGAGAGCGACGCCGCCGTCGGCACCGCCGACGACATCCGCGCGATGGTCGATCTGCGCGAGCTCTCCGGCGCGCCGATCCGCGCGCAGTTCATCCTCGGCAAGTGGCTGATGAACCACAAGCACCGCTTCTATCGCATCGGCGTGTTCGGCGGCAAACCGTGGGAGATGAAGCTCGCGCGCGCCGTGGCGAAGATCGCGCGCTTCAAGAACATCGGCTTCTTCGGCGACGAAAAATCGACCCTCGAGTACTTGAACGGCTGAGCGTTCCCAGTCAGTGAGCCCTGCATGTCCGACGGCAAGTTCTACATCACGACCCCGATCTACTACGTCAACTTCAAGCCGCACATCGGCACGGGCTACACCACCATCCTCACCGATGTCGCCTGCCGTTTTCAGCGCATGTGCGGAAAGCAGGCGCTGCTGACCACCGGCAGCGACGAGCACAGCCAGAACATCGCCGATCTCGCCGCCGAGGCGGGCGTCGCGCCGCGCGCCTACTGCGACGGCATCATTCCCAAGTTCCGCGACTGCTGGGAGCTGCTCGAGATCCAGAGCTACAACTTCGAGCGCACCAGCGACGAAAAGCACCACAACCTGGTGCAGCGCTTCTGGCAGCGCCTCTACGACAAGGGCGACGTCTACAAGGGCGAGTACTCGGGCTGGTATCACACCTCGGACAACCGCTATCTCGATCCGTCGGAGGTCCCCGAAAACCCCGAGTCGCACCCGCGCCTCAAGTTCTTGCGCGAAGACTCGTACTTCTTTCGGCTCTCGGCCTTCGAGGACTGGCTGCTCGCCTTTCACGAGGCCAACCCGACCTTCGTGATCCCCGACTTTCGCCGCAACGAGATGCTCGCGCGCATCAAGAGCGGCCTCAAAGACATCTCGATCAGCCGCACCTCCACCGACTGGGGCATCCCGCTGCCGTGGGACGAGGGCCACGTCTTCTACGTCTGGATCGAGGCGCTGCTGACGTACATGACCGGCAGCGGCTTCGACCTCGCCGCCTACGAAAAGACCATCGGCGCCGACGGCGTCTCGTCGGAGGCACGCGAGCCGCTGTGGCAGACCGAGCGCAGCGACCTCGCGACGCAGCCCGAGACCAACTTCTGGCCGATGGATCTGATGGTGATGGCCAAGGACATCCCTTGGTTTCACGCCGTGATCTTCCCCGCCATGCTCAAGAGCTTCGGCGCGCCGCTGCCCAAGCAGATGCTGGTGCACGGCTACTGGCAGTTCGACGGCGAGAAGATGTCCAAGAGCCTCGGCAACGTCGTCGATCCCTACGACGCCGCCAAGATCGTCGGCGCCGACGGCCTGCGCTACTTCCTGATGCGCGAGGTGCCCGCCGGCCGCGACGGCAACTTCAACTTCGAGTCGCTGATCAAGCGCTACAACTTCGACCTCGCCAACGACCTCGGCAACCTCGTGCACCGCACGGTGAGCCTCTTGCACCAGCTGTTCGAGGCCAAGGTGCCGCCCGCGCCGGCGGGCGATGACGAGCTCGACACGCAGCGCAAAAAGACCATCGACGCGGCCCTCGCCGCCTACGAAGAGCTGCGCTACAGCGACGCGCTGCAGGAGATCTGGTCGCTCGTGCGCCTCGGCAACCAGTACATCGACCAGCACAAGCCGTGGGAGCTCAAGAAGAAGCCCGAGCGACGCGACGAGATCGGCGCCGTCTTCAACCGCCTGCTGCAGGCGATCAAGACCGTGGTGCTGCTCGCCTCGCCGGTGATCCCCGGCGCCGCGCAGCGCTTCTGGCAGATCCTCGGCCTGACCGGCACGATCGAAGACCAGCGCGAGGCGGCGCTGTGCGAGCCCATCGCCGCCGGGCACGTCGTCGCCGAGAGCGAGCCGGTCTTCGTGCGCGTCGACAAGAAGGTGCTCGCCGCGGCCAGCGGCGGCGCCAAGGACCCAGGCGCCGCACAGGCCAAAGACAAAGCCAAGGCCAACGACGGCAACAAGAAGGACAAAGCGAAGGACAAGGCCAAGGCCAAAGACAAGGTCAGCGCCGAGGCCGCGCCCGACGGTCCGATCAGCATCGACGACTTCGCCAAGGTGCAGCTGCGCGTGGCCGAGATCCTGTCGGTGGAGCCGCACCCCAACGCCGACAAGCTGCTCAAGATCAAGGTCCACGACGGCGAGCGCGAGCGGCAGATCATCGCCGGCATCGCCGCCTGGTATCAGCCCGACGAGCTGGTGGGCAAGCGCATCGTGATCGTCGCCAACCTCAAGCCGGCCAAGCTGCGCGGCGAGCTCTCCGAGGGCATGCTGCTCGCCGCCGACGACAGCGACGGCAAGCTCGGCGTGCTGACACCTGACCGCGAGGTCGCTGTCGGCGCACGCGTCAAGTAGCTCGCGTTGATCTAGAGCTCGTCAGGCCACTGACGCGCGCCGTGGTAGACCCTCAGCACTTCCACGACATCGCCAACGACCTCGTAGGGCACGATGAACGGCGTGCGCGGAATGACGAGCTCCCGCGTGCCCGGCACCCGACCCGGCCTGCCGAGGTGAGGCGACGACGCCAGCTCGGCGATGCGCGCCTGAATGCGCTCGAGCACTACCGTCGCCATGTGCGGGTTGTCTTCGAGGATGTAGTCGAAGATGGCTTCGAGGTCGTCGACTGCCTCGGGCGACAGGACGATCTTCATCGCACGATCAGTCCGTCTTCTTGTGTCGCTCGATCTTGGCGCGAAGCGCCGCCATCGCATCGTCGAAGTTCACGCCTCGGCCGGCCCGCATCGAGCGACGCGCCTGCCAGATCCCCTCGACCTGCCAGCGCTGGGTCTCGAGGTACTGCTGTAAGGCCTCGGTGACGAGCCAGTTGCGCGATCGCTGCGTGGCCTTCGCCAGCGCCTCGAGCTGCGCTTCGAGCTCGGGGTCGGTACGAATGGTGATGGTGCCCTTCGCCATTCAGAGCAGCGTAGCGTGCATTGCACACATCTGCAATCGCAACACCGCACGCCCACGCGGACGTGGGCTCCGAGACTCGAACAGGGCGCCGTCAAAGCGCGTGAATCCTGGTCAGCGCTCGCCGCGCAAGTGCGTGAAACCTCGCAGGGCACGGCCGTTGCACCACCTGAGAGGTCATGCGCACGATCCGCACGCCGCTGCTCGCGCTGCTCGCCGCCTCGCTGCTCTGCAGCGTCGCCGGCGCCGCCCCACAGAGCCGCACGATGCAAGAGGCCAAGGCGTATCTCGCAGCGCACGGCCTCAAGGCGCGCCGCTTCAAGACCGGCCCGCCCGGCGCGCGCGTGTGGCGCGTGGTGGTGCCCGTCACGCGCGAGACGGCCGACGACTTCGCGCAGCGCTTCAGCAAGGACAACGGCTTCGCGCGGCTGCGCGATGGGCACCGCGACAAGGGCACCTTCCTGTTCCTCTCGCTCGAGCCGGGGCGCATCTACCACCATCACAGCAGCGAGGTCTCGCCCGAGTCGCACCTGCACCAGCTGCCGGTGCAGCGCTCGCACTACCGTCAAAACAGCCGCCTGCTCGGCTCGAGCGAAAAGGCGCGACAGTACTTTCTGTCCAACAAGGGTCTGTCGATCCCCATCGACCTGCGCGCCGAGGGCAACTCGCTCGCGCACCTTTCCGAGTGGCTCGCCGGCGCACGCAACAACCCCACCGTGCGCCGCGAGTGGTCTAACTGCATGCATTACACCTGCAACGCCGAGCTCGCACCGAGCCGCACCATCGCGCAGCATCTCGGCATCCGCCGCTCGCTCGACGGGCCCAACCTGATGGCCAAGGTCGTGCACAGCGCCAATGCACGCGTGGAGGTCATCGCGCGCTACGTCGACAGCCAGGCCGAGCTCGACCGCATGAGCAAAGCCGAGCTGCTCGGGCCCGAGCCGTTCGGCGGCGTCGGCGGCGCCGCGGTGGTGGCGCCATGAGGGC
>JAGQIK010000498.1 GCA_020431405.1 Myxococcales bacterium
AGCGCGAAGCCGACGCCGATGCCCGCGCTGCTGCCGATGGTGCGCGACAGCTTGCCGTCGTAGATGTAGAGGCGGCCTTTGACGTCGAGCGCCGCGGCGTAGCGGCGCGGCCCCTTGGCGCTGGCGATCTGCGTCGCCGAGAGGCCGTAGAACGAGACCGGCAAGAGCTGCATCACCGACGAGACAGCGGCCGTTGTCACGGCCGGATCGGTGCTGCCGTTGGCCTGCCCACCGTCGACGCTGAGCGCGCTCGAAGGGAACCAGTCGACGCCGGGGCCGGCGGTGCCCATCAGCAGCGCGCGCTTGCCGCCCACCTCGAGCGGCATCAGCGGATAGCCGTGCAGCGTGCGCCGCTTCTCGAGCTTGTCGCCGCGAAGCACGATCTCGACGCACTGCTCGTGCACGCTCGAGCGCACCAAAAGCTCGCTCTTTCCATCTCCGTCGAGGTCGGCGACGACCAGCGTGCCCATGTCGCGGCGCGGCCGCACGCTGGCCAGCGGCGCCGGCAGCGGCAGGAACGAGACGCGCTTGTAGTCCTTGCCATCGTAGCGCCACAGCTCGACGCGCCGCGGCTCGAGGATGAACAGCTCGCGGCGGCCGTCGCCATCGAGATCCGCCACTACCATCGCCAGCACGGTGCGCCAGCCGAGGTCGAGATCGTGCTGCGCGAAGCTCAGTCGCTTGCGACTGCGTGGACCCGAGAACGCGCGCACCTCGGCGTCGGCGCGCAGGCTCGCGTGCAGGTGCGCCAGCGTGCCACGGCGCGGGCGAACCGTGTCGCGCCACAGCGACGAGTCGGTGGCGAAGATCTCGCCGCGCAGGTGCAGATAGCCGTTGTTGAGCGCCAACGTGAGATCGAGCGCCAGCTCGGCGCCAGCCATGCGCGCGCGCGACTTGAGGCGCGCCGCGTCGAGCGTGTCGGGCCACACCGAGTGGCTGCGCAGGCTGCGCCGCGCCAGTCGCGCCACCACCAAGCGCTGCACCACGTCGCGCAGCGCGCGCGGCGTGCCACGCCCAGCGCGCATCACGAGCACGAGATCGCTGCGGCGCAGATCGCGGCCCGCCAGCGCGCGTGTGAGCCGCTTGTCGAACGCACGCACCAGGCGATCGAGCGTGCCCGCCTTGGCGGCGCGCGTCGGCGCGCTCGCCGGCGACGGCTTCGGGATGCCCTTACTTCGGCCGGACGCCGCCGGCGATTTGGCCTTCTTCCCGCCGCGCGAGCGCGCGTCGGCGCCGACGAGACACACCACCAGCGCGCAAGCCGCGCCCGCCACGGCGAGCCTGCTGCGCGCGCCGTGCCTCATCGGACAGCTCCGCTCATCGAACAGCTCCGCTCATCGAACAGCTCCGCTCATCGAACAGCCCCGTTCATCGAACAGCACTGTCCATCAAGATCGTATCGGGGTCGACCTGGTCGGCGGCGCGCGCGCGTTTGGTCGGCTGCGTGCCGGCGACGAAGACCTCTTCGATGGCGTCGGCGGCGCCCTCGGCGGCGAGCAGCCCCGTCTTGGGGTCGATGCGCGCCACCACCACGTTGGGTGGCTGCTTGAAGTCGCGCCGCGACTTGCCTTTGAGCGCCTCGCGCATGAAGCGCACCCAGATCGGCAACGCCGCGCGTCCGCCCGTCTCCTTGTAGCCGATGCTGCGCGGCGAATCGAAGCCGACCCACACCACGGTGGCGATCTGCGGCGCGAAGCCGGCGAACCAGGCGTCCTTCTGCTTGTTGGTGGTGCCGGTCTTGCCGGCCACGGGACGCCGCAGCCGGCGCGCGCGCCGCGCCGTGCCCTGCTGCACCACGCTCTGCATCATGCGCGCGAGCACGAAGGCGACCTCGGGCTTCATCGCCTGCGTCGGCGCCGACGCGCGCACGGGCTCACCGCCGATGCGGCGGATGATGCGCGGCTCGGCGCGCTTGCCGCCACCCGCGATGGCGGCGTAGGCGCTGGCGAGATCGATCACGCGCACCGACGACGAACCGAGCGCGATGCTGAGGTCGCGCCCCAGTGCCGTCGAGATACCGAGGTCGCTGGCCAGCTTGCGCACGGCGTCGACGCCCACGTCGCTGATCAGCTTCGCCGCCACGGTGTTGACCGAGTGCGCCAGCGCCACGCGCAGCCGCAGCGGACCGCGATGCTTGCCGTCGAAGTTGCGCGGCTCCCAGCCCTTGAAGACCACCGGCGCGTCGTCGACGATGCTCGCCGGCGTGTACTTGCCGCTCTGCAGCGCCGCGCCGTAGACAAACGGCTTGAACGAGCTGCCCGGCTGGCGCATCGCCTGCGTGGCCCGGTTGAACTCGCCCGCGCGGTAGTCGTAGCCGCCGACCATCGCCAGCACCTCGCCGCTGCCCGGCTCGATGGCGACCAGCGCGCCTTGCGGCCCGGCGTCGAAGACGAAGCGTTTCTCATCGCGCGTGGCGCGCACGCGCACGAGGTCGCCGACCGAGAAGCGCTTGGCCGGCGCGTGCTGCTGCGGGTTGTAGCGCTCGTCGTCGACGCTGACCTCGACCTTGCGCCCGCCGCCGATGTCGGCCTCGAGCGACTCGCCAACCTTGGTCACCAGCGCCAGGTAGTGCTTGCCGTAGACGATCTTCTTCTGCTCGCGCGCGAGCCAGCGCGAGGTCTTGGCGCGCTTCTTCGCCTTGACGTGACGCGCGCGGCGCCGATAGCCGTGGCGCGCGTCGATGGCGCGCAGGCCCCAGCGCACCGCCTCGCGCGCGGCGACCTGCAGCTTGATGTCGATGGTCGTGTAGACCTTCTTGCCGAGGGTCGCGAGCTTCTTCTCGCCGAAGGCCTTGGCCAGGTGCGCGCGCACGATGTCGGTGATCTCGGGCGCCGCGCCGAGGTAGGGCCGGCGATGGCGCACGACGCGGATCGGCTGTTTAGCGACGGCGCTGGCGACGTCCTGCGAGACGTAGCCGCGGCGCGCCAGTTCCTTGAGCACGTAGAGCTGACGGCGCTTGGCGCGCGAGGGGTGCTTGAGCGGCGAGAGACGCTCGGGCGACTGCGGCAGACCCGCGAGCAGCGCTGCCTCGCCGAGACCGATCTCGTTTACGTCCTTGCCGAAGAAGAAGCGGCTCGCCTCCTGCACACCGTAGCGTCCGTGGCCGAAGTAGATCTGATTGAGGTAGAGGCGCAGGATCTCCTCCTTGCGCAGCTCGTTTTCGAGGCGGCGCGCGAGGATGACCTCCTGCATCTTGCGGCGGATGGTGCGCTTGGGCGTGAGGAAGAACGTCTTGACGACCTGCTGCGTGATCGTGCTGCCGCCCTGCACGAAGCGGCCCGCGCGCAGGTTCGCGAGAAACGCGCGCAGCATGCCCATGTAGTCGAGGCCCTTGTGCTTGAAGAAGTCGGCGTCCTCGGCGGAGACGACGGCGTTGATCAGCACCTTGGGGATCTTGTCGTAGGGCACGACGGTGCGGCGCTCGGAGGCGAGCTCGCCGATGAGGATGCCGTTGCGGTCGTAGATGCGCGTGACGGTCTTGGGGTTGTAGTCGCGCACCTTCGACGTGCCCGGCAGCGAGACGTCGCTACCGTAGTAGTAGAACATCGACGCGACGAAGGCGGCGCCGGCGACCATCAACGTCAGCGACGTGATGATGCCCCAGCCGATCAGGCGCACCCACCACTTGCGCTTGGTGCGCTCGCCGCGCGACGCAGCGCGCTCGCCGTCGCTGGCCTTGCGCCTGCCGGTATCGGACGCTCTTTTCATCGGTGTAGGACCCGAATCTAGTACGCTCGCGAGGCAGCTGCAAGCGACCCTTTCTTGGAAAGCGCTTTACTTTCAATAGTTAAGCAATATCGCACACCTGCCTACATGCGGTCTCGCTCATCCTTCGCCTAATGACCTCTACGCTCGCGCGAAGGCTTGTCTTTCTCGCCGCGCTCGCCGCTTGCGCGGCGGGCTGCGCAGAGAGCGGCGACGCCTGCCTCGCACTCGGCAAGGGCTGCGCAACGGGTGGCGATGCGCGCGTGGACGCCCCGGGCGACGCGCAGCGTGACGGCGCTTTGGACGGCGCGGCTGACGGCTTGCCGCGCGAGACAGCCGCCGACGCGCCGCGCGAGCTCCCGCCCGCCTCGGACAGCGGCGTTCCCGGCTGGGTGGTCTTCGCGTGCTCGCGCGTGGCGAGCCAGTGCCAAGGCGAGAAGGAATACAGCAGCGCCACCTGGGACACGCTGCTGCAGCGCTTCGGCGCCTTCGGCGCGGAAGCGTGCGAGCGCTATATGTCGTGCCAGCTGCGCAACATCGACGAGCTGACGCAGCCCGGCAACTGCATCATCTCCTGGGAGTCGTTCTTCAGCTGCATCGGCAGGGAGATCGACGCGCGCGGCAAGCCCGGCTGCAACACCGGCTGCGAGAGCGCGCTGCAAGGGCTGTTCACCGACTGCGGCTGCGTCTGCGCCTGCGGCGACTGCCCCGGCTGCTAGAGGCCTCGGCGACGATGATGAGACTCGCGGTGATCGTCGTCATCCTATGCGGCGCGCCGCGCGCCCACGCGCTCGACCTGCTGCGCGAGGTCAAAGGCGTCTACGTCGCCGCGTCGTCGCTGGTCCTCAATCCGAACATCGGCGTCCATCAGATGGTCGACGGCGATCTCACGACGGCCTGGAATTCGCGCACGACGCGCACGAAGCGCACTTGGATCGGCTTCTATTTGCCGGCAGGCGCGACGCTGCGCACGCTGCAGATGACGGCGGGCTTCACGCGCAACAAGGGCCGCCGCGACCTGTTCACGATGAACTACCGCGTCAGCAGAGTGAAGGTCTACCGTGGCAAGACGCTCGTCGGTGAGCAGCCGCTCGACATCAACAACCGCGGGCTGCAGGCGATCAAGCTCGCCGACGGCAGCGGCGGCGCGTTCTTCAAGATCGTCGTCAGCACCGTCCGCCCCGGAAGCCATCGACGCTGGCGCGAGATCTGTGTCTCCGAGCTAACCGCGAGCGGCGACGCGCCCGCCTGGCTGCGCCAGAGCGCGCGACCGCCGCGCGTGCTCGTCGGCGAGCTGCCCAAGCTATCGTGCCCGCACGTGGTGGCCAACTGGAGCGGACGCACCTTCCAGTGCGATGACGGAAGAAGGCGCGCTTGGGTCACGTTTGACAAGAGCGGGCGGCGTGTGAACGCCGGCAGCTACGACCGCCAGCAGCACAGCGGACATTGGCGCGACTACGACCGCTTCGGCCGGTGGGTGGCACGAGGCAAGTACCAGCGCGGCAAGGGCGTGGTCCAAGGCAGCGTGCGCAAGATCGGCGGCGGCGCGCCGGCGCCGGTGAGCGCACAGCAGCGCAGCACGCACTACGCGCTGCGCGCCTCGATGGCGCTGGCTTCGAGCACGCAGCGCTTCTACATCCTCGAGGAACAGGGACGTCGAGATCGGTCGCTGCTGCTGGCCAGCTCCACCGGCAAGGAAGCGACCATCGACCTACCGTACGTCACGGACAAGCGCCTCGATACGACCATAACTTGGCGCCAGCTGCCCAACCGTGGCAACGAGGCGGTGCTCATCGCGGTCACCGTGGACAGTCAGCGCAAGAGCGACCACTTAGACATCAAGCGCACGACGGTGAACATCCTGGCGCTACCGTGCATGAAACGCGTGCTCTCCTACCACACGTCCCGGATCGAAATTAATGCAGAGGGCACCGACACGACGACGTGCAGCGGCGCCATCATCAGCAAGAAGGGCGTTCGGGCGCTGCAAACGAGCTGCACCCTCGAGCAGACCTGGCCCAAACACAAGACGACGAGGTCGACGGACGTCACCAAGATCCCGACGCGCGACAACTGCCGTCCGCGCTAGCGAGCGTCGAGGCCCAGCTCGCGCAGCACCAGCCGCTCTGCAAAGCTCACCGCGCGCACGAGGTAGGCCGCTTCGAGGCGCGTGCGCGCGCGCGCCGGCAGATCGCCGCGGCGACCGAGGCGCGCGCGGCGGCGCGTGGTGACGTCCGAGAGCACCAGCGCGGCGCTCACCGAGAGGTTGTAGCTCTCGGAGAAGCCAAACATCGGCAACGAAAAGTGCGCGTCGCAGAGGGCGCGCGCGCGCGGCGTGAGGCCCTCGTGCTCGTTGCCGAGCACGATCGCCAGCGGCGCGTCCACCGGCAGCGCCGCGGGAGGGGCGTCGCGCTCGCGCGCGTCTTTGGGGGGCGCCAGCGCGCCGGCGAGGCGAAAGCCGGCTGCGCGCAGGAAGGTCGCCGCCTGCTCGACGTCGTCGTGCAGATAGACGTCGAGCCACTTGTCGGCGCGCTGGGTGACCTGCGACGAGAAGTCGAAGCGCCTCTCGTGCGGCACGATGTGCACGTGCGACAGCCCCAGCGCCTCGGCGCTGCGCAGCACCGCCGCGGCGTTGTGCGGATCGTAGGGGCGCTCGATGAGCACTGTGATGCTGGCCAAGCGCTGCGCGACGATGCGCCGCATGCGTTTGAGGCGCCGCGGCGTGAGGTGCGGCGCGAGCAGGTCGACCAGCCGCGGCGGCGCGATGCGTGGATCGGGTACGGCGCGCGGGGAGCGCTGCTGCGGCCGGATGATCATCGGCCGCGCAGCTTCGCACGCGAGGCCATGGGTGTCAGCGGTCAGCTGTCAGCGGTCAGCCGTCGGAGCTGACAGCTGAGAGCTGGAAGCTCAAAGCTATGACAGCTCGCGCTCGGCCTGCAGCCAGTCCTCGACGTGAAAGCCGTCGACGCAGCCGCGCATCTGCCACAGCTGGTAGGCGCGACGGGCGATATCGTCCTGGCTCGGGGTCGCCGCCGGCTGCTTGATGATCAGCGGGGCGGTGGTCTTGCGGGCCTTGCTCGGCCGGCGCCGAACGGCGCTGCTGGCGGTCTCGGGCGCGGCCTTCTTGCTGGTGCGTTTGGGCTTGCTGGTGCTCTTGGTGCTCTTGCGGGTCGTCATTGGTGGTCCCCCTCTGTGTCTTTCTGGGTGTCGTGGACGGTCCTTGATAGAGGTGGCCACCCGTGGCGGGCAACTTTTTCGCCGAAAAACCCAATGACTGTGCAGGTCTGACGCACTCGTCGCGCCAGATGCGCACGCCGCCGCGCGCGCTTGCAGGGACGCGGCTGCTTAGCCGGACCAGTGCGCGCCCAAGGCGATGTTGAACCCGCTGAGGGTGCCGAAGGTGCGCGTGGTCGCGTCGAGCGACCAGAGCCGCGTGTACTGGCCGAGCGCGTAGAAGATCTTGGTGATCGAGACCCGCGCCTCGGCGAGCGCGGAGATGCCGCGCGCGATGTCGGCGCCAGGCTCGCCGATGCCACGCACCACCAGCAGGCCGGCGAGGCGCACGCGCCAGTGCGGGGTGGTCGAGAAGCGCACGAAGATGCGGTGCGGATCGGGCAGCGGCGACAGCGAGTAGCCCACGCGTACGCTCAGCGCCGAACCGGCGCTGAGGCCGAGCTCGCCCAACGCGCCGAGCCCTTCGCCCTGGCGCGCGGCCGCCGACAAGCGCGTGCCGTCGCGCGTCACCGCGCTGGCGGGCAGCGCGAGGCTCGCCTGGTAGCGCTCGAGGTCGTAGAAGGTCTGAAACCAGGCCGGCGCGTAGGCGGCGCCGGCGTAGCGGAGCTCGCCGCGAGCGGTCAGTCGCGTGCGGCCAGCCTTGTCGAGCTCGAGCGCGCCGCGCGCGCCGACGTGGATGCCGAAGCCGAGCTGGTTGCCGGCGTCGGCGGCGCCGTGGCCCGAGACGTTGAAGTCGAAGTACGGCAGCAGGCCGTGGGTGCGGCGACCGATCTGGTATTCGACGTCGACGCCGCCCACCACCAGCGCTGTGTTGTCGCTCTGCAGGTTCCACGCGCTGTCCACCACGCGCTGTCCCGCGGCGTCGGGCTGCACCTGCACGGGCGCGCGCGGATCCATCGCCAGCGACGCGCCGAAGGAGAGCCCTTCGAGGGCCGGCACGGGGCGCAGCGCGAGGCGGCCAGCGACGAGCGACGGCTTGACGAAGTTGTCGATCATCAGCGCCAGGTCGAAGCGCGCGTGCGACAGCCCGAAGCGCAGGCCCGGCCGCGGGTGGTCGATGTCGGCGACGTTGCTGTAGTCGCGCACGATGGTGCCGTGGCCAAGGGTGGTGCCGAGCAGCCGCCCCGCCGAGGCATGCAGCATCACGCTGTCGAAGCGGCGCTGGTAGCGCAGGCGGCGCAGGATCGCGAGGTAGTCGGTGACCTCGTCGTAGTCGCGACGACGCACCACGCCGCGCGCTTCGTTATCGTGCATCACGAGCCGCACGCGGCCGAAGAGCGCGATCGAGAGGCCGCCTTCGTCGATGGCGATCCCCGACTGCACGGTGGTGTGCATGGCGCCGTCGAAGGCGCCGAGGCCGAGATCACCGGACAGCGAGAGGCGGCTCTGCGCGGCGGCAGACCCCGAAACCAGCACGGCGAGCATGAATGAAGCGAGGCGCAGCTTGCCCATGTAGGGCATTATCTCACCCCGCACGCGGCGGTCAAAGAAAGGGGTCACTCTATGCGCTGCAAACAGCTGAATTCAAAAGGCGTATGGCCGACAATGACAAAACCCAATACGCACGCGCGCGTGATGACCGCGCCCGGGTTTTGTCATTGTGGGCTACGAGCCCTTTGATTCCGGCAGGTTGGACGTCATAGAGTGACCCCCTGCGCTTGCGCTAGTTGTGCTTCTTGGCCTTCTTGCCGTCGTCGTCGTCGAACTTGAGGTGCAGGCTCGCCTGATGCGGGGCGGCCTTCATCACCGCGGCGCGCAGGCGGCGGCGTGCCTCGTCGCGCCACTGCTCGCCGAGGTCTTTGACCCGGCGCTTGCAATCCTTCTCGGTCTCGGCGTCCTCGGGCTTGGAGA
>JAGQIK010000499.1 GCA_020431405.1 Myxococcales bacterium
CCAGGCAAGCGCCGCTAGGCCTCACGCAGTCCCCCACGCCCCACGCCTGCAACTCGGCCCGCCGCGCCAAGACGACAGTCCATCAGCGCCGCGCCCGAAGGCCCGCGCACGCAGAGCGCCCCGAGGCGTCTCGCCACGGCCCGCGAAAGGCACGCCTGCGCACCCTCCACGCCCCGCCCACGCGCGCCAAACGCCCGCAGGCCGCCAGCCTCCCATCCCGTCTTTAGCCCAGCCGCGCCCGAACGCGCCCAAACCACCTGCGCAGGTGGCGTCCTCCGACGCTCGCCTCCCCTCGTCGCTCCCCGGCGTTCAGTGCCAGGACCACCTTCCACCCCCGATTCTCCGCTCAGCTCTTGCGGTTCAAGACGTCTTGAACTATATAATCTGTGTGACCTCGGCGGACCTGCTGGTGAGTTTTCTGCGCGCGGTGGAGCGCGAGCTTCGGTCGAGCTTGCTGCGCATCGGGCATCCGACGCTGCTCGCTGTGGCCGAGCATCTGTGTTTTGGACAGACGGCCAAGCGGGCGCGGCCGCGGTTGGTTTGGCAGTTCGGGCGCTGTCTTGGCGAGGCACCGTGTTTCGATGATCTGGTGGATGTCGCCGTGGCGGCGGAGCTGGTGCACTCGAGCAGCCTGCTTCACGACGACGTGATCGACGAGAGCGTTCTTCGTCGCGGGCGGCGCAGCGCCAACGCGGCCTATGGAAACCCCGCCGCCGTGCTGGGCGGCGACATGACGCTGACGCTGGCGATGCAGCGCCTGGAGCCGCATCCGCGCGAGCTGACGACGCGGGTCATCGGCTGCGTGGCGCAGATGACAGACGCGGCTATCTCCGAGATCGACGCGCGCTGGCGCACGGACCTCGACGTCGAAGACTGGCAGCGCATCGCCAGCGGCAAGACGGCCGCTCTGCTCGCCTGGTGCGGCGAGTCCGTCGCGACCCTCGCCGGCGACAAAGATGCGCGCGCCGCGTTTTCGGCGTGCGCGCGGCACCTCGGTATCGCCTTTCAGCTGGCAGACGATCTGATCGACGTGGGCATCGAGGCCGGCACCTTGGACGAGGGCAAGGCGCGCTACGCGGACCTGCGCAACGGCAACGCCAACTACGCGGTGATCGCGGCGGCGCGACGCTCCGAGCAGGTCGCACGCTGGCTCGCGCAGCTCTACGACGCGCTGCGCGATCCGCAAGCGCCAGCAGACGAGCGCGACCTGCGCGTCGCCACCGTCGGCGACGCCGTGCGCAGCAGCCTCGCCACCAGCGCCGCGCTCGGGCGCGTCGACCACGAGCTGGCTTTGGCGCTCGACGCCTTGCGCGCCCTCAGTGCGGCGCAGGAAGGCTACGATGCGATCGCCATGTGGGGTCGCGCGCTGTGCGACCGTCTGCATCGGCCGAGCACTAGCCGAAGGAAGGTCGTATGACGCGCGGATACGCCACACCGGTGGGCGAGACGATCAGTGATTCGACGGACTGGCGATCGCTGGTCGCCGACGCCGTGGGCAACTTCATCGAGTTCTGGGGCTTCAAGCGCAACCACGGCCGCGTGTGGGCGCTCTTGTATCTCGAAGGCCGCGCCATGACGGCGAGCGAGATACAGGACGCGCTCGATCTCAGCAAAGGTGCCGTCTCGATGATCACGCGCGAGATCGAGCGCTGGGGCGTCGCGCGACGCGTGCGCTCGCCCGGCGACTCGGTGTGGCGCTTCGCCGCCGAGACCGACCTGATGGCGATGATCGGCCGCGTGCTGCGCGAGCGCGAAGCGAGCGTGGTCTCGCGCGTGAAGGCCGATCTCGACGAGGCCGAGCGCCTCGCCAAGCGCGCCCGCGTGGACAAGGCCACCATCGACCGGCTGGCGCGGCTGCGCACCATGGCGCAGCTCGCCGAGAGCGCGATCGATCTGTTCGTGCGCACGGCACAGCTCGACGCCAGCAACGTGATGAGGATCCTGACCGCGCCGCTGCGTGTCGGTCGCAAGTGACGGGCGCATCTAGAAGGAGGCTGCAGCAGCAATGAAACGTCCGACTGAATTCGAGCGCCGCCCCGACCTTCCCTACAGCGTGATCACGTGCGATCTCGAAGGCCGCATCGAGACGTTCAATGACGACGCAGCCAAGATCTTCGGCTACAGCGCCGACGAGGTGGTGGGCAAGCGTCGTGTCTCGCTCTTTTCGCCGGGCGAGATCGTGCTCGGCCACGTCAACGGCTGGCTCAAAGCCGCTGTCGAGCACGGCGAGCACTGCACGCACACGACCTTCGTGCGCCGCGATGGCTCGCGCTTCGCGGCGCAGATCCGCATCACACCGACCTACAGGAGCAAGGGCGACGAACGCGAGCACATCGGCTACTGCGGCGTGACACAGCCGCTGCCCGACGTCTCGCCCGACGAGACGATGCCCGACATCGGCATCGGCACCCGCATCTTCAAGTGGATGGTCATCACGCGGGCGCCGTTTCTCACGGCGGCGCTGGTGCCGGTGCTGATCGGCGCCGCGTGGGCCGCGCACAGCCGTCAGCTCGCCGCCTTCCCGTGGCTTTCGTTCGTGCTGGCGCTGGTCGGGGCGCTCGCGCTGCACGTGGCCGCCAACACGTTCAACGACTACTTCGACCACAAGAGCGGCACCGACGACGCCAACAACGACTACTTCTTGCCCTTCTCCGGCGGCAGCCGCTCGATCGAGCTCGGCCTCGTCACGCCGCGTCGGCTCTTCAGCGTGGCGATGGTCTCGCTGCTTGTCGCCGCGGGCTGCGGCGCCGCGTTGGTCGCGCTCAGCTCGCCGGCGCTGCTGCTCTACGGCCTCGCGGGCGCCTTCTCGGCCTACTTCTACACCGCGCCGCCGCTGCGCCTCGTCGCGCGCAAGGGGCTCGGCGAGCTTCTGATCGGCCTCAACTTCGGGCCGCTGATCACCGCCGGCACGGTGCACGCGCTCACCGGCAGCGTGCGCACCATCGACTTTCTGATCGGGCTGCCCATCGGCCTGCTGACCACGGCGATCCTCTGGATCAACGAGTTTCCTGACGCCACGTCCGATGCGCTGACCGGCAAGAACCACCTCGTCGTGCAGCTCGGCAAGAAGCGCGCGCGATGGGGCTACCTGCTGCTTCTGACCACGGCCTTCGGCCTCGTCGGCGCCGCGATCGCCGGCGGCACGGCGCCACGCCTGGCGGCGCTGTGTGCGCTGGCGCTGCCGCTGGCCGTCTTTGCCACCGCGGTGCTGTTTCGCCACTACGAGAGCCGCGCGCTGGTGCGGGCCAACGCCGCGACGATCCAGCTTCACCTGGTCTTCGGCCTCGCGCTCGCCGCGGGGCTTTTGTGGGGCTGAGCGAAGTGAGTGTTTGACGAGGAGATGGGAGAGACGAAGGCGGGAGCTCGCAAGGTGCGACCTCCGCGCCGCCACAGCCGCTGTTAGGAGGGGAGCAAGACCTAGGGACTGTGACGGCGTCGGAGGTGCAGATCCACGTCGGGTACTACCTTATTGGGTCACCTCCACCCGCTGAGGGCTGCGCCGAACAGGGGAGCCGTCGCCGGCGCTGCCGTTTTTTGCTGGGACTACTGCTGACTACTGGCGCGTCACCTCGAAGGTGCCGCTGCCGCTACTCGAGTTGTCATCGGCTTTGCCCTGCCAGTTGCCGCTGCACTTGCTGCCGTCGGCGTTGCAGTTGCCGTTAACGCTGCCGCTGGTCTTCACGCCGAGGATCGTGGTGCTGCCGGCGCCGCCGAGCTGCCCACACTTGATCTCGCCGGTGAACTGCTGCTTGGTCTTGATGAAGGCCATCGCCTTGAGCCACGACTCCTGCTGGCCGCTGACCTGGTAGGTGCCGGGCGACGACTCGGACTGGATCGTGAACGTGATGGTTCCTTCGACGGGTCCCGAGGGGAAGCCCTGCAGGTTGCCGCCGAGCGAGCCCGTATAGGTGCCCGTCAGCACCGGGCAGTTGGTGGCGGGCGGCGGATCGGCGGGGGGGTCGGCCGGATCACCGGGGTCTGCCGGGTTGCTCGGCTGACCGGGATCGCTCGGCTGCCCCGGGTCGCTCGGGTTGTTGACCGGATCGGGGTTCGGGTTGGTCGTCGTGGGCGTCGTGGGCTGCGGATTGGTCGGCTCCGGGTTGGGTGGATACGGCGTGTCCGAGGGTCCGCAGCCGTAGCCAGCGAGCACCAGAGTCAACGCGATCACATAGGAGGCTGCCTTCCGCATCGTGTCGTCCTTCTCCTTCCCTGACGGCAGCCGGTGATAGAGCACTGTCCGTGCCAGCCAGGATCAAAGGCGAAATGGACGTTGATGTGGGAGCGCGGCGCGCGTCTGAGCAATTCAGTTCCCAGACCGCTGCCGGGAGCAGCGCTAGACTTCGTCTAGGTACTTGAAGACGGTGCGGCGGCTGACCATCAGCGCCTTCGCGGCGGCGCTGCGGTTGCCGTCGAACTTGTCGACGACGCGCTCGACGTAGCGCTTGAGGAAGGCGTCTCGGGCGGCGGCGAGCGGCTCGATCTTGTCGTCGTTGATGCCGCGCAGCTCGGCGTCGGGGCTCGGCGCAGCCATCTCCGCCAACCCGAGATGCTCGGGCGTGATCGCGCCGCGCGACAGCAGCGCGCCACGCCGTACGGCGGCGGCCAGCTCGCGCACGTTGCCCGGCCAGTGGTGACGCCGGATCGCGCTCAGCGCAGCCGGCGTGAGGTGCAGCTGCTGCGCGGCGGCCGAGTCGGCCTGATCGCCGAACATGCGCGTGCGCTCGACGGCGAGGCAGTGCGCAGCGAGCTCGATGACGTCGTCGCCGCGCTCGCGCAGCGGCGGCAGCTCGATGGTCACGCCGGCGAGGCGGTAATAGAGATCCTCGCGCAGCGTGTGCGAGCCGAGCATGCGCTCGAGCGGACGGTTGGTGGCGGCGACGATGCGAAAGTCGACCTCGCGCGCGCTGTCGCCGCCCACCGGCGTGACGCGCCGGCTCTCGAGCACACGCAGCAGCTTGGCCTGTTGCGCCAGCGGCATCTCGCCGATCTCGTCGAGAAAGAGCGTGCCGCCGTGGGCGGCGCGGATCAGCCCCTCGCGATCGGCGCTCGCGCCCGTGTACGCGCCGCGCGCCACGCCGAATAGCTCCGCCTCGAGCAGCTCGCCGGGCAGCGCGCCGCAGTTGACGGCGACGAACGGCCCGCGCGCGCGACGCCCGAGGCGATGAAGCTCGCGCGCGAAGAGATCCTTGCCGGTGCCCGTCTCGCCGATCATCAGCACGGCGATATCCGACGACGCGACCTTCGAGAGGCGCGCGATGGCGGCGCCGATAGCCTTCGACGAGCCGACGATGCGTGCGCCGCGCAGCTCGGCGAGCTCGGCCTCGGCGGCGCGCGCTCGACCGGCGAGCTCTGCTTCGCGCTCGGCGGCCGTCATCAGCGCCACCAACTGCTGCGCGTAGAGCGTCACCACGTCGAGCGCCTCGCGACCGAAGGCTTGTGGCCGGTCGACGGCGCTGACGTAGAGCACGCCGGCAACGCCGCCGTCGTGACCGGCGATGGGCGCGCAGATCAGCGACCGCACGTGCGCCTCGCGCACGCTGTGCGCGATGGCGAGGTCAGGGTCCGAGGTGGTGTCGCTCCACAGCAGCGGTTGCCGCCGCTCGAGCACGCCGGCCATCGCGGTGCGGCTCAGCGCGCGCTCGGCGATGTCAAAGGCGCCGCGCGACGTCACGCGCGCCTGCTCGAGGGGATCACCTTCGGCCGTCAGGCGCGCGAGCATCACACGATCGGCACCGGTGAGATCGTGCAGGTCGGCCAACGCGCGCTCGGTCAGATCCCGCGGCGAGAGCCCGCTCGCCACGGCGCGCGCGAGCGCCGATAGCCGCTCGAGCACCTCGCGAGCGCCCGAGCCGGCCGACGTCTCGGCCGCCCCGTAGCGGTAGGACAGCGCGCTGCGTCCGAGCGTGATCAGATCGCCCGCGCCGAGGGTGACCTTCTGCGCGCGCCGGCCGTTGACCCACACCGGGCCGTCGCCGCGCACGAGCACGTGTCCGCGCGCCGTGCCGCCCGCGCCGTCGCGCTGCCCGTCGGCCGGATTGGCCGAGAGTTGGATCTCGAGGTGCCGCTCGGCGACCTCGGCATCTTCGAGCGCTACGTCGGCGCCGTCGCCGCGACCGATGACGAGTCGTTCGCCGGCGAGCGGGATGCGCCGCGCATCGCGCGCTCCGGGCTCGACGACGATCAGGTGCGCTACGAGATCGCTCATGACCGCCGCCAGAAGCCGGGCGCGATGGCGCGCGAGAAACATTCCGCGTCGACGATGCTCTCCTCGGCCGCCCAGGCGTCGACCTCGGTGACGAGACGCTCGCCGGACTCGCCGCCGATCAGCACGCCGCGCGCGCGCCGCGCCAGCATGGCGTGCATGCGCATGTCGGCCTCGCGAAAGCCGTCGGCGGCGCGGGCCAGCTCGGCCACGGCGCCCTCTTCGTCGCCACGCGCGAGGCACGCGCCGGCGCGCAGCTCGGCAGCTACCGGCTGCGGCCACGCCGCGCGCTCTTTGGCCAGCCGGCGCGCGCAGTCATCGACGATCGACAGCAACTGGTCGCGGTCGCCGCCTTCGGCTGCGCCGTCATTGAGCCAGGCGAGCGCCGTGTTGCCACGCTCGCGCAGCGCCAGACATCGTGTCAGCTGCGAGTGATACGGCGTCGACGAGGTGATCAACTTCCACGACCCTTCGATGCGCTCGACAGCGCGCTGGTAGTAGCCTTCGTAGCGATCGCAGAGGCACCGGGCGAACATCAGCATCTCGTGCGGCTGGGTGTGCGTGCGCGTACGCAGCCGCGCTTCCACCGCATCGAAAACCTCGCGCCCTTCGGCGATACGACCACTGATCAGCCAATGCAAGTGTGAAGCCAGCTCGAGGCTGGCGCCGATGTGGCCGCCGCCCGAGGGGTCGGCCTCGGCGAGCAGCTCGAGGCGGCGCGCGCTCAGCGCCCGTGGACGACCGAGCATGGTCAGACACAGCTGCGCCACCATGCGCGCCATGTTGGCCTGCCAGGCGGGCAACCGCCAGCGTTCACGATAGATCTGGCGCGCGCGCTCGGCCTGCTCGAAGCCGTGGCGCCAGCGCCCGGCGGCGCCGTCGACCAGCGCGCGACAAAGCCACACGTGCCCTTCGAGCTCGGCCTGCGGATGCTGCTCGGCGATGGCCATCGCGCGCCGCAGCATCTCGCGCGCCCGCTCGCGCCGCGATGGGAACGCGACCCCCAGCACGACCCCCTGCCGCGCCAGCGCCTGGGCCACGTGCAGCGGCTGGCCCGAGTCGAGCGCGCGCCGCACGTGACGCACGTGAAGCTCGATGCCGAGGATGAAGTCGCGCGCCGAGATGATGTTGACCGCGTCGACGGCGATCTCGAGCAGCAGCGCCTCGCGCTCGGACAGCTCCTGCGGCGGCGGCGAGCCCATGCCGCGCGCCATCAGCGCTGGCACTTCGTACGAGAGCCGTGCCAGTGCCGTGGTGCGGCTGCGCGCCGGCTTGAGCCCCACCACGTCGAGCAGCGGTGCGAGCAAGCGCTCTGCGCCGTCGACATCGCCGTCGTAGAAGAGCGCGTTGGCCGCGCGGGCGCGCAGCGCGAGCGCCTCGGCGCTGGTGTCGAGCTCGCCCTGCTCGTCGCGCGCCGCGTCGAGGTAGGCCTGCGCCGCCTCTTCGTGGGCGCCGCGGTAGCGCAGGGCGTCGCCGAGCTTGGCGCCGAGACGGCGATTGTCGGCGCCGCAGGCGAGCGCGAGACGATAAAGCGCCTCGGCGCGCGCGAAGGCGAGCGTGCTGACGGCGCGATCGGCCGCCTCCTCGGCGCAGCTGCCGGCGCGCTCGTAGTCGCCGGCGCCTGCCCAGTGACGCGCCTCCGACTCGCCCTCGCCGCCGCCATCGTCGACGCGCCGCGACAGCGCGCGCGCCACCGCGGCGTGGCGCGAGCGCACGCGCACGTGTACGAGCCCCTCGAGTACCAGCTCGCGCACGCGATCGTGCACGAAGGCGTAGCGGTCGCCTGCCACGCGCTGCATCATCGCCGCGCCGCGCAGCGCGAGCAGCGCGTCGTCGGCGTCGGCGTCGCGCTCGATGCCGATCTCGACGGCGAAGGCGCGCACCAGCGCGCGCGAAGAGGGCTGGCCCCAGACGGCGAGCGTCTCGAGCAGCTCGCGCGTGGCGGGGCTGAGCGCGCGCACGCGGGCGCGCATCAGGTCCGCCAGCGTAGACGTGCCGGTGCTGCCCGCGCGGGCGAGCTCCGCGAGGAGCAGCGGGACGCCGCGCGACTCGCGCGCCAGCTGCTCGACATCGGCGCCTTCGTCGCGCGCCAGCGAGCGTGCCAGCGAGCGCGCCTCGTCGGGTCGCAGCGCGTGCATCTCGATGAGCAGCTCGCAGCCCGGCGGCGCGCGAACCGCGGCGGACTGATCGGCGCCGTCAGCGGGCAGCGTCGCGCCGCGCTCGCTGATCAGATACAACAGCGGCGGCGCAGGCTCGCGCCAGAGCGCCTCGAGCAGCTCGCGCGAGTCATCGTCGGCCCACTGCAGATCGTCGATCACCACCACCAGGCGCACCTGCCGCGCGAGCCCGGCGAGCATCGAGCGCAGCGCGTGCGACGCCTCGGCCAGCAGCGCGCGGCGATCGCCGGCGGGCTCGCCCGCCTTGGGCTCGACGCCGAGCGAGAGCTGGATCGCCGGAAAGAGGCGCGCCAGCGCCTGCGCGTCGATGGGGATCAACGCCGCGGCCTCCGCCGGCAGCAGGCCGCCGATGTAGGTCGCAGCGCCCTCGACCAGCGCGTGCCACGGACCGAAGGGGATCGCCGAGTGCTCGTAGCAGCGGCCGCGCAGCACGAGCAGCGAGCGCTCGCTCTCGGCGCTGCTCTCGGACTCGGCCTCGCGCACGAAGCGTGCGATGAGCGCGCTCTTGCCGATGCCAGCGTCGCCTCGCACGCGGACGATGCGCAGCGAGCCCTCGCATGCGGCTTCGAGCGCCGCGCTGATCTGCGATAGCTCTCGCGTACGGCCGACGAACGGCGCGTCGCCGCGAACCGCGCGCGAGCGCTGCACGAAGGCGGCGAGCAGATCGCGCGGCGTGTCGCTGCTGCCTGCGGCGCTGCTCGCGAGCAGCGCATCCGCTTCGGACAACAGGTCCGCCTCGAGCAGATCGGCGTCGCGCTCGCCGCCCTCGCGCCAACGCCGAGCGGCGAGCGCGATGTAGCGTCCTGCGGCTTCTTCACCGGCGCGCCGGCGCCGCCACGCCGAAAGCCGCGGCCAACGCTGCGCGAGCGCCTCGTGCGCGAGGGTCAGCCGGCCCGCGCCGTCGGCGACCAGCACGCGCTGGCGCCGCAGCCGCGCGAGCACGGACGCGCTCCGCTCGTCGCCGCTGCCAACCAGCTCGGCGGGGCTGCGCGGCCGCGTGGCGCCTGCTTCGTCGACCAGCGCGAGCAGCAGCTCGCGGGCCACGCGAAGCTCCTCGTCGGGCAGCGCGTCGAGCGCGTTGTCGGCGTGCTCGATGACGGCGCCGACCACGCCGCCGAGGCGCTCGAAGGCGCGCGCCGGCACGCGTCTGCTCGTGGCGTCGGCGAGCTGCACCAAGCGGCGGCCGGCGAGCTGCAGCAGCGGCAGCGCTGCCGATTGTCCGGCCAGCTCGGCCGCGATGCGCCGCGAGAGCTGCACGTCGTCGAGGCGCACGCCGGCCGCTCGCAGCGGCTCGAGCAGCATCTCCTCGAGCTCGAGCTCGTCGGGCGGCTCGAGCTCGACGATCTCGAGCGGTCGCTCGGCCAGCTCGGGCGCGATCGCCTCGATGCACGCGCGGCTGTCACCGAGCAGCAGTAACGCCGCGTCACCGACGCCGACGAGCGCGTCCTGCAGCGCCGTACGCCAGCTTTCGATCGTCTCCGCGTCGCCGGCGCGGCGCGCGTCGACGACCCACAGCGGCGGCAGATCCGCGCCGCGGTCGACGGCTAGCGGGCCGTCGAGCGTGTCGCGCATGCCTCCGACCAGCCCGACGATCCCGTCTCCCGCGTCGGTCTCGGCCTGCTCGAGGGCGCGCCGTCCAAGCGCGCGCGGCGCGGCGGTGCGCTCGCTGCTGTCGGCGCGCTGCCGCAGCGTCGGGCGCTCGGCCTCGATCATCGCCTCGCTGGGCGGCCGCTCGAGCACGGCGACTTGAAAGAGGCGCGCCGCTTCGAGCTCGGGGCCGAGCCCGGCCGCGCACAGCGATCGCTTGCCGCTCGCCGCGGGCCCGCAGAGGCCGACCACGCGCCGCTCGCCTAGCGCCGCGCGCAGCGCCTCGAGCGCGTCGTCGCGACCGGTGAAGCTGGCGCCGCGAGCGAGCGCGCGTACGCCGACAAAGGGCGCGGGGCGCTCGGCGGAGAGCCGCGACAGCAGCGCGGCGGCGTGGGCCGAGGTGGGGCGCGCCGCCGGATCCATCGACAGACAGCGCGCGATGAGGTCCTGCAGCGGGCGTGGCGCTTCGCTGCGCGAGAGCGCGGGCAGCAGCTGCTCGGCCTCGAACGGCTCGTAGCGGCTTGTCGGCGGCGGGGACGCGTCGATAAAGAGCCGGTACAGCAGCACGCCGAGCGCCCACATGTCCCCTTGGATCGTCGGCGGCGCGCCGTGCCAGCGCTCGGGCGCGATGGCGCCGGGCGTACCCGCCACCGGGCCGCTCTGCATCTCGGCCACGTCGCGCGCCATGGCGAGGCCGAAATCGAGCACGCGCGCGCGGCCGTCGCGGCCAACCATCACGTTGTTGGCCGTCACGTCGCCGTGGATCAGCGCGCGCTCGTGGGCAGCCGAGAGCCCCCTGGCCACGTCGCGCGCGAGGCGCTTGGCCAGCTCGAGCGGCGGCCGGCCGCGAGCGAGGCGCCGTTCGAGCGGCTCGCCATCGACGAGCTCGAGCGCCAGGTAGACGCCGCGCGAGAGGCGGCCGACGCCGTAGATCGTGACCACGTTGGGGTGCGCCAGCGCCGCGGTGGCGCGCGCCTCGCGCAGCGCGACGCGATCGTCGACGCCAGCCACGGGGCGCAGCACCTTGAGCGCCACGGGCCGCTCGAGATCGACGTCGTGCGCGAGGTAGACGTCGGCCATGCCGCCGGCGCCGATGTGGCGCAGCACCTCGTATTGGTCGACACGCTGACCGCTCGCCAGCAGCCGCGGCGCTCTGGCGGCAGCGACCGTCACAGCCGCAGCCCGCTGGCGTGCAGGGTGAAGATGCCAGGCTGCTCGTGGCGCACGAACAAAAGCCCCAGCGCCGAGGCGGCGTCGTAGCTGCACTGGCCCGACAGCGGGCCGCTGGCGTTGCTCGATTGGATGTAGGCCAGCGGCGTGGCGTTGACGCGCGGCGGGTCGAGCTTCTCGATGCGCAGCGCGTAGCAGCCCTCGTGGCGCTTGCTCGCGAGGTTCTTGCCGGTGACCAGCAGCAGGAAGCCGCCGCGCGCGTCGCGCGTGAGCTCGGGCTGCGTCAGCACCTCGGTGCCGAGCTTCTTGGCCAGCGACGCGCGCGTCAACGCCCCGACGTAGCGCCACTGCAGCTGCTTGGGCGACTTGCTGCCGTCGCTGGCGAGCAGCGCGATCAGCTCGCGCTGCGGCTGGCGGCGCGGCTTGCCGGAGGCGAAGTCGACGACGATGCACTGCAGCGCGAGGTACAGCGTGCCTTGCGTGGAGAACAGCGCCGGTTCGGTGAAGACCTTGCAGCGCGATAGCGACTCGTCGAGCGCCGAGACGTCGACCGTGCGGCCGAGGCTCGCGTGAAGAAGCGGTCCGGCGATGACGGCCTCCTCGGCCGGCGCCTTGCCGAGCCCCTCGAGGGTGTCGGCGCGCGCCAGTCGCAGGTGCATGCTGTCGCCGGTGCGCTCGGCCTTGCCGCGCGGGTCGAAGTACGAGAACCAGGCCAGCCACCAGTGGCCACGATGGTGGGTGATCGTCGAAACCTCGTGGGCCCAATAGCCCGCGCCGGCCCGCCCCGCCGGATCATTGCCCGCCGACGCATCACGCGCGGCGCGCCGAAAGCGAAACGTCGCGCCGGCGTCGTCGCTGGTCGCGACGTGGATCGAGAGCGCACCGTCGGTGATCTCGCCCGCCGACTTGGCCGCGCGCGGGTGGTACGAGACCAGCGTGTAGCTGAGCACGAGCGTCTTGCCATCGGGCCCGACGGTCAGCGACGGATCGCCGTAGCCACGAAGCGGCGCGGGCTTGCCAGCGAGCTTCGGCGGCGCGTCGCCGGCGATGGCGATCTCGCGGCAGCTCGGGTCGCTGCAGTCGCGCACCGCCTTGCGCGCGCTGCCCAGCGCCGTGCCGCTGGTCAGGTGCGGCTTGCGCTTTGGACAGCCGCCCAGCAGCCCCGCGAGCGCGGCCGCCAACAGCAGCGAGAAACGGAGAGGCATCATCGTGGATGATACGTTACTTTTCAGCCGCTTCATCGCCATCGCTGGGCGTCTGCGATGCCGGCGCGTGGTCGGCCCAGCGCTCCATCACGCCGGCCCCCACGGCATCGCCCCAGACGTTGACCGCCGTGCGGAAGCGGTCGAGAAACCAGTCGACGGGCAGCAGCAGCTCGAGCCCACCGAGCGGCAGCTTGACCGCCTTGAGCACCATCACCATCGTGACGAGCCCCGCCTCGGGGATGCCGGCGGCGCCCACCGCCGAGAGCGTCGAGACCAGCGCGACCATCGCCCGCTGGCCCCAGGTGAGGCTGATGCCCGCCGCTTGCGCGATGAACATCGCGGCCATCGCCTCGTAGAGCGCGCTGCCATCCATGTTGACGGTGGCGCCGAGCGGCAGCACGAAGCGCGCAGCGCGCCGATCGACCTTGTTGTTTTCGATCACCGCGTCGATGGTCACCGGCAGGGTGGCGCTCGACGACGCCGTGGAGAACGCCGTCAGCAGCGCTGGGCTGACGCCGCGCACGTAGCCGAGCACGTCGTGCTTGCCGATCAGCTTGAGCAGCAGCGGCAGCGTGATCAGCGCGTGGATCGCCAGGCCGACCAGCACGGCCACGACGAAGCTGCCGATGGCCGATATCTGCGCGATGAACGCCGCCATGCCGCCCGCGGCGATCGCCTTGCCAAAGCGGCCGGCGACGAGCCCGAAGATGCCGAGCGGCGCCAGCCACATCACCACGTGCACCATGCCCATCATCACGTCGTTGGCGATGTCGATGACCTGCACCAGCGGCTGGCCGCGCTCGCCTAGCGTGCTGAGCACGATACCGAACATCAGCGAGAACACGATCACCGGCAGGATGTCCATGTTGGCCATCGAGGCGACGATGTTGTGGCCGACTGCGTTGAGCAGCACCTCCGAGAAGCCGACGTCCTTGACCGCCTTGCTCGCTTTGAGCGCGAGTCCGGCGGTGTCGACGCCGAGCCCTGGCGACAACAGCTCGACGAGGATCAACCCCACCAGCACGGCGGCGAGCATCGTGCCGAAGTAGAAGATCACGGTGCCCGCGCCGAGCCGCCCGAGCTTGCGCACGTCGCCCAGCTCGGTGATGCCGCTCGTTACCGAGAGCATCACCAGCGGTACGATCAACATCTGCAGCGCGCCGAGAAAGAAGCGGCCGATGAAGTAGACGTTGGCAGCGCCGCCTTCGAAGATCAGCACGGTCGCGACAGCCGCGACGATGCTGGCGACGATGGCGATGAGCAGCTTGCGTCCCATGGCGGACGCCGAGTCTAACAAACGGTCAGGGGCTCGCTACTGCTGCTGCTGCGGCGCGGGTGGCGGGAAGCGCTCGCCCTCGCGCTTGTCGATCGCCTCGGCACGCGCGAGCGCGTCGCGATCACCGAGGCGCGCGGCGTAGGCGGCGGCGGGCCCGTCCTTGGGCAGCACGCCGAACATCACGCCGAAGCGAGCGGCGGATCCGACCAGCACGTCGGCCGCGCTGAAGCGCTCGCCGAGCAGGTACGGCCCGGGCTGCACGCCCGCGTCGAGCACCGCCAGCATCTGCTCGAAGCTGCCCCACGCCACCGACGACGGGTTGCAGCTCCAGTCGTGAAACTTCTGCGCGTACGCCGGCTCCATGATGGCGCTCGAGAAGAAGCACCAACGCAGGAACGCCGCGCGGTCCGGATCGTCGACCGCGGGTGCGAGCTTCGACTGCGGGTAGCGGTCGGGCAGATAGATCGCCATCGCGCCGAGCTCGGCCACCGCCACGTCGCCGTCGACGACCAGCGGCACCTTGCCCATGGGGTTGAGCGCGAGGTAGTCGGGCTGCTTGTGACGCCCGGTGTGCAGCGCGAAGCTCTCGAGCCGGTAGGGCTCGCCGAGCTCCTCGAGCAGCCACAGCGCCGTGAAGGAGCGCGTGCGGGGCGCGTAGTAGAGCGTGAGCTTGGCGTCGGGGCTCTCGGGCATCGGCTGCTCCTCGGTGCTTTTTGGTCGGGCTCTGCGGTCGGGGTGCTAGTTGCGAAGCGACGTCAGCGGCGCGGGGATCCTACCGCCGTGGCGCACGAACTGCTCGGACGAGAACTTGCTGACCGACTGCACCTGCGCGATGCCGAGCAGCCCGCCGTAGTCGTAGCTCTCGCCAGCCACCTTGCCAGGCACGGGGATGATGCGCACGGCCGTCGTCTTGTGGTTGACCACGCCGATGGCGATCTCGTCGGCGATGATGGCGGCGATGGTGTCCACCGGCGTGTCGCCGGGCACAGCGACCATGTCGAGGCCCACCGAGCAGACAGCGGTCATCGCCTCGAGCTTCTCCAGCGAGAGCGCGCCGACGCGCGCGGCGTCGACCATGCCGCGGTCTTCGCTGACGGGGATGAACGCGCCGCTCAGCCCGCCCACCGAGGAGCTCGCCATCAGGCCGCCCTTCTTGACGGCGTCGGTGATCAGCGCCAACGCCACCGTGCTGCCCGGCGCCCCGGTGCGCTCGAGGCCGAGCGTCTCGAGGATCTCGGCCACGCTGTCGCCCACGGTCGGCGTCGGCGCGAGGCTGAGGTCGACGACGCCGAAGCTCACGTCGCCGCCGAGCCGCCGCACGACCTCGCGGCCGATCATCTCGCCCGCGCGCGTCACCTTGAACGACGTGCGCTTGACCACCTCGGCGATCTCGCCCAGCGAGCAGCGCGGGTTGTCGCCGACCAGCCGGCGCAGCGCCGAGAGCACCACGCCGGGGCCGCTGACGCCGACGTTGATGACGATGTCGCCCTCGCCGATGCCATGCATGGCGCCCGCGATGAACGGATTGTCCTCCGGGATATTCGCGAACGTCACGAGCTTGGCGCAGCCGATGCCGCCCTGATCCTTCGTTCGCTCGGCGAGCTGCTTGATGCGCTCGGCCATGCGCAGGATCGCGTCGACGTTGATGCCGGCGCGCGTCGTCGCGACGTTGACCGACGAGCAGACGCGCTCGGTGCTGCCCAGCGCCTCTGGGATCGAGTCGATCAGCACGCTGTCGCCGCGCGTGGCGCGCTTTTCGACGAGCGCCGAGAAGCCGCCGATATAGTCGACGCCGACCTCGGCCGCGGCATTGTCCATCGCCTCGGCCACCGCGACGTAGCTGTCGGCGCCCGTCGGCTCGGCGACGATCGCGATGGGCGTCACGGAGAGGCGCTTGTTGGTGATCGGCACGGCGAGCTCGGCCTGGATCGCCTCGATGGTCGGCACCAGCTGGCCGGCGCAGCGCTCGAGGTGCTCGCGGATGTCGCGGCACAGCACGCCGAGGTCACGCCCGGCGAGCCCGCGCAGCGAGACGCCCATCGTCACCGTGCGGATGTCGAGGTGCTCCTGCTCGATCATCCGAAGAATCTCGGTGACCTCCTCGCTCTGCCAGAACATGGTGGTGGCCTGTCCGGTGTGCGCTAGACGCGCTGCAGCGCGCGCATCACGTCTTCGTGCATCAGCGTGACGCGGATACCGAGACGCTCGGCGACGGCTTCGACGTCGCGCTTGAGGTCGGCGAAGGTCGCACTCACCTCGGCGAGGTCTACCAGGAAGATCAGCGTGAAGTAGTCGGAGACGATGGTCTGCGAGACGTCTTCGATGTTGCCGCCGCGCTCGGCGATGCAGGTGGTGAGCTGCGCGATGACGCCACGGCGGTTGGGGCCGGTGGCCGTGACCACCGCGCGGTTGCGCGGGCGGCCGTTGCGCTTGGTCTGCTCGACGCAGCCGACGCAGAGGCTCGGTGGGCTCTGGCCGGCGGCTGGCTGTGGAAGGCGCGCACCGAGCCCCGTGGTGACGGTGCCGTCGCCGTTGTTGACGAGCCCGCGCGTGGCGGGTGCGCTGCCGCGCGCGACGGCCGCGACGACCTCGCGCACCACGACGCGCACCGTGTCGAGGTCGGCGCCGCTGAGGCGCGACTCGACGGCGCGCGTCACCGCGCGCACCAGCTCGGCGTTCGCGTCGTGGCTCAGCGAGCCGCCTTGGCCGCGCGACGCTCGGCGGCGTGGTGCTCGCTCAGCAGCTGCGTGGGCGAGAGCGTGAGCAACTTGTCGCGGTAGTCGACGTCCTTGCTCTTGTTCTGCAGGCCGAGCAGCGAGTCGACGAGCTTGGCCTTGTCGCCGAAGCGCTCGCGGATCTCGGTGGCGATGCTGTGCAGCCGCAGCAGCTTGCTGTTGGGCGCAGCCAGCAGCCGCTCTTTGAAGTCGTCTTTGCTCTCGCCATCGAGCTCGACCATCCCGGCCAGCTTGTCGACGAGCTTCTCTTTGCCCCCATGAAGGTCCTTGACCTGCTGGAGGGGCGTCTTCTTAGCCATGACTAACGTCTCCTAGCTCGCGCGCACGGGCGCGGGGCCCAGTTATTTCCACCGCTTCGGCCCCTGTGTCAACCCGCCACTGCCGCGCGATCCGCACCACACGCGGCACGCGCGCAAGCCTTTGTATTCGCTAATGTATTTACACTTCAGCTTCGAGGATGGTCGCCGCCTCGGCGAGCGTGACGAAGCGAAAGTCGCGCTTGAGCGTGCGGATCGTGTCGAGGAACGTGCGGCGCTTCTCTACAAACGGGATCCGCAGATCCGGCTGCCTTCCGGCCAGCTCGGTGGGGATGCTGTCGTCGACCGCGTCGGCGAGGTCGATGCCGTGCAGCTCGAAGTTGAAGAAGTGCAGCTTGCGTACGGCGTCGAGCGCGTAGCGCTGCAGCCACTTGGGACCGGCGGCGAACAGCGTGCCGATCACTGGGACGCGCGTGTGCGGCAGCACCGTCACCGGAAGCTCGACCAGCGGCGCGTCGCCGCGCGTCCAGGGCCGCTTGTAGTGCGGCCGATACGGATCGAGCGGCGCCGTCAGGCCGCGCGGGTCGGTCAGCACCGACGCCGAGCGACGCCCGCGCAGCGCCATGCCGCCCATCACGGCCACCTTGGCGGCCCAGTAGGGCGGCGACGGGAACATCGAGCTGTCGTAGCGATAGCCCGCACCCGTCAGCGCCTGCAGCACACGACCGTTGATGAAGTAGCCCGGCGAGCGGAAGCCCACCGGCGCGTGCTCCTCGCCGATGAGCTGCGTCACCACGTCGTGCGCCTTGCCGATCTCCTGCGCGATGACGTTCTCGGGCAGGCGACACAGATCGTATGGATGGCTGTAGGTGTGGTTGGCGATCTCGTGGCCAGCGCGCGCCAGCTCGCGCAGCGCCACCTGCGCCTCGGGCAGGCGCTCGAGCGTGCGCCCGACGACGAACATGGTCGCTGGCACGCCGGCCGCCTCGAACAGCTCGCCGAAGCGCGGCAGCACACGCCGCATGATCGTGTGACGCACGTGCTTGGGCGGATCGCCAAGGCCGTGGATGTGGTAGTACGCCGCGACCGGATCGAGGTCGACACTGATGGCGCAAAGCTTTTGCTGCGGCATCTCGGAGGCGGACGCTAGCAGCCGCGCGCGCGACTAGCAACGCTATCCGCGCTCGGCCTCGAGAGGCGGGCTAGCGGCAGCGACGCAGGCCGGCGTAGGCGCGCTTGTATGGCGGCTTGGACTTGGCGGCGCGGCGCAGCGCGGCGCAGCCGAGGCTCTGCTTCTTGAGCAGGAAGTAGATCATCGCCAGCTTGTAGTGCAGTCGGCCCTGCGAGCGCGCCGGCGCCAGCGTAGCGGCCTTCTTCAGATGATGTGTCGCCGGCCAGAGCTCGCGCGACAACTGATGGGTCAGCGCCATCAGCTCGCGCAGCCGATAGCCGTCGGAGAGCTTGAGCGCGGCTGTCAGCGAGCGGCGCGCCTGGGCGAAGCGGCGGCGGCGGATCGCCCGCTGCGCCGAGCGCACCAGCGCGCGTCGCGCGCGGCG
>JAGQIK010000500.1 GCA_020431405.1 Myxococcales bacterium
CACAGGCGTTGGCCGCCCGCGCGCAGCGTGCGCCCACGTTGTAGACCTTGGCGAAGCAAGCGCTCGCCGCCACGCCCAGCGCCCGCGCCAGCTCGACGGCCCCACCAAGCGGCATCTCGCCGAGCAGCGACGCTGCCCAGGCCAGCGCGCGCAGCACGTCTGCGTTCTCGTTTTCGATGGCGCGGTCTGCGCCGTCGGGCGTCAGCTCGAGCCAGCGCACCAGCAGCTGTGCGGCGCGCTGGCGCCCGATGCGCGTCAGCAGCTGGTTGGTCTCGTTCTGCCAGGCCTGCGTCGGCCGCGGCTGCGACGCGCCCTCCAAGGTCAAACGAAACAGCCGCCGCCACGACGCCTTGTGCTCGTCCGTCTCGGCGAGCAGGTCGCTGACCGCTTGCCGCGACCAGGCCGTCAACGGGCGCAGGTGATAGACCCGCTGCGCCGCCTGCGCCTCGGCCACCGCGCGCGTGCCGGCCCCCGCCAGCAGCGCAGCTGCACGCGCCTTCAGCGGCTTCTTGAAGATGCGCTCGGAGAGCGACTCGAGCGCCTCGCGCAGCGCCGGCGAGCAGTCACCGTCGCCGACGTGACGCTCGACGTGCCCCAGCACGTCAGCCTTGGAGATGCCGTGGTGGCGCCGCGCGGCGGCGATCAGCGCGAGCAGCTCGGGCTCTTGGTAGTCGTGGCGCTTCTTGAGCAGCCGTGCCAGCGCCAGCTCGAGCACGTTCATCCAGTGAAAGGAGGGGCTAGAGCTATACGCGGCCCACGCGGTAGTGCTGCTGTAGTCGTCGCGATCGGCGACCGCGTCCATGCGCCGGCACAGCGCCAGCACGCGCGCGCGCTGCGCCGCAGAATCGCCGGCGTACATCGCCTCGAGGGCGGCGCCGCCGAGCTCGCCGACGAGCGCACGCGCTTCGCGCGACGTCGCGCGCGCCCAGCGGCGCGTGTCGGCGAAAACCGTGGACAGCAGCGTGGTGATCGCGGCCTGCGCCGCGTCGCCGTCGGAGTGCTCGAATCCGTCGATGCCTCGCATGACGAGACAGTAGCGCAACTCAGGCGCTGATGATCTCGACGCCGCGCGCGCGCAGCTGGTCGGCGAGGCTCGCACGCTGCTTGCCGGTGAGCCCCGCCACGTCGACCTGCACCGCGCGCAACGAGCGCATCACGGGCGCCAGCGCCAGCGCTGCCGGCGCCGGCCCGAGCAGGGTGTGCACCGTCGACCACGCCGGGTCGTCGAGCGTCGAGTCGACCTCGTCGTCGCGCTTGCGGTTCCAGCGCGCCTCGGCGACGAAGCCGCGCTCGAAACGCAGCCCGCCGCGAAGCAGGTAGTGCGACAGCGAGCCGAGCCACGCTTCGGCGTGCTCTCCGAGCAGCTCGCGCTCCCGCTTGCTGGCGCGCGCCTTGGGCTTGCCGGCCCGCGCCAGCTGCAGCGTGATCAGCTCGCCGCGCGCGTCGCCGATCTGGCTCAGCACGTCGGCGTAGACAGCGCGCAGCTCGTCGTCGTCGGGCGCCTCGTAGATCGCGTGCAGCAGCGCGGCCGCGTCGCGCTCTCCGCCGCCGTGCGGCGCCGAGCTGTCGCCAACCTCGCGCGCGAAGTGTTCGAGCGCTTCGGCGACGCGCGGCTCGAGCGGGTCTTCGCGCAGGAGCTCGCGCTCGAGCCGCTCGCGCAGCTGCTTGACCTGCTTGCGCATCCAGTCGCGCGTGCTGACGCCGTAGCGCGCCGAGTGCTCGCGGCCGAGCGAACGCACCACGTCGAGCGTGCGCAGGTCGGGCGTGTTGCCGAGCACGATCAGGGCGGTGCCCCAGAAGCCCTTGCCGCTCTCGGAGCGCAGCACCTTCATTTCGGCGAGCAGCGCGGCGAGGGCGCGGCTGACGCGCGGGTCGTGCGGCCACGAGGCGATGCGCTTGAGGCGCGCGGTGGCCTGCTGGTTGGTGGCCTTGGTCAAGACCGGCAACAGCTGTCCGACGGCGAGCGGCTCGGGCGCCGCTGGATCGAGCGCCATGAAGCGCTCGTGGATCTCGTCGCGCTTGGCGCCCTCGACGCCGCCCGCCGCCTGCACCAGCTCGGCGTCGAAGCGATCGATGGCCGCGGCGAGGGGCAGGGCGGCGCGCGGCGCG
>JAGQIK010000501.1 GCA_020431405.1 Myxococcales bacterium
CGTCGCGCGGGCCGTCGCCGCGGGCGCCGTCCGTGGCGGCGTCGGCGCTCTGCGGCGCGGGGCAGGTGCGCGTGTTGACGCCGGTGGGATCGGCGCCGCCGCTGGTGCCGCAGCCGTAGAAGCTGCTCTGCGGGTCCCAGCCGCAGCTCCCCGGCGCGCAGCGCTGCGCCTTGGTGCTACCCGCGGCGCAGTAGCGCAGGATGTCGCCGTCGCAGCAGCCTTTGATCGTGATCGCACCGCAGGGCGCGCCGGCGCCGAGGTCGGGCAGCGCGCCATCGGCAGACGCATCCTGTGCGTGGGCGCTAGGAGCGGCGAGCAAGACAGCGAGCAAGCTGAGCGTGAACGTGACGCGCATGCTCGGCACAGTCTAAGTCTAAGTCTAGGTCTAAGACCAAGACCAAGACCAAGGCACGCGCTTGGTATCGAGCTTGGTCTTGGTCTTGGTCTTAGGCTTAGACTTGAGCTTGGACTTAGACTTAGACTGCATCGCGATGACGGAGCTACCGGATCCAGTCTGCAGCGACTGCATCTCGTTCACTGCCGAAGGGCGCAATGACGAGGGCAAGCGCACCGGGCCGTGCCGTTTCAGGCCCGAGCTGGGCGTGATTCCCGAGGACCTGCAGTACTGCTATCTGTTTCAGGTCCGCAAGAGTCGCGCCGAAGCGGTGCGCATCCCGACCAAACAGAACACGCGGCGCACCAGCGGCGGCGGCGGCGGGTTTCGACGCAGCAGCGCCGACGACGAGCCGTGGGACGAGCGCGCGACGCTCGAAAAGCCGGTCAGCGGCGATATCAGCGGAGAGATTTCCATGGACCGCGATGGCCTCAAGCAGGTGCTGCGCGAGCTGCTCGAAGAGGAGACCGTCTACGGCTACGTGCCGATGGGCAACCGCTGGCGCGGCGGCAAGCTGGTGATGCAGCCAGCTGACACCGAGCAGCAGAGCAAAGAGCTGCCGCTCGAGACGTTCTTTCACAAGATCGTCATGATCCGCGACCGGCTGCGCGTGCTCGAGGCCAAGCTCAACGCCAGCAAGCAGCTCGACCCCGCCGACAAGGTGGAGCTGCAGCAGTACGTCACCAAGTGCTACGGCACGCTGACGACCTTCAACGTGCTGTTTCGCGACAAGGAAGACCACTTCAGCTCGAAGTGATTCCGCGGTAGAAATCACAGATGCACCTGGGACGCGTCATCGGAACGGTCGTCGCTGACCGCAAATACGAAGGGCTCGAGGGCAAGAAGCTGCTCGTCGTGCAGCCGCTCGACCATCGCCGCGAGCCCACCGGCGAGGCGATCGTCTCGGTGGACACGGCGCAGGCAGGCCCTGGCGACTTCGTCTATCTGACCGTCTCGCGCGAGGCGGCGCTGGCGCTCGATCCGTGGTTCGTGCCGGTGGACTCGGCCATCGTCGGCATCGTCGACCAGCTCGACGCCGACGACGCCGTGGGCCGGCGGCGCGCCATGCAGCAGGTGCTGGCGCAGCCGGCGACGACACAGGTCGACGCGACGGTGGCGCCGCTGCCCGCCATCGCGCCGGTAGACTCCAAGTTCGGCGAGGGAGACGGCGCGACGCTGGTGGACTCGCGTCGGCCCGACCTCGGGGGGGGCGGCGGCGGCGAGAGCGAGGGCTAAGCGCGATGAAGCTCTGCCGCGTGCTCGGCACCGTCGTGTCGACGATCAAGCACCCGACGCACCTCGGCGAGAAGGTGATGGTGGTGCAGCCCATCAACGAGCGTGGCCACGATCAGGGCGCCAGCTTCGTCGCCATCGATCGCGCCCAAGCCGGCCCCGGCGATATCGTGCTGGTCAACCAGGAAGGCAACGGCGCGCGCCAGCTCTACAAGATCGAGCAGCTGCCGATCCGCTCGCTGATCCTGGCGATCGTCGACAGTGTAGATGTCGATGCCAGTGTAGACGTCGATGCCGACGCCGCCAGCGAGGCCAGCGCGTGAGCAACGTCGGCGAAGGTCGGCTGCGCGAGGCGCTCGCTGCCGCGTCGCGGCGCATGTGGGAGCGCGGCTGGGTCGCCAACCACGACGGCAACGCCAGCGCGCGCATGTCGCGCGGGCGCATCCTCTGCACGCCCACCGGCGTCTCCAAGGCAGACATCACCGCCGACGGATTGCTGGTGCTCGACGAGTCGGGCAAGGTCCTGTCCGGCAAAGGTCGCCCGTTCTCCGAGCTCTCGCTGCACCTTGCCTTCTTTCACGCGCGGCCCGACGTCGAGGTCGTGCTGCACTCGCACGCGCCGACCGCCACCGGCTTCGGGGTCGCCGGCCGCGAGCTCGGCCGCCCGCCGCTGCCCGAGGCGATCGTCAGCCTCGGCGCCGACGTGCCCACAGTCCCCGCCGCGCTGCCCGGCAACGACGCCGTGCAGGCGCTCGCGCCCTACGTCGACGACCACGACGCCCTGCTGCTCGCCGGCAACGGCGTGCTCACCGTCGGCGCCGACGTCGAGCAGGCCTACCTGCGCATGGAGCTCGTCGAGCACCTCTGCCGCATCGTGCTCGTCGCCGAGCAGGCGGGAGGCGTCAAGGGTGTGCCCGACGCCTTTGTCGCCCCGCTGCTCGCGGCGAGGACCAAGGCGGGATTGGGCGCCGGCGCGCGGGGCAGGGTAGAGCCGGGCGTGGTGGAGCGGGTCAAGGCGCAGCGCGCGCCGGACCTGGAGCGCGTGGTGCGCGAAGAGATCACGCGCGTCCTGCGCGGCCGCGACTAAGCACAGCTGGATGGCCATCGGCATGGCCATCTACTTCACCTAAGACGCACCTAACGTGCGGGTGCGCCAGTGCGCCACTGCGCCAGTGCGCGAGGGGCGCGAGTGCGCGAGTGCGGGCGTGGACGGGGCCCCGTGGCGCTGGCGGTTCGCGCACGTTTGGTGGCCGGGGCTGATGAGGGATGGGAGGGCTGGGGGCCGACGGGCCTTTGGCGCGCGTGGGCGGGGCGTGGGAGGCGCTGCAAGCGTGCCTTTCGCGGACCGTGGCGAGCCGCCTCGTGAGCTTGGCGCGGGTGCGGGCGTTGGCGGCCGGCGCTGTCTGACTGTCGTCCTGGCCGGCGGGCCGAGGTGCAGGCGTGCGGCGTTTGTGGCCTGCGGGAGGCTTCGGGGTGGCAAAGAGCCTTGACAAGCAGAGCCATCGATATAATACTTGCCCTATTCAAATGACGCAGCACAGACCACAGCAGCTCTCGATCGACCTGCCGAAACCGCGAGTCGGCTGGGGTGGACGTCGGCGCGGGGCGGGGCGCAAGCGGGGCCCCAAGAGCGGGGTGATGCATCGGGCGCGGCAGTGGTTCGACCGGCCGCGGGTGGCGCACGTGACCTTGCGGGTTGTCGAGGACGTGCCGAATCTGCGCAGCTGTCACGAGGTGTTTGGCGTGGTGTGGCAGGCGCTGTTGGCGAGCGCGTGGGGGCCGTGCTGCGAGGTCGAGCGCAATCGCAACGGGTTTCGGCTGGTGCACTTCACGGTGCAGGGGAATCACCTGCATCTGGTCGTCGAGGCGGCGCACTCGAAGCGGCTCTCGCGGGGGATGCACGCGCTCAAGGTGCGCGTGGCGAAGCGCATCAACGGGCTATTGAAGCGCAAGGGGGCCGTCTTCACCGAGCGCTATCACGTGCGCTTCTTGAAGACGCCCACCGAAGTGCGCAACGTGCTCTGCTACGTGCTCAACAACACGCGCCGCCACTGGCGTGGCCGGCCGCCGCGCGCGACGTGGGTCGACCCACAGTCCAGCGCCCGCTGGTTCAACGGCTGGCGCACGGAGGTCGTACCGCACGACGACAACCCATTGCCCGCGGCACGCACGTTCCTTCTACGCAAAGGGTGGCGCCGAGGACGAGGCGGCCTCATCGACACGCACGAGGTGCCCGGCGACGTGCGGCGCGAGTAGTTGGCGCCTCCTCGTGGGCCGTGCGCCGTGGTCCGTAGTTCGTGGGCCATGACCGTGACCGTGACCGTGGGCCATGACCGTGACCGTGACCGTGGCCGTGACCGTGACCGTGGCCATGACCGTGGCGCAGTCCTCCCACGCTCCGAATCGTGCAACTAGGCCCGCCGCGCCAAGACGACAGTCAGATAGCGCCGGCCACTAGCGCCCGCGCTCGCGCCAACGTCACGAGGCGTCTCGCCACGGCCCGCGAAAGGCACGCCCCGCGCACCTCCACGCCCGCCAATGCGCGCCAAACGCTCGCAGGCCCTCAGGCCACCCATCCCCTCACTAGCCCAGCCGTCCCACCACGTTCGCGAACCACCATCGCTCGCGGCGGCCTCCGGCGCCCGCACCCGCGCCCGCGCCCGCGCTACCCGTTGCCGCCCAATCCCAGCTTCACACGACAGATGTAGTAGCTGTCGCTGGCCGCGAACGTCAGCAGATCGCTCACGGCTTCCGAGCTCGCGACCTGCGCTCGCGGCTCGAGCTCGGCGAGCTCGGGTTCTCGGCGGCGCACCCAGTCGAGGGCGACGGCCAGATCGCCGCTCAGTATCAACCCCACGCGCGTGGCGGCGTGGTCGACCGCTTTGCGCCAGGCGCCCGAGTCGAACGAGGCGTCGGCGCGTTCGCGTAGAAGCTCGCCGAGGCTGCGGGCGATCTTGTAGGGCAGGGCGCGGCGGAACTGCTGCGCCTCTTCGCGCAGCGCCATCTCGCGCTCGGTGGGGCGCGGGCGCTTGCGCAGGTAGCGCGGGTGGAAGGCGTGCAGCACGAGGCGCAGGATCTCGGCGAAGCGCTCGCGTGGCATGCCTTCGGCCATCACGTAGGCTGGCTGAGTCAGCTCGAGCGCGCGGCCGACGCGGAAGCGAAGCTCGTCCACCGAGCAGTGCTCGGCGACGCCGCGCGGCACGATCACGGCGGGGGGCGCCATGGCGATGACGCGCACGGGGTCGAGCGGATCGCCCTCGCCGACGTAGACCGCCGTGCTTTTGATGCCCAGCGCGCGGGCGGCGGCGCTGTAGACGAGCGCCAGCGGCTCTTTGCCGGCCGGCGAAACGCGGTCTTTGCTCGTCACGCCGTGCGACTCGAGGTCCTTGGGCAGCAGCGTTGGCGCGGCGCCCCACAGCGTGGCGAAAACCTCGCCCATCAGCTTGAGGTCATCGCCGGTGAGCAGGCCTTCGCGATCGGCGTCGCTGATCTCGCCGCCGTACGGCGCGTGAGGCGGCAGCGCCGCGGGGCGCTGCTGCTCGAGCTGCGCGCTGGCTTGCTCGTCGAGCTCGCCGAGCGCCTCGAGCACGCGGTCGATGCAATAGGCACGGTATGGCGCGCTCGCTTCGCGCGCCGCGTGCGACAACGCGCGCAGCGAGTCGGTGCGCGACAGGTCACGTGCTAGCACGCGATGGTTGGCCAGCGCGGCCTCGTCGCGGCCGGGCTCGGCGTTGTAGAGCTCCGCTAACCGCACGCGGGTGGCCGTGTCCTCCGCCAGCTTGAGCCGCCGTTCGAGCGCCTCGATGGCGCGTCCGACGCTGCCGATGGCCTCGTGCGCGCGCGCTAGCAGCTCGTAGACCTGCGCCCGGCGCAGCGAAGCGTCGTCGTCGCGCGGCGGCGGCAGCTTCTTGACGTGCGCGTCGAGCAGCTTGACCACTTCGACGTGCTCGCCGCGCGCCTCGAAGCTGCGCGCCAGGCCCAGCGCCGCCTCGCTGGCCGTCGGATCGATGTCGAGCGCGCCGCGCCGGCAGCGATCGGCGGCCTCGAAGTGCCTGCCTGCCGCCGCCTCGTCCTCGGCCGAAAGCTCGGTGGCCGCCGCGTCGTGTAGGGAAAGATGTA
>JAGQIK010000064.1 GCA_020431405.1 Myxococcales bacterium
CCGAGAGCGCCTCGTCGAAGCGCCCGCGCGACATCGCGTCGCAACCCTGCGCGAGCAGCGCCACGCGCCGCTGCCCGACGCTCGCCGCCGCGCGCGCCAGATCATCGCGTCCCGCTTTTCGCTCCCCGACACGAAGGCGCGCCAGCCCGCGATAGCTGCGCGCTCGCGAGTCGTGCTCGTCGCGCGCCAACGCCGCGTCGAGCTGCACCAGCGCCGCCTGCGGCTCGCCGAAGATCAAGAGCTGCTCGCCGAGCAGCCGCCGCGCGCGCGCCGACCCCTTCTCTGCCGCACGCCGCAAGATCCCGAGCGCCGCCGTCCGCCGCCACTCGAGCAGCGCCCGCCGCCCGCGCAGATACAACATCTCTGCGTCGCCCCCAGCCAGCGCTGGCCGCACCTCGGGCCGCCCGTAGCGCCGCCGCGCAGCGCCCACGCCGTGCGCCACCAGCAGCCGCCCGTCACGCGCGCGCAGCACGAAACGCAGCCCCAGCTGCGCCAGCGCCGCCGCGCTCGTCACGTCAGCGGGCAGCATCAGCTCGCGCCGCCACGGCCGCGCCGGCCCCACCTGCACCACCTCGCGCCGCACCACGCGCGCGCCCGCCAACACCAGAAGCTCCGCGCGCGGCCGCTGCGCCGTCGCGTTGAGCCCGACGCGATAGCGCCGCGGCCCGACGCGCTCGACGTGCATCGCCGCCTCGGCGCCGACCACGTCCACACCGCCGATACCGCGCAGCGCATACCAGCTGCCCGACACGCGCGTGACGCTCTGCGGCTCGAAGATCCACGTGTCCTGCTGCGAGAGCAGCCGCCCTGACTGCAGCTCGATGTATCTGCCGCTGCTGTCGGTGAGCAGCGGCTCCCACATCGCCCCCTCGCGCGCCGTGCCCCAGGTGAAGAACTTCTTGCCGGCGCTCTGACGCCGCGCTGCGTAGTGCGCCGTGCCGCGATCGAGCTTCTCGTGATAGGCGGCGATGAAGTCGGCCGGCAGCGCCGAGAAGTGGTCCTTGGGCTCGGCGATGCGACCGTAGTAGCTGCGGTCGGGCTTTTTGCCAGGCCACGGCTGCGGGTCCTCGCGCGCGCCGAAGAAGATCGCGTTGGTGGGCATCACCACGCGCGTGTCGCGCCGCGCGTGCACGGCGCCGTTGACCCAGAAGTACGCGCGCCGATGAAACGGCGTCGGGTTGACCAGACGCGCCACGTGCTCGACCGCCGAGCGCCCCGGCCGCAGCCGCACGCGCACCGTCCAGCGCAAACGCCGCACGCGCTCGGTGGTGCCCACCACCACGCTCGCCGAGCCGTCGCGATGGTGCTCGATCACAAACGGCACTGGCGCGTAGGTGTTGATCGTGTGACCGAAGCTCGGGAAGTTCCACTCCACGCCGCCCGAAACCCACGCGCCGCGCAGCGCCACCAGCGCCGGCTTGACCACGCGGTTGTGGTAGATGAAATCGGCGCCGCCGTTGGTCTTGTCGTGCGCCGCGTAGATCTTGCCGCCAAGCGCCGGCATCACGATCACGCGCGTGTAGGCGTTCTCCAACAGCACCGCGCGATACGTGCGCGGCCGCGCCTTCACCGCGCGCCCCACGTCGTCCTGCATCGCGTAGGGGTAGATGCCGCGATCCTCGAACAGCCGCGGCGTGGGATCGTCACCGCCAACGTCGTAGGTCGGGATCGAGATCTGCACCACGCGCGCTGTCACGCGGCCCGGGAGCGCGGCGCTGCAGCCCGCCTGTAACGCCAGCAGCGCCAGCAACGTCACACACCGCAGGGGCTGTTGCCGCAGAGGGCGAAGGCCATCTATCATGCCGCCAACTTTCGACCATACATCGCCACCTTCACAAGACAGGACCCTCGTGCTGCCCCAGCGACTTCGCGGGCCGACCTTCCTAGCGCTCCTGCTGACGCTGCCCATTTGCGCGTTCGCTGCGAGCTGCAACATCGGCGACACGCCGTTCTATCAGGTCGACCCGGCCAGCATCCCCGCCAGCCCGACATACCTGCGCGACATCGCCCCGCGTATGAACTACTTCTGCACGGGCTGTCATGACCCAGACACGTCGATCGGACAGAAGGGCGTCTGGAACTTCGCCGACAAGGCCACCGTCTGCGGCAACGTGGGCGAGATCCTGCGCGTGACATTCGGCGTGCGGTCGATGCCGCCCGGCGCCGCCGAGCGCATGGGCGCGCGCGACGGCGCGATCCTGCTCAAGTGGCTCGAGGTCGGCTGCCCTGACTGCAACGTCGACACCGACTGTCCCAGTGGGCGCAGCTGTCGTGACAACGTGCGCAGCACGCCGGCGAAGGTCTGCGGCTGCCGCGGCGACGGCGACTGCGCGCTCGAGAGCGCGTTTCCCAAATGCGATCGCCCCCGCGGCGTGTGCGTCAACTGCGTCACCACCGACGACTGCAGCGGCACGTTCAAGTGCAACACCGATGTCGGCGACTGCGTGCAGTGCCTCGCCGACACCGACTGCGCCGGTGACGCGATCAAGAAGAAGTGCAAGGACAAGAACCGCTGCGTCGAGTGCCTCGGCGACGCCGACTGCACCGCTCCCGCGACCTGCAACACCACCTCCGGCTCCTGCGTGACGCCATGACGCGTACCCACCACGCTTCAGAGTCACGCAGGCTGCCCAAGCGCCTCGCGATAGTCGTCCTCGCGCTCGTCGGCGCGCTCGCGCTCGCGCTGCTCGGCCTGCATCGCTCCGCCACCGCGCTGCCGCTCTACGCCGCGCGCGCCGGCCGCACCTGCGACAACTGCCACTCGGACCCGTCGTACTGGAAGAACCCCGAGCTCAAGTGGCGCAAGTGCAACCTCTCGTGCATGGGCTGCCACGTCAATCCGGGCGGCGGCGGCCTGCGCACCGCCTCGGGCCGCTACTACGCGCGCGCCACGCTGCCGATCTGGCTCTCCTCGCACCGCCCGTGGAAGGACATCAAGCGCGGCATCCCGTTCATCACCATGAACGAGAAGACCAAGCGCAAGAACTACAAACCCGACCTCGGCTTCGGCAAGCCGCTGCTCGGCGACGCGCGCATGGCGTACAAGCGCTCGCGCTACAACGGCATCAACTCCAACCCGATCTTCCTGTTCGGGCTCGACACGCGCTACGCGTTCTGGAAGGTCGGCGCGTCGGCCGGCGCCGATCGCCCCGAAAGCCTCACCGGCGACAGCACCTTCGCCGCCTTCCCGATGCAGCTCGACGTGCACGTCATGCTGCGTCCGGTGAAGTACTTCACGCTGATGACGACGGCCGGCGCGCTCGCCAAGTACAAGGGCTACAAGGAGACGTTCGAGCGCCGCACGCCGTTCATGGTCAAAGACGTCTTCGCCATGGTGCATCAGCTGCCGTACATGGCCTACGCCCGCGTCGGTCGCTTCATCCCGATCTTCGGCACCTACGGCGACGATCACACCTCGCCGGTGCGACGCTTCAACGAGCTCGATCAGGGCCGCCTGCACAGCCGTGTCACCGGCGTCGAGATCGGCATCGCGCCCAACTACCCCTTCGCGCACGTGTCGTTCTTCCGACCGAGCCAGCGCGACGTCTTCAGTGGCGACGACACCGACAACGACAGCGACCCGTCGTTTCTCGGCACCGGCTGGGGCGCCGCCTTCTCGGCCGGCTGGCGTGACCTCGGCTGGCAGGTCGGCATCAGCGGCATGATCAAGCGCCGAGACCTCACCGAAGGCGGCAACTACGACGGCTTCGCGCTCTCGTGGGCCTTCAACCCGTGGTTCTTCGCCGACTGGCTGCCGCTGACGTATCTCGGCGAGCTGACCGTCGGACGTCACCAGCGTCAGATCAGCGGCTCGCACCAGGGCTTCCTCGCGCAGATGCACGAGCTCGACTTCCTGGTGCGCAACGGCGTCAACCTGCGCATCAAGTACGACTTCGGCGATCCCGACTTCGACGTCACGGGCGACCACTACCACCGCCTCGGCTTCGGCGGCGATCTCTACTTTCTGCCCGGCCTCGCCTTCCGCTACGAGGTGCGCTGGCAGATAAACCCCGGCGAGGGCACGTGGCCCGACCCGGCTGACCCGACCAACATCCTCAGCGCCGGACGGTCGAACACCGTCGACTTCTTTTTCTTCTTCCGCGGCTGGTATTAGGGCCGCACGGAGCGCGCATGCCACGCATCTATCTGGTCGACAACAAGGAGACCGTGGGCGAGATCACCGACGCCCAGCTGCAGTTCTTGATGGATCACCTGGTGGAGGAGCACTCCGAGGATCAGGACTACTACATTACGGCCGACACCATCGAGATGCTGCGCGATCAGGACAACGCGCCGGCCGAGGTGCTCGAGCTGCTCGAGCAGGCGCTCGGCGACGAAGAAGGCGTCGACATCGCCTGGGAGTAGCTGCTAATCGTGTGGTTTGCAGTCGGTTGGAGGATGGAAATGCGTCTACTTAGCTCATTCAATACCTTCGCGCTCGCGCTGATCGTCGCCAGCGTCGCCGCGTGCGGTGACAGCGGCAACAACACCACGCCGGACAAGGGCGTCGGCGAGCAGATCGTCAGCCCCGACACGGGCGTCGGCGACAGCACCATCGACTTGCCCGCGCCCGACACGGCGCAGCCCGATACGACCGCCGACAGTGGGCAAACCGGTCCGTGGACCAAGATGGACAACCCCGCCAACGCGCAGCTGCGCGCGATCTGGGGCATCGACGAGCAGCACGTCTGGGCCGTGGGCAAGGGCGGCGCGATCGTCTTCTTCGACGGCAGCAGCTGGCGCTCGCAGAACAACCTCGACAAGTCGGACCTGCAGGGCATCTACGGCATCGATCTCGGCCAGAGCTGCAGCGGCACCTGCAGCGCCGTCAACGGCGCCGCCTGCATCAACAGCAAGTGCTACCGCATCCAGGCCGTCGGCCCGGCGATCTCGCTCACCTACGACGGCACGTCGTGGACCAAGAACCCGACCAGCACGAGCACCAGCTACAGCCTCAACGCGATCTTCGCCACGCCCACCAAGGTCTTCGCCACCTCGGACAACGGCTACATCCTCGCCCACACCGTCAGCACGAGCAGCCCCTACTGGACGACGTCGTCGACCACCGGCGGCACGACGCTCACCAGCGGCAACCCGATGCGCGGCATCTGGGGCATCAGCGCCAGCGACGTCTGGGCTGTCGGCGACAACGGCAAGATCCTGCACTACACCGGCAGCTCGTGGGCAGCCGTGACGTCTCCGACGACGGCCAACCTCTACGCCGTCTGGGGTACCGCCGCCGACAACGTCTACGCCGCCGGCCTCGACGGCACCGTGCTGCGCTGGGATGGCAGCACCTGGGCCAAGGTCGCGATGACCGTGCAGACGTACTTCTACGCGCTGTGGGGCACCGGCGCCTCGAACATCTTCGCCGTCGGCCAGTCGCTCTTCGCGCCCGACGAGCAGATCGTGGTCTACAACGGCACCAACTGGGCGAAGCTGGCGCCGCCGCAGGGCACCGTGGCGCAGGGCGTCTGGGGCACCTCGCCGACCAATGTGTTCGTCGTAGGGAACAATGGGATCATTCGGTACACCGGAACCCCCTAGAAAATCCGAGCGGTCCTGAGGGCTTGCAGAAGCCCGCTGCTGACTGTAGCGCCTGTGCTATAAAGCGCGCCTTGGTTTAGCGCTTAACTTTTCAGGCCCTACAAACAGGCAGGCATGCAGTGACGCGACTCGTTCGTGGTTTTGCCCCCCTCACGCTCGCCGCCGCGATGCTCCTCTCGAGCAGCGCGATGGCGAAGACCTTCACCGACATCGACGCTCCCATCGGCGGCGCACTGGTCCCGGGCGCACGCGCCGCGGTGCTCGCGCGCTTGTCGCGCTTCGGTGTGACGCACGCCACGCTCGAGCACGCCTACACGACGAAGCTCAAGTCAGGCGCGGTCGTTCGCTTCGTGCAGAAGCACGGCGGCCTGCCGCTGCTCGACGCCAACGTCGCCGCGGTGGTCGTCGGCAACAAGCTCGTCGCCATCGGCGGCAAGCTTGCCGAGGTCAAGTCGCTCAGCGACGACGCGATCCTCGACGCCAACACGGCGCGCGCGCGCCTGCTGGCGCAGCTGCCGGCGCGCACGCGCGCGGGTGCGCTGATCACACGCACCACCCTCGGCCTCGTGATGGACGGCGCCACCGCGCGCAAGGTCTACGAGCTCGCGCTCTCGACGCAGTCGCCGTTTCAGCGGCTGCTCGTGCGCGTGGACGCCGTCAGCGGAAAGACGCTCGCCACGCGCTCGGCCCTACGCCACGTGCAAGGCCTCGCTTACGGCACCAACCCCAAGCAGACGCAGGCCGTGCCGTACACGCTGCAAGGGCTCGCCGGCGACGGCAGCGAGCTCAAGGGCGAGTTCGCCAACGTGCAGAGCTGCGCGGTCAAGAGCAACAAGCTCGAGTGCACTCGCTACGCCAAGCCCGACACCAACGGTGATTTCCTCGACATGCCCGTCGAGCCGAGCACCAGCGATCCCTTTACCGAGGTGCAGGCCTACTACCACGTCGATACGTTCCACCGCTGGCTGCGCGATACGTTCTCGTTCGCGCGCAAGCGCGCGTCGCAGTCCATCGACGTGGTGGTCAACTACTACGTCGAGACGCCGCAGGGCGATCAGGGCGTCTACAACGCCTTCTTCGGCGACGTGAACAACGACGGCCTCGGCGACGTGGTGATGGGTCAGGGCAACAAGCGCGACTTCGCCTACGACGGCGACGTCATCTACCACGAGTTCACGCACTCGGCGGTGGACGAGACGTCGAACCTGACGTCCTCGTTCGACGCCATCGGCTTCAACCACGTGCCGGGCGCGCTCAACGAGGCCTTCGCCGACCTGATGTCGAGCTTCTTTACCGGCGACAGCAAGGTCGGCGAGTACGCTGGTGGCAACCGCGGCGAGATCCGCGACATCTCCGGCAACGCCACCTGTCCCGACGACCTCATCGGCGAGACCCACGAGGACGGCCTGCTGTGGTCGCGCGCGATCTGGACCGTGCGCCAGACGCTGTCTGACACCAAGGTCTTCGACCTCGTCGTCTACAACACGATGGCTTCGCTCGAGCAGTCGCCGTCCTTTGCCGACGCGGTCAAGCTGCTCGTCAAGCTCGCGCAGGCATCGAGTGATCCCACGCTCGCGGGCAAGCTCGACGCCGAGTTCAAGAAGCGCGCGGTGGACACCTGCGAGCGCGTCATCGCGCTCGACGACGTCACGCCCTCGCGCAGCGGCTTCCTGCTCGGCGCCGGACAGCTCGGCCTCAACCTGATGCCGGCCTCGCTGCAGTACAAGATCGACGTCCCGGCCAACGCCATCGAGATGACGATCACGGTCATCGATCGCTACGCCAAGTGGAGCGGCACCACCAACGTGGGCGCCTTCGTGCGCAAGGGCCAGACCGTCGAGTTCTCGACCTTCAAGTCCAAGAGCGACTTCACCATCGCCAACACGGCGCCCTCGCTGACGCTCAAGGTCGGCGACAGCGAAAACACCCTCGCCCCGGGCGAGAGCTACTACGTGCTGCCCGTCAACGTCGGGCAGTATCAGGGCGCGTTCCAGCTGCTCTACACGATCAAGCTCGCCGATCCCCCCGACGCTGGCGCGACGCCCGACACGGCGACGACGCCCGACGCCGGCGCGACGCCGGACACCGCGGCCACGCCCGACGCGGGCACGACGGATCCGCCGCAAGAGAGCGGTTGCTCCATCGCCGCTGGCGCGATGCCGACGCTGCCCGCCGTGCTGCTGATCGTCGGCCTGCTGGCGCTCGTCACGCGCCGCCGCCGCCGCCGCTAGTCTTCTTCTCTTCGCTAGCTGTCGCGTCGCCGCGAGCGCACGCGCAGCAGCGCCAATCCGAGCAGCGCGAGCATCCAAGGCACGCCGCCAACCAGCGGCGCGCCGCCCGCTGCGCTGCATCCGCCGAAGACCTGATCCGTCCCGCGCTGCCCCGTGTTGTCGGCCGGCGGCTGCGGCTGCGGCTGCGGCGTGGTCGGCGGCACCGTGGGCGGCGTGGTGGGCTGGCTCGGCGGCGGCTCGCTCGGCGGGTTGGGGTCCGTCGGCGGATTGGGGTCTGTCGGCGGGTTGGGATCCGTCGGCGGGTTGGGATCCGTCGGCGGAGGCGTCGCGCCGACGCGCTCGAGCTTGATCGCGTCGACGATGATGTGCTGGTCCTTCGGCACGGTGCCCGAGTAGTTGTCGTAGACGGCGACCCACTGATCGCCGCCCTTCTTGAAGTCGAACGTGCCGAGCAGGCGCCAGCCGCTGCCGCCGCTCGACTGGTTGACCACCACCGTGTTCTCGCTGCCGTCGTGGCGCACCTTGTAGCGCGTGGCGCTGTAGATCGCGTAGGCCGGCACGCCGTAGTAGAGCACCATGTAACGCCCCGCCTCGGCGAGCTGGACGTTCCACTTGGCCCAGTTGTTCGGCGTGGCGTTGGAGAAGGCGTTGGTCCAGAGCAGCGAGCTGTTGTGACCCTGCCCGCTCACCGAGCGCCAGTACTTGCTGTCACCGTTGAGCTGCAGGCAGGGGCCCTCTTCGTCGATCACGCCGCCGGCGGCAGGCAGCGTCGGACAGCTCTGCGCGGGTGGCGTGGTCGACCCTGGACCCACCGGGGTGCCGTTGTTGAAGTACTTCGGTTGGTAGTTGAAGTCCTCGAAGGGCGAGTACTTACACGACCACTGCTGCGGGCCACCGCCGGCTGCGTAGAGCAGCCAGGCCGACGCGGCGATGTTGGGCTCGCCCTCGAAGGGCGACGCGCCCGGGAAGCCCGCCTTGGTGGCGCGGTCGGCCCAGTACTTCTTGAGGTGCTGGAAGAGGCCCGAGGCGCCCGAGCTGGCGTTGTAAGCGTTGGGATTGCCACCGCTCTCGCAAGCGATGATGTTCAGCCCCCACGTGACGTGCTGCGGCTTGAAGTACTTCTCGACCAGCTTGCGCCACTGCTCCACCGAGGCGGAGAGCGCGAACGGCGAGCGGCCGAGCTGCTCGTCGTCGACGCCGCAGGCGCTGAGCGCTGCGACAGCACAGATGGCGAACCACGTAACAACCCGGCGGTGAGGCATGGCCAGGGTCAGTGCAAGATGCGGGCAAGGATCCGCTCCACGTGATCTCGGGGACTAAGCTTGCGATCCCCTCGCCTTCGAGCCCGCAAGGCTGCAAACAGGCGTGAGCAGCCTGGGCGAGTAGTCCCAGCCAGGGGGGCAACCGGCCTCGCCAGCCGCGGCCAACGCCGGTCGCCGCACTACTTCTTCTTCGTCGTCTTCGCCTTCTTCGGCGGCAGCCCTTCGACGAAGGCGAGGCCGCGCGCCACCCACGCGTCGAGCTGTCGCTTGGTCCGTACCCCAGCCTTGGCCACGTAGACCATGCCCGCGAGCGGCTTGCCCGTGAAGTCCATCGCGCGCGCGTGCGGCTGCGCCAACGCGTCCTCGTAACCGTCGGGCCCGACGCGCACCATCATGTCCTCGCTGGTCACGCCGACGGTCATGTGTCCGTTGATCATCAAGCACAAGCCTCCGAACATCTTGCGCTTGCTGAACCCCTCGCGGTCTTGCAGCGCCGTCTCGAGCCGCGCGGCGAGCTTTTCGTCGTAGGCCATCAGCCTCCCCTTTGTCTTTCGACGTACGACGCCAACGCAGATCGACAGCTGCTCGGCGCGTCGCAGCTGATGATATCAACCGCCGCCGCGCCGAGCTGAAGGCTCGCGGCGCTACTTGCGGCGGAAGATCAGCGGGAGCGCCAGCTCGGTGCGGCGCTTCTGGGGCGGGATGCGAAAACGTTTGGCCGTGCGCGTGACGCACGCCTTGAGCACGGGGCTGCCGATGGTGTCGCGCTCGACCTCGACGCCGATGGTGCGCCCGATGACGCTCAGGTCGAGGCGCAGCGAGATCTTTCCGTTGGCGATGCCGCCACGCTTGATCGCGCGCTGGTAGCAGTTGCGGAAGGCGGGCATCAAGCGGCGCAGTCGGCGCGCGACCACGTCTGCCGGCGGCGCGTCGGGACCGGTCGGCGGCGGACCGATGGGACGCACGTCGACCTCGGGCACGCGCTCCTTGACTACCGTGCCGGTGTCGACCCGCGTCGGGCCGCTGATGCGTGGATTGAGATCGCCGATGGAGGCGCGCTTGACCTTGTTGGTGCCTCGCACGCGCAGCCCGTCGGTGCGCGGACCGGTGCGCATGGCGGTGGCGCCATCGAGCGCCTTGTCGATCTTGCGGCTGGGGTCGCCGCGACGCAGCTGGTCGTACGCGGTGGCGCGGCCGCGCGCGCTCGGCGAGCCGATCAGCGTGAAGACGGGCTGCGAGGCGAGCGCCTTGGCCAGCCGCGCGCGGCGACGTTTGGCCTGACAGGCGGCGTCGCAAGCGGGCCCTTGCTTCTTGTTGCTCGCGCGACGCGTGCCGTGCGCCGGCGACTTGCGCGCGTGACGCCGCTTGGTCTTGCGCCCGTCATCGCTCGCCTTGGCCTTCGGCTGCTTGGGCTTGACCGGCTTCTCGCCGACCTTCTTGGGCAGGTCGCCGCGAAACACGACCACGGGGCGCGCCGCCGCCGTCAGCTGCGGGAATCCGTCGGGCACCACCGTCGGCGAGCGATGCGGCAGCTCGACCGTCGAGAGGTAGAAACCGAAGCCCGCCGCGAGCGCCGCGAGAAAGGTGAAGCTCGCAGCTAGCGGCATGTCGAGGCGGTCGAGAGGGCGCGCGCGCAGCGACGCGGGCAGGCGCGGGCGCGGCATACGCGGCGGCGCGCTCACCAGCTGAAACAGCAGCGTCACGTCGGCGAGCTCGAGCCGACCGCGCGAGTCGTCGTCGAGCATCACGTCGAGGCGCTTGCCGCCGGCTGCTTGGTGCTCGGCCAGCGGGCGCAGCTGGCCATCGTGATAGAGGCGCCCGCCGACGGACGTCGGCGCGACGAGCCGATAGCGCCCGTCGCGCGTGCGCTCGAAGATGTCAACGCGCCGGGGCAGCGCCGAGCCGGGCACGCAGAACGTGCTGTGCGGCGACGCGCCGAGGGTCACACGTCGCTCGTCGCGCACGATGCGCTCCTCGACGACGCGACCGGCCATCACGACGCCAACGCGCAGCACCTTGGCGGCGGCGGCGGCAGCGGTTGCAGGCTGGTTGGGTTGGGGCTTGGGTGTCGGTGAATCAGGCTGTGGTGTCATGGCGACCTCCCGCGAGGGCACGCGCGCGCGTGCTCCGCGCACCGCGCTCGAGACGCGATGTGTGGTTGTCGAGATCGCCGGCCGGCGGGAGCAAGTAGAGAGCTGCTTGGTTAGAGCCTCCGCGGCTCGATAAGTTCCATCTCGCCTGCGCTAGCGTGCGCGCGCCTGCTGCCGCTGCAGCAGACCGAGGCCGCGCAGGCGGGTCAGCGCAGCACGCTGGCGCTTGCCGATCACGAACGGGATCGGCTTGGCGCTCCACAGCAGCGTGCCCCCCTCGTAGTCGTCGCTGGAGACGAGCTGCACGCCGCTGCCTACGACGGCGAGCACGCGCGCGCTGGGGCGTGCGTCACGCATCGACACCACACGCACGCGGCGCTGGGTCACGACGAGCAGGCCGTCCTTGCTGCTGCGGTGCAGGCGCATGGTCTTGATCGGCTCGCCGCGCGATGCCCAGAAGCTGCGCTTGACGGCGCCGCGCAGACGGTGCGCTCCCTTGGGGTTGGCCCACGCCAGCGCGCCATCCCGATCGAACCACACCGAGTGCACCGTCTTCGACGCGTCGAGCAGCTCGGTTTTGACCGGCGTCGCGCCCAGCGTGTAGCGGTAGAAGCCCGCGCTGGTGACGATGGCCACGGCCCCGCCGTCGGGGCTCATATCGCCGTTGACGACCCAGCCCGGCAGCGTCAGCGCGGGCTGGCTCTTGCCGGGGCGACGCACGTCGGCGGTGTGCAGCACGCGGCCGATCATGAAGGCCACGCGGTAGCCACGCACCGCGCTGAAGAAGCGACGCGCCACGAGGTTGCTCGCCGACGCGACGACGCGGCGCTTGCCCTGCAGCGGGAACAGCTCGAGCACGTAGCGTCGCGAGTGGGTGTCCCAGTAGCTGACCAGCGGGCCGCGGCGAGACCACTCCATCCAATACGCGTTGGGCAGCGTGCCGAGCACACGCCAGCGCGAGGTCCGAACGTCGAGCAAGCGCAGCGTGAAGCGGCCGCTCTTGCGGCTCATGGCCGAGAGGTAGCGGCCGTCGGCGCTGTAGCGGAAGTCGCCGACCACATCGCGCAGCATGCGCACGCGCCCGCTGCGGTCGCGCACGATGAGGCTCTTGCCGGCCACGTAGGCGACCGTCCGCCCGCGCGGACCGACGAGCAGCTGTCGCTGCGACGGCATGCCCACCGCCGCCCACCCGCGCTGCTTGATCAGCGCGAGCACCTGCGAGCGCGAAAGCTCGCGCGGCTTGAGCACCAGTCGTTGCTCGCGCGCACGGCGCGGCGGGGCGACCATCGCTCAGGTGTGGCCCGTCCGCTGGTAGGCAAAGGTGGTCGTTGCGGCGAGGGCGACTGCCAGCGGCAGCGCCATGAGGCGACGTTGCATGTGCATGCGGGTGGTGAACGCGCGACCCGCGGCGACGGTCTATCCGCTGCCGTGTGAACCTCGCTTCACAGACGCCCGTTGACACAAGGCTACGAAGATCGCGGCGCGCGACGTGTTTTCAGGTGCTTGCCATGCGGCACGAGGCTTGCTCTGTCTATCGATGTCCTCGAAGGGAGGCATCTCATGAAGCGAGCGCTAACGACGATTATCCTCGGCGCCAGCCTCTTGTTCGCCACCGCTGCCTCGGCAGACCGCGTCTCGGGCAGTATCCCGCCCTCGATCAGCGCTGGCGACATCCCGCCGGCCATGGGCGGCCGCGACCTCGACATCCCCGACGGCCAAGCGCCCGTCGCCGTTCCGCGCGGTCACATCGAGCGCGCCGTGCCGCTGCCCAGCAAGCCCGTCAAGCGCGCCGTGCCGCTGCCCGAGCTTCCGGTCAAGCGCGCCGTCCCGCTGCCTCCCGGCGCCGTGATCCGCAACGCGACGCCGCACGCCAACGCTCCCGTCGTCGTCGCGCCGCCCAGCGCGCGGCTGCGCAAGCTACTCGAGCAGCACTTCGGGAACATCGACGGCGAGCTGCGCTGTCAGGTGCGCATCACGGGCAACCTGCGCGAGATCGACTGCCAGCGCACGATCACCCGCTCGGCGCCCG
>JAGQIK010000502.1 GCA_020431405.1 Myxococcales bacterium
GCGGCCGACGCTGCGCGCGCGGCCAGCCACGCCGGCTCGGTCGCCGTCCGAGTCGCGCCTGCAGGTGGCGCTCGGGGTCAGCAGCGGCGTCATGCACAACCTCGGCGCGCTGGTCAGCCCGCGCTTCGGTCTCGAGCTCGGCGGCGACTACGCGCTGCCCGTGGGCCGCATCGGCCTGCGCCTGGCGTTGGGGCTCAGCTTCGCCAGCCAGCGCATCGACGTGGCCGGCGCCGAGGACGCGCAGACCACCTCGCAGCTGTGGCTGGTGCCGACGGCGGTGATGCTGACCTACGCGCTGCGCCGCGGGCGCTTCGCGCCCTATGTCGCCGGCGGCGTGGTGGCGCAGGTCGTGCGCGCCTCGAGCGACGGCGCGCTGAGCGGGCGCCTCGTCGAGACGAGCCTCTCGTGGGGCGGGCGCTGGCTGCTAGGCCTCGGGCTGCAGCTCGGCCCTGGCGATGTCTTCGTGCAAGCCGGCTACCAGTACGGGCGCGTGACGCGCGAGGATCTCGAGCTGCTCGCTGGCGGTCTGTTGCTCGATGTCGGCTATCGCCTGAGGGTGCTCAGGTGATCGGGCGCGCGCTATTGGCAGCGCTCGTCGCGCTCGGCGCCGGCGCAGGCTGCAGCGAGCGACCGATGATGCCCGAGATCTCGCGCCTCGAGCCTGACCGTGCCGATGTCGGGCAGTCGATGCATGTGGCGGTCATCGGGCGACAGTTCTTCGCCGCCGTGCGCGCGAGCTACGACGACGAGCAGCGCTCGCGCGCCGAGACGACGTTTTCGCTGTGGCTCGGCGATACGCCACTCGGCGCCGTGACGTTCATGTCGGCGAGCGAGCTTCGCGCCGTCGTGCCGGCGACGCTTGCCGAGGGCCGCTACCGGCTGCGACTGCGCGATCCGCGCGGGCGCGAAGCCACGCTCGACGACGCTTTCACCGTCGGCTCGGCGGCGGCGGCCGACGGGCGGGCTGACGTCGCCGACGCGGCGCCGGAGGTCGGTGCCGATCTCGGTCCCGACGCGGGCCGTGACGCGACGGCCGACGCGGCGGATGCATCGCAAGACACCGACGCCGACACCAACGCCGACGCCGGCCTCGACGGCCAAGCCGACGTGGGGGCAGACGCCGATGCGAGCGCCGACACGACCGTCCCCGACAGCAGCGTCGACACGACCAGCGACATGACCGTGGACGGCGGGCCACCCAAGCCGGTGGTGCAGCTGGTGCGCAGCGATCCCTTCGGCGATGGGACGCCGTTTCTGTTCGTCTTCGAGCACGGCGGCGACCTCTACGTCGGGCCGCGCAAGGACGGCCACGGCGCCGTGCGCAGCAAGGCCGACGGCGCCAACGCGACCAAGGTCGACTTCGCGCTGCCAGCCGACACCACTGGCAACACCAGCGCCAACCTCGCCACGCCACCCTTTCCTTCCGTCGGCGCCGGCGGCTGTCAGGCCAATACCCTCGCCTGCGGTCCCGACAACGAAGACGGCCGCGGCCTGTTCACCTCGGGCACGATCACGGGCAAGCGGTGGCTGCTGCTCGGCGGCGGCCACTCGAGCGGGACACTCGGCTACATCTACATGAGCGACGCCGTAAACGGCGCCACGCTGCCGTTCAACTACGTCGATCTGCACGCGCTGTTCGGCAACACGGTGCACACCATCTCGGCGTCGCACATCCTCTCCGATCGTGTCTATCTCGGCTTCGCTTCCAGCGGCGCGCAGCGGCCCTACCTGCTGATGCTCAAGTCGACGCCGGCCGCGCCGGGCCTCGACGCGCGCGACCCCACCGACGCTGAGGATCTGCGCGCCTACGACATGCCGGGCATCGGCAGCGCCGGCACCGTGGCGATGATCGACGCCATCACGGACTTCGGCGGCCGGCTGTACCTCGCCAACGGCGGCGGCTGCATGCGCGCCACGACGCCGCAGCCTGGAAACTACCGCGACGCGCCGCAAGACTGGAGCAACTGCACGCCGGGCGCGGCCGCCTGGGGCCTCTACGGCGCGTCGATGACGACCAAGCACACCGACCTCGAGCCGCGTGACAAGGCGATCCCACAGATGGCGGCCTATCGCGGGCAGCTCTACATGGCGCGCAACACCAGCGCCGGGCCGCAGCTGTGGGTTTGCGCGCCCAACGGCTCGGGCACGCCTGGCCGGTGCGATCCCGGCGATTGGTCGCTGGTAGCCGCGGACGCGCAGAGCTCGTGCCGCTTCGGTAACGCGTCCAACACGCACATCACGCTGCTCGTGGCCACAGCCACCGCGCTCTACGTCGGCTACGACAACGCCAACGACGGCATCGTGATCTTCCGCAGCACGGCGGCTGCCCCCGCGACGCGCGCCGACTTCGAAGGTCAGTCGGGCTGCTCGGCGACGCTGCCGGCCTGCCAGGGCATCGGCGGCAACGGCTTCGGCACGACGAGCAACGCGCGCATCAACCAGGGCGTGGCGCTGCGCTTTACCGGCAAAGACTACATCTACGTCAGCACCGGCGACGGCAGCGGCGCGGCAAGCATTCACCGCATCGTGCCGTGAAACCCCAGGGCTACTTCGACGTCATCGTGGTGCGCCCGTCCCAGTCGTCTGGCGGCGGCGCGACCTCGTAGGCCTGACAGCGCGCCACGAGCTGCCGCGCGGCCGCGTCGCCCGCGTCGGCGAGCGGCTCGAGCGCGGCGTGTGCCTCGGCGAAGCGCCGCGCGCGATAGTGCTCCAGCGCGTCGCTGTACGCTTCGACCGCCGCGAGCGTCTCGTCGTCGACCTGCCCTGTCTCGCCGACGAGCTCGAAGACGCGCACGGCGTCGTCTTTGCCTTTGACCGCGACGAAGTCGAGCGGCCGCAGCACGAAGGCCTCGCCGACGAGCTTGGCCGTGCGCTCGCCGATGATGATCTGCGTGCCGTACTGCTTGTTGAGCGCCTCGAGACGAGACGCGAGGTTCACCGGGTCGCCGATGACGGTGTAGTTGAGGCGGTCGGGCGCGCCGAAGTTGCCCACCAGCATCTCGCCGGTGTTGATCCCGATGCGCGTATCGAAGCGCGGCAGCGCGCGCGCGTCCCAGAGCGCCTGTTTTTCGCGCAGCCGCCGGCGCATCGCCAGAGCGCCGCGGCAGGCCGAAAGCGCGTGCGCCTCGCTATCGCGCGGGGCGCCCCAGAAGGCCATGATCGCGTCGCCGATGTACTTGTCGACGGTGCCGCCGCACTCGCGGATCGCGGCGCTCATCGCCTCGAGGTACTCGCCGAGCAGCTCCACCAGCACGTCGGGCTCGAGCTTCTCGGCGACGGTGGTAAAGCCGGCGATGTCCGAAAAGAGCACCGTCAGCTCGGCTTTGCGCCCGCCGAGCTCGGCCTCGGCGCCGCTGACGATCAGCTCGCGCACCAGCTCCTTGGGCACGTACTTGCCGAACGAGCGCAGGCTGCGCTTCATCTTGAGCGTTGTCTGCCGCATCTCGTTGATCTCGCGCACGAAGGATTCTTGCTTCTGCTCGAGCGCGCGGCCCTCGAGCTCGAAGCGGCCGATGCGCTCGAGGTCGTCGGCGATGACGCGCAGCGCGCTCGAGACGCGATTGGAGAACACGGCGCCGAGCACGATGGCCAGCGCGGCGGCGGCGAGCGCGATCAGCAGCGTCTGCAGCGCTTGCGCGCGCAGCTCGCCGAAGAAGTCGCTCTCGGGCACGACCACCAGCACGCGCCAGTCGATGCCCGTGTCTGGCGGGAACGCGTGCGCCATCGCCAGGTAGCGACCGACTGCGAAGGTGTCGCCGAGCTTGTTCTTGCGGCGCCGCAGCGCCGTCCACGCGCTGCGCAGCATCTCGTCGGGGTGAGTGGCTGCGCGCGCCACGCGCAGCTTGCCGCCGTGCTTCTCGGTGGTCTGCCCCTGCGGATGGCCGACCACCTCGCCTTTGTCGGTGACGACGAAGACACGCCCGCTCTTGCCCACGCGCAGCGTCGAGAGAAACGTCGACAGCTCCGACATCTCGTACTCGACGGCGAAGACGCCGGCGGTCTGGCGATGAGCAGGCTGCGACGCTGCGGCGCGCTTCGCCGCGCGCGGATCGAAGTCGCCCGCGTGCTGCTTGGGGTGATAAGCCCAGGCGTACATGAAGCCGGGCTGCTTGACGGTGGCGAACACAAACGGCTCGACCCACACGCCGCGCCCGTCCTTCTGGGCGCGCGCCTTGGCGAACCACGGGCGCCCCACCGGCGTGTAGCTGCCGTCGTAGCGGCGCACGATGCGCCAGCCGTGGTGCGCGTCTGGTGCCAGCACGCGCATGATGGTGGGCTTGCCGGCGCGTGCCGTGCGCCACACCGCACGGATGGCGCCGCCCTTGCGGCGATAAGCCGCCACGTAGGTGCCATCGACGCCGCCGAAGCTGGCCCAGGTGAAGTTGGGGTTGGCCTCGATGGCGGCGCGGAAATAGTCGAGCAAGCCGCGCGGCTCCGTCTCCGCGTCGAACGGCCCGACCAGCAGGCGCCGCGTCTCGGCCTGCCGCCGCGTGAGCTCGATGTAGGGGCGCGCCGGCGCGAAGTAACGCAGCGTGCGCTGCGTCGTCGCCGTCACCAGCTGGCGCGCCAGGTCATTCCACAGCTTGTCGACGATGCCGCGCGAGCTGGAATAGGCGATGAACCCCACGCCGCCGGCGCCGCCGAGGATCAGCATCACGACGACGCTCAGCAGCGTCGGCCGCAGCGGCAGCCCCGCGCCATGTCGCTTTGCCTCGGCCACCGCTAGTCTGCTGCCTCCGTCTCCCCCTGCGATACGTTGTTCAGCGCGCGCGATGGCGCGCGTAGAGCGCGTCGCGCCAGGCGACCACATCGGCGTAGCTCGACGCCAGCTCCGCATCGCGCCAGCAGCGGCGCGTGCTCTCGCCCATCGGCACCGCCTCGCTGCGCACCGGCTCGACCACCTGCAGCATGCTCGCCATGGTGATGTCGGCGTACGTCAGGCGGCCGAGCAGATAGTCGCCGCCGCCGCCGCCGCCGTCTCCGGTCGCGAGCCCTGCACGCAGCGCGTCGAGCGCGGCGACCACCGCCTCGCGACCGACGTCGCCCTCCAGGCGGCGCGTGTCGTACTTGCGGCGCAGGTAGGCGCCGCCGAGCGCCGCCGCGCGCGCCGCCAGCGGACGCAGCGCTGCCGGCACCGACTCGCGGCGCGCGGCCGGATCGCTGACCACCGCGGGTGTCACGCGCGCGCGGCCGGCCGCCAGCGCGGCCTCGGACAGCGCGTTGTAGCGCTCGATCTCGCCGCGGTGCTCGTCCGGCACGAGGCTCGGGCGCCCGCCGCGCGCGATGGCGTCGGCGTGGCGCGCGATGTCGAAGGAGTCCATCAGCACCACGTCGTCGTCACCGATGAGCAGCGGCACGGTGATGCGCCCGCTGAAGCGGCGCGCGCGCAGACGCAGCAGCGGTGTGCCGAAGATCGGCAGGTACTCGCGCTCGCGATAGGGCAGCTCGTGGTAGTCGAGCGCCCAGCGCGCGCGCTCGGACCAAGGCGAATAGGAGATGGCGTAGAGCTCGAGCATCGCTGCGCCGATGGTAACATCGCCGCGATCGAGGGAGTGATGCTTAGAGGGATCATCGGAGTCATACACCTGCCGGCGATGCCCGGCGACCCGGCCTACCGCGAGGGCGGCTTCGCGGGCGTCAGCGACCACGCGCTGCGCGACGCCGAGGCGCTGGCGCAGGGCGGCGTCGACGGCATGATCGTCGAAAACTTCGGCTCGGCGCCGTTCGCCAAGTCCGATCTGCCAGCGCACCAGATCGCTACGCTGACGCTGGTCGCCGAGCGCTGCAAGGCGCGCTTTGGGTTACCGCTGGGCGTCAACTGCCTGCGCAACGACGCGCGCGCGGCGCTCGGCATCGCCGCCGCCGCCGGCCTCGACTTCATCCGCGTCAACGTGCACACCGGCGCCTATGTCACCGACCAGGGCGTGATCGAAGGCGAAGCCGCCGCGACGATGCGTTATCGCGCGGCGCTCGGCGCGACGGGCGTGAAGGTGCTCGCTGACGTGCTGGTCAAACACGCCGCGCCGCTGGCCCCGCTGTCGCTCGAAGACGCGGTGCGCGACTGCCTCTTTCGCGGCCTCGCCGACGGCGTGATCGTCACCGGCGTGGCCACCGGAGCCGCCATCGACCGCGGCCGCGTCGAGGCCGTGCGCGCGGTGATCGGCGAGGGCGAGCAGCTGGTGGTGCTCGGGTCGGGCGTCAACCCGACGCAGGCGCGCTCGCTGGCGCCGCTGGCCGACGCAGCGATCGTCGGCACCTGGCTCAAGCGCGACGGCCAGGTGCACGCGCCGGTGGATGTCGAGCGCGTGCGCAGGCTCGTCGCCGCCGTGGCGCCGCACCTGCGCAAGCCCTAGGCCCTCGTACCTCGACCGCTAGAAACGCGAAACGTCAGCGACCGTTTGGTAAGCTGGCAGCGTGAGTCGGGTATTGCGCTGGACCTGCGTCGCGATGGTGCTGCTCGGCAGCGCGCCGGCGATGGCGCGCGGTGGCGACTCGGCGCTGCAGATGGTGATCGTGCTCGACGACTCGGGCAGCATGCGCCGCACCGACCCGCGCCGCCTGAGCATCACGGCCGCCGAGATCGCGGCGCAGCTGACCAACAGCGGCGACAGCGTGGCGCTGGTGCCGCTCAACCTGCGCCCCACACGCCTTCGGCCCGGCGGCCGCAACGTGCGCCCGCTGCTCGGACGGCTGCGCGCGCTGCAGCGCCGCTCGGTGCAGACGATCTACGACCGGCCTCTGTCGCGCGCGATGAAGCTGCTCGGCGGCGGCGCGGGCGTCAAGCTGCTGCTCTTTCTCACCGACGGCGAGCCCGACCCGGGACCCAACCGCGACCGCGCCCAGGCGCTCGTCGACCAGGAGAAGTTTCTGCGCGAGCTCGCCGCGCGCTGCGGCGCCACGCGCATCTACCCGGTGCTGCTCGGCACGCTCGGCACGCGCTGGCAAAGCCTCTTCGAGACCGTAGCCCGCCGCAGCCACGGCAAGCTGTTCTCGGTGGCGCAGTCGGGCGACAAGCTGATCCAGGCCTTCGCCGAGATCTACGCCCAGCAGCTCGGCTCCAAGGTCGTGGTGCAGGACCTGCTCGACGGCGAGCACACGCTGGCGCGCATGGACGACTACGTGCGTTACGCCAACGTGGTGATCCTCTCGCGCGGCGGCACGTTCACCGTGACGCTGCCGGGCAGCCCAGCGCCGCGCAAGGTCATCGACAACGGCCACGACCGCGGCTCCAACGCCAAGCCGGTCTATCACTATGTCGAGAAGCTGCGCCCCAGCGGCCCGGCCGACCTCAAGATCAAGCTCGCCGGGGCAGGCTCGTATCGCGCGCTGCTGATCTGGGACTACGACCTGGCGCTGCACCTCGACCCGCCCCACGCCGCCAAGCTCTCTGGCCGCGGAGCCGTCGTCCGCGGCGAATCGGGAGGCTACGAGCTCGTCGCCAAGCTGACGCGGCGCTCCAATTCGGGCGCCGTGATCGGCAAACAGAAGTTTCTCGCCGGCGTCAACGTGCGCGCGCTGATCTGCGCCAGCGGAGCCCGCGCGCGCGAGCGCTGCAAGCCCGGCCCCAAGCTCGCGCTGCGCTGCGACAAGGGCGCCTGCGCCTACCGCGGCTTCTTCGTGCCGCCCACACCGGGCACTTACCAGCTCGCGGCCATCGCGCGACGCCGGCGCCGCGGAAAGCTCGTCTTCGAGCTGCCCAGCGTCGAGAAGCACACCGTCACCATCGGGCGCGGCGGCGCGCTGACGGCCAGCGGCGGCAAAGGCCCGCTCTCCATCGACCAGGACAAAGACAGCAGCAAAGGCCCGTGGCAGGCCTGTCAGGACTGGACGGTCAGCACCGGCGGCATGACGCGCCCCGTGCGCGTCAAGATCGACGCCAGCGCGCTGTCTCTGCCCGACGGCGTGCGCTTCGGCGTCAACGGCGCCAGCGGCGACACGGTCGTGCTGCGCCCGGGCGACCGCAAGCTGCAGGTCTGCCTCGGCGCCAGCAAGGTGCTCGACGACCCAGGGCTCAGCAAGCGCAGCGGCAAGATCGCCCTGCGCGCGCTCGACGCGAGCTGGTTCAGCAAGGGCGCGGCCGTGGCGTTCGTGCCGGTGACCGTCGAGATCAAGCCGCGCGGCTTTTGGAACCGCTACAAGCGGCTGCTCTTGTATCTCGGCGTCGGGCTGTTGCTGCTGATCTTTCTGATCTGGCTCATCCGCGGCTTCGTCGCGCCGCACCCCTTCCCCGAGGCGCTCAAGGTCAACTGGGGCAAGAGCATCGATCGGCTCGACCGCAACGAGATGCCGGTCTCGGAGCTGTCGCAGGCCAAGCGCGGCTTCTATCGCAACGCGCAGCTGTGCGTGGGCGGGCGGCGCTGCTTCTTGGAGAGCGGCTGGGGGCAGCGCGCGCGCTTCGAGGCCACCGGCCAGAGCGCGATCTCGCTCTTTCCCGAGGACGGCAGCGAGGTGCTGCGTGTCAACAAGTTCGACTCTGAGAAGCGCGACCCGGTCAAGGCCGGCGCGCTGGTCAGCATCGGCGACACGTACCAGGTCGGTGATCTGTTCGTGCGCCTAAAGCTGTAAGGACTACGCGCGGCGCTACTTGCCGTGCGTCTCGATGGAGCGCGCCTGCAGCCCCTTGCGGTCGATCTTCATCGTCGACGTCTTGGGCAGCGGCGTCTCGATCTCGACGATCTCGGGCACCATGTAGTGCGGCAGCCGCTCGCGGCAGTAGGCGATGATGTCGTTGGGCTCGACCTCGCGGCTGCCGTCGAGCTCGACCCAGGCGATGATGCGGTTGCCGATCAAGTCGTCGGGCACCGTGACGATCACGCCCTGCTGCACGCCGTCCACCGCGTTCATGGCGAGCTCGATCTCGCCGATCTCGATGCGGTAGCCGCGGCTCTTGACGAGGTGGTCCTTGCGTCCGACGAACAGGAAGTTGCCCTCGGCGTCCATCTTGACGAGGTCGCCGGTGGCGTAGAGGCGCGTGGAGGCCCACGGCCGATCGGGGTCGACCACGAAGCGCTCGGCTGTGCGCTCGGGGTCGCGCCAGTAGCCCAGCGCCGGCGTCGACGAGCGCACGTAGAGCTCGCCTTCGACGCCAGGCGCGCTGACCTTGTTGCCTTCGCCGTCGACGGCGAAGACCTCGAAGTTGGGCAGCGCCTTGCCGATGGGCGTCTTCCAGCCGTCGTCGGCCGGCAGCTCGCCCACCGGATAACACATCGAGGAGTTGGCCTCGGTCTGGCCGTAGACGTTGAAGAAGCCGGCCTTCGGCATCTTGGCCTTGAGCTGGCGCAGATACTTGAGCGGCAGCACCTCGCCCGAGAAGATGATCGCGCGCATGGAGCCGAGGTCGTAGGCGTCCATCTTGCCGCGCTCGGCGATCAGCGTCAGCACGCTCGAGACCGAGTTCCAGACCGTGATGCCGTGCTTGTCGATGTACTCGCACAGCTTCTTGGGAAAGATCGAGTAGCTCTCGGGCAGCAGCGCCACCGCTGCGCCGACCTTGAAGGCGACGTAGAAGTCGAACACCGACAGGTCGAAGTGAAACGGCGCGTGGCTGACGAAGACGTCATCCGCCGTGGCCTGCCAGTAGTCGGCCGCCATGTTGACGAACGTCAGCGCGTTGAGGTGCGACAGCGCCACGCCCTTGGGCATGCCGGTGGAGCCCGAGGTGTGCAGGATGTACGCGGGGTACGTGTCGGTGATGCCGGGCTCGACGAGCGCCGCGCCGTCACCGGCCACTGCGCCGAAGGCCTTGACCGCAAAACCCTCGGCCGAAAGCTCGGTCGTCTCGCCGCTGACCACCACGTGCTCGAGAGTGGTCTGTGGATCGAGCTCGGCGACGAACTTCGGCGCGCGGTCCTTCGAGCACAGCAGCACCTTCATATCGGTGTTGCGCACGATCTTGTCGGCGCGCGACGTCGGCGCCACCGGATCGATCGGCACGTAGCAGGCCCCGCTGCGCATCACCGCGAAGAGCGCCACCAGCGCGTCGAAGCTCTTGTCGAAGACCGTGCCGACGCGATCACCCGGCGCCACGCCGAGCTCGACGAGCCCCGCCGCCAGCGCCGCGCTGCGGCTCTCGAGCTCGCCGTACGACAGCTTGTCGCCCTTGAAGATCAGCGCCGTCCGCTCGGGGTGACGCGCCGCCGAATCGCGAAGCAGGTGCGGCAGAAGATACACGGTCATGTCTAGAGTCCAAGCCAGCTGGCGATGATGTTGCGCTGGATCTCCGACGTGCCCGAGTAGAGCTTGCCGCCGATGGTGTCGCGCAGATCGCGCTCCACCTCGTACTCGGTCATGAAGCCGTAGCCGCCGTGGATCTGCACCGCGTCGAGGCTGTTCTGCACCGCCGACTCGCTGATGAACAGCTTGGCGATCGCCGACTCGAGGTGTGCCTTCTTGCCCTTGCCCTTGAGCCACGCCACCTTGTGCAGGATCAGCTCGCCGAGCTCGATGCGCATGCGCATGTCGGCCATCTTGTGCGAGACCGCCTGGAACTTGCCGATCGACTGGCCGAACTGCTTGCGGTCTTTGGCGTACTGCACGCACTTGTCGAGCTGGCGCTGCATCATGCCGAGGTGCGACGAAAAGAGGCAGCTGCGCTCCCACTCCATCTCGGCGTTGAAGATCGCCGAGCCTGCCCCCTCGCGCCCGAGGCGGCACTCCTCGGGGACCTCGCAGTCCTCGAGCGTGACCTCGGCCGTCGGCGACGTGCGAAGGCCCATCTTGTGCAGCGGGTTGCCGACGATGAAGCCCTTGGTGCCCTTGTCGACCAAGAAGCCGCTGATGCCGGCCCAGCCCTTGGTCTTGTCGGTGAGCGCGAAGACCAGCAGCACGTCGGCGATGGGCGCGTTCGAGATAAACGTCTTCGAGCCGTTGAGGATGTAGCGGTCACCCTTCTTCTCGGCCGTCGACATCAGCGAGTAGGCGTCCGAGCCGGCGCCGGGCTCGGTCATGGCGTGGCCGCCAACGATCTCGCCGGCCGCCATGCGCGGCAGGTACTTCTTCTTCTGCTCGTCCGAGCCGAACGTCAGGATCGGGATCTCGCAGGTCCACATGTGCGAGTGCAGCGAGAAGAGCAACCCCGCGTCGGTGCAGCCGTAGCCCAGCGCCTGCATGGCGAGCATGCAGGTGACGATGTCCTCGCCGACGCCGCCGTACTCTTCTGGAATCGGCAGCGCCTGGATGCCCAGCTCGGCGCACTTCTTCCAGCCCTCCCAGTCGAACTCGCTCGAGTGATCGCGCTCGATCACGTCGCGGTTGAGCTCGTTTTTGGCGAACTTGAGTACGGACCGCTTGAACTCTTTCTGCTCGGGGGTCAGCGAGAAGTCCACGCTTGCCTATCCCTTCTTTTCTTCGACCAGCTTGGCGATGGCGTCGATGGTCTCGAAGTTGTCGGGGTCGAACTCGTCGTCGGTGACTTCGACGCCGAACTCGTCGTCGAGAAACGCGATCAGCTTGACGATGCGCAGCGAGTCGAGCACGCCGGTCGTCAGCAGCGACTGATCGTTGGCCAGCTTCGACGCGTCGAGATCCGGCGCGAGCTCGGTGGTGATGTAGGTCTTGATCGTGTCAGCCACTGCCATGGCGGGTGCCTCCGTGGAGATGAATATTGTGGCGATGAATATCGTGGCGCTGAATGTGTGAGCCGCCGAGCGTATCCGTCCTATAGGCCGGCTAGCAAGAACCGCATCTGCAGCTCGGGCTCGGATCGAAATGCTGGCCCGCCCTTGAGCGGTTTGATCAGGTCGATGAGGCGCTGGCGGCGCTCGTCGATGTCCTTCTGGATGTGCTCGATCTCGCGCTCGCGCGCGCGGATGTGGCGCTCGATGGCGACCAGCCGCTGGTCGCGCGCGAGCAGGATCTCGCCGATGGTCTCGGCCAGCTCGTGCGAGCGCGTCTCGAAGCGCGGCCCGCGGATGTCGGCGCTGCCGAAGCGCAGCGTGTGGCTCGCCGGCGCGGTCTTGGTCGGCCGCAGCACGCGCGGCTCGGCGCTGGCGTGCGCCTCCTGCTCGTGCTGCAGCTGCACCATCGCGCGGCGCAGCCGGATCTCGCGCTCGCGCGCGCGCATCTCGATGTGCACCTCTTCGCCGCGCAAAAGATCGATCTCGGCTTCGAGCTCGAGCACGCGGTCTTCGGCGGCGACTTTGCGCGCCAGCGCCTCGCTGATCAGCGGCGAGCCGAGGTTGCGGTCGCGCAGCATGTAGGCCAGCTCGTCGAGCGCCGCCCAGCGGTCGTGGCCGAGCAGCTGCGCGCCGTCGCGCAGCGTCAGGCCGCCCTCGGTGTTGAGCGCTACCATCGTCATCTTGAGCGTGCCGCGCGCCTCGCGCCCCAGCGATGGCGCCGCCCCCGACGCGCCGCCACCGGCGCTGCCCTGCAGGGCGCCGACGATCGCTTCGAGCGCGGTGAAGAGCTCGTCGCCGTCGGCGAAGCGCTCGCCGGGTGCCTGCTGCATGCAGCGCACGATCAGATCGTCGACAGGAGCCGGCACGTCGACGCGCTCCGAGACGCGCGGACGCGGCTCGTTGATGTGCATCCACAGCACCTTGGCCATCGGCCCGGTGAACGGCAGGCGCGCGGTCAGCACCTCGTAGGCCAGCACGCCGAAGCTGTAGATGTCGGCGCGCGCGTCGACGCTCTCGCCCTGGCACTGCTCGGGCGACATGTACTGCGGCGTGCCGTACTCCTTGCCGCTCGACATCGAGATCGATTCGGAGCCGTCGACCTCGGTGAGCTTGGCGAGGCCGAAGTCGAGGATCTTGACCACGTCGCTCTGGCCGCGGTGCTTGGTGAGCACGATGTTGTGCGGCTTGAGGTCGCGGTGGACGATGTTCTCGCGGTGTGCCGCCGCCAGGCCGCCGGCGATCTGCAGCAGGATCGGCAGCGCGCGCTTGGTCGCGAGCGGCCCCTTGGCCACCAGCTCGGCGAGCGTCGGCCCCTCGACGTACTCCATCGCGAGGTACGGCCGCTTGTCCTCGGCGTAGCCGAAGTCGAAGATGTAGGTGACGTTGGGGTGCTCGATGCGGCTCGCCGCGCGCGCCTCGCGCTGGAAGAAGCTCTGCACCACCGCGTCGTCCATCAGGCGCCGGTGGATGACCTTGATCGCCAGCCCGCGCCCTAGCACCTCGTGTCGGCCGTAGTAGACGATCGCCATTCCGCCCGTGCCGAGCTTGCGCTCGAGCCGGTAGCGGCCAGCGAAGAGGCTGCCGATAAGTTCGCCCACGAGGGGCACCATGCTAGGAGGCCCCTGCCCAAAGCTCAACCACCATCGGCTTTCTGTCAGGCGGCAAGCGAATTCGGGCACCTGGCGCCCTTGCGCTAGAATAACGCCGTGATCTGGTTCAGGCAGGGCGTCGCGTGGATCCCCGACCTCGAGGCGCTGCGCGCGCAGCTCGCGGGTCTGCGCATCAACGCGCTGACGATGCACGTCGAGAACGCGTCGTTCCTGCCGCCGATGCTCTCGCGCATGACCTTCGACGCGCTGGTGGGCGCCGAGCGCTTCGGCCCGCTGCACGGCGACGTGGTGCACATCTCGGGCAACGCCGTCTCGGTGCAGCTCGACAACGCAGCGCGCGATCAGCTGCTCAAGGCGCTCGGACAGGCGGCCCCCGCCCCTGGCGGCACCGCCGAGCACCCCACCGTGGCGCCCAGCCGCGGGCGCGTGCGCGCGACGGTGGCGATGCACTACACCTACGAAGGGGACGACGCGGCCGAGCCCGAGCCCGCGCACGAGCTCGAGCCCGAGGAGCACCCGAGCCAGGCGTCGTTCCCGGCCGCCGGCAGCCAAGCGCTCGCCGGGCGTATCGCCGGCACCGTTGGCCTCGGCGTGGTGCAGGAGCTGTTCGAAGACCAGCAGCTCGCCCCGCCTGGCGACCCCGCGACGCTGATCCACGTGCTGCGCTATCTGCACCAGGTCAAGGCCGCCGGCACGCTGACCATCATCGGCACGCACTACACCAAGCGCATCTCGATGGCGCGCGGCACGCCGCTCGACATCAACGTCACGCCCTTCAAAGAAGACGAGCAGCTGGGGCAGATCCTGATCAAGGCGCGCTGGATCACGCCGCACCGGCTAGCCGACGTGATGCGCCGCGCGCGCGTCAACAAGATCGCCGTCGGCCAAGCGCTCATCGAGAGCGGCGTGCTCGACCACGCCAAGCTCGAGCGCGCCCTGGCCCACCAGACCTACCGCCGCTTGCACGACCTGTTCACCTGGGATCGGGCGCGCTACGAGTTCGAGCCGGGCTCGGTCGAGCTGACGCACACGCACCACCCCGTGGCCGTGCCGCAGCTTCTGCACGAGGTGGCGCGCGACATCCTTCGCCAGGCACGCACCGACGACCTGCTCGTGCTGCTCGAGGCCTACAACGAGCGCTTCCCGCGCATGGCCAAGATCTCGGCCGAGTACCTGCGCCACCTCGTCTCCGACGACAAGACGCTGCGCGTGTGTCGCCAGATCTTCGGCGGCGACCGCACGCTGCGCCAGGCGATCACCGCCAGCGTGCTCGGCCGACCACGCACGGTGCGGCTCGTTCTCTATCTGCTCGCCGCGCGCGCGCTCGAGCTGCATGTCGATCCGCCGGCCTCGTCGTCGCAGGGGCGCAAGGAGATCGCCGAGCAGCACCGCACCATCGAGGTGCAGGACTACTTCCAGCGCCTCGGCGTCGCGTACACGGTGCACCCCGACGAGATCCTGCCGGCGTTCAACCGCCGCGCGGCTGACTTCGCGGCCGGCTCGCCGGCGCACCGCGTCGATGCCCACACCGCCGAGCGCATCGGCAAGCTGCTCGACGAGGCGCAGCTCGTGCTGACGGCCGCCACGTCGCGGCGCCGCTATCGCGAGCGCGTGCTCGGCGAAGAGAAGATGAAGCTCTTCGCCAAGGTGCTCAAGGAGCGCGCGGAGTTCGCGCACCTGCACGGCGACCGCGAGCGGGCGCGCCGCCTCGAGACCGTCATCCACGAGCTGTCCTGAGCGATGGGGCCGCGTGGGCTCGTTGGGCCGCGGGGCTGTTGACGCGCCGCATTGCGGACCTAAGTTCCTAAAAGATTGTTAACTAGGGACCGACTCCAAGCGCTCAGGACGTATAGAGATGAGGCTCGACAGACTGACAGTAAAATCCCGTGACGCCCTGACGACGGCGGAGTCGCTCGCGCGACGCGCCGGCAATCAGGAGGTCGTCAGCCTGCACGTGCTCGCCGCCCTGCTGCAGCAGCAGGACGGGCTGACGGTGCCGATTCTGGAGAAGGCAGGCGCCAGCGTGGCGCGCCTGCGCTCGCGGGTCGAAGAGGCGCTCGACAAGCGCCCCAAGGTCGCCGGCGCCGACACGTACATCGGGCGCGAGGTCAAGGAGCTGCTCGACGGCGCCTTCGCCCTCGCCGACGAGATGAAAGACGACTACGTCTCCACCGAGCACTTCCTGTTGGCGCTCGTCGCGCGGCCGGACTTCGCGGCGGGCGAGCTGCTTCACGACGCGGGCGTCGACGACAGCACGGCGCGCCACGCGTTGCTCGCAGTGCGCGGCACGCAGCGCGTCAGCGACGCCGACCCCGAGGCCAAGTATCAGGCGCTCGAGCGCTACACCACAGACCTCACCGAGCTCGCCCGACGCGGCAAGCTCGACCCGGTGATCGGCCGCGACGAGGAGATTCGCCGCACCATGCAGGTGCTGTCGCGGCGCACCAAGAACAACCCGGTGCTGATCGGCGAGCCGGGTGTCGGCAAGACGGCCATCGTCGAGGGCATCGCCGCGCGCATCAACGCCGGCGACGTGCCCGAGAGCCTGCGCGAAAAGAAGGTGCTCGCGCTCGACCTCGGCGCGCTGGTGGCCGGCGCCAAGTACCGCGGCGAGTTCGAAGACCGCCTCAAAGCGGTGCTCAAGGAGGTCAACGCCGCCGAGGGCGCGGTGATCCTCTTTATCGACGAGCTGCACACGCTGGTCGGCGCCGGCGCCGGCGAAGGCGCGCAGGACGCGGCCAACATGCTCAAGCCAGCGCTGGCGCGCGGCGAGCTGCGCTGCATCGGCGCCACGACGCTCGACGAGTACCGCAAGCACGTCGAGAAGGACAAGGCGCTCGAGCGGCGCTTTCAGCCGGTGCACGTCGGCGAGCCCAACGTCGAAGACACGATCGCGATCCTGCGCGGGCTCAAGGAGAAGTACGAGGTTCACCACGGCATCCGCATCGAGGACGCCGCGCTGGTCTCGGCGGCGCGCCTTTCGCACCGCTACATCACCGAGCGCTTCCTGCCCGACAAGGCCATCGATCTCGTCGACGAGGCGGCGAGCCGGCTGAAGATGGAGATCGAGAGCGTCCCCGCCGAGATCGACGACCTTTCGCGCCAGCTGACGCGGCTTCAGATCGAGCAGCAGGCGATGAAGCTCGAGCGCTCCAAGGCGGCCAAGGCGCGCGCCAAGGAGCTCAAGGGCGAGATCGCCAACCTCGAGGAGCAGATCGGCGGCATGCGCGCGCGATGGGAGCGCCAGCGCGAGCTGGTGCTCGAGATCAAGTCGGTGCGCGAGGACATCGACCGCATGAAGACCGAGATCGAGCAGGCGCAGCGCAACGGCGAGCTGCAGCGCGCGGCCGAGCTGTCCTACGGTCAGGTGCCGGCGGCGCAGGCGCGCGAGAAGGCGCTCGGCGACAAGCTCGCCGAGGCGCAGGCCGAAGGGTCGTACCTGCGCGAGGAGGTCACCGACGAGGACATCGCGCTGGTGGTCTCGCGCTGGACCGGCATCCCAGTGGCCAAGATGCTCGAGGCCGAGAGCGAGCGGCTGCTCAACATGGAGGCGCGTCTGCGCCGGCGCGTCGTCGGCCAGGACGCGGCGCTTTCGCGCGTGGCGCGTGCGATCCGCATGTCGCGCGCGGGGCTGTCCGATCCCAATCGCCCCATCGGCTCGTTTCTGTTCCTCGGCCCGACAGGCGTCGGCAAGACCGAGCTGGCGCGCGCGCTGGCGGAGTTTCTGTTCGACGACGACCACAACATGGTGCGCATCGACATGTCCGAGTACATGGAGAAGCACACGGTCAGCCGGCTGGTGGGCGCGCCGCCTGGATACGTCGGCTACGACGAGGGCGGCCAGCTCACCGAGGCGGTGCGGCGCCGGCCTTACAGCGTGGTGCTGCTCGACGAGATCGAGAAGGCCCACGCCGACGTCTTCAACGTGCTCTTGCAGGTGCTCGACGACGGACGGCTCACCGATGGCCACGGCCGCACGGTGGACTTCCGCAACACGATCCTGATCATGACCTCCAACGTCGGCAGCCAGTACATGCTCGAGCTCGACGACCGCAAGGACATCGAGCGCATGGTCGAGGAGGCGCTCAAGCAGACGTTCCGCCCGGAGTTTCTCAACCGTGTCGACGCCTCGATGATCTTCGAGCGGCTCGACCGCGCGGCGATCCGCGGCATCGTCGAGATCCAGCTCGCACGCGCCGAGAAGCTGCTCGGCGACCGCGACCTGACGCTCGAGCTCGACGACGGCGCCAAGGACTTCCTCGCCGAAGTGGGCTACGATCCGGCCTACGGTGCGCGTCCGCTCAAGCGGGCGCTGCGCGAGCACTTGCTGGAGCCGCTCTCCGAGAAGATCATCGCCGGGGAGGTCGTCGGCGGGGACCGCGTGGTGGCCCGCCGAGATGGCGACCATCTCGACCTGACCACGGAGCGTCGCGCCGCCGCCTAATCGCATGGACTACATCGACTACTACGCCTTGCTGGGGGTCAGCCGCGGCGCCTCCCAGGACGAGATCGCGAAGGCCTACAAGGGTCTGGCGCGCAAGTATCACCCCGACCTCAACAAGGCGGCCGGGGCCGAGGCGAAGTTCAAGGAGATCAACGAGGCCTACGAGGTCCTCAAGGATCCCGAAAAGCGGCAGCGCTACGACACGCTGGGCGCCAACTGGAAGCACGGCGCGCCCTTCGAGCCGCCGCCGGGATTCGGCGGGCGCGGCGGCGGCGGCGGCGCCCGGGTGCACGTGACGGACTTCGGCACGGGCGGCAACTTCTCCGACTTCTTCAGCAGCATCTTCGGCGGCAGCGGCGGAAACAGCGGCGGCGGCTTTCGCGCGCGCGCCTCGCGCGGGGCGGTCAACATCGACGACCTCTTCGGCGAGATGTCGGGCGGCGGCGGCGGCGCTGGGGGTGGCGGCGGCGGCACCGACGTGGAGAGCCGCATCGAGGTCACCCTCGAGGACCTCTACAAGAGCAGCAAGCTGTCGCTGGAGATCAACGGCGCCGAGGGCCGCAAGCGCTACGGCGTCAAGATCCCGCCCGGCACGCGCCCCGGCGACAAGATTCGCCTCGCCGGACAGGGCATGCGCGGGCGCGGCGGCGTCAAGGGCGACCTCTACCTGCAGGTCGACCTCAAGCCGCACCACCAGTTCAAGGTCGACGGCGATGACCTCGAAGTCGACGTGCCGGTGCAGGTCTGGGACGCCGCGCTCGGCACGCGCCTGCCGGTGCCGACGCTCGACGGCGTGGTGCAGATGACGCTGCCCGCTGGCGTCTCCTCGGGCCAGCGCATGCGCCTCAAGGGCAAGGGCCTGCCCATGCGCGACGGCAGCCGCGGCGATCTCTACGCCACGCTGCGAATCGTGCTGCCGGCCAAAATGACCCCCGAGCAGAAGCAGCTCTTCGTCAGACTGCGCACCGTCAGCGCCGGCGTTTCCGAGTAGCTCGGATATTCGGCGGCGGAGGATCTCCGCGGCGGGCGAGTCTGGTATTCTGATCGCGCACTTGCGCCGACTGCGGTATCGCGGCGCCCCAACCGGCGGATGCGCGACCCATGAGCGACGACGACAAGCTGCAGAAGCTGCGAAATAGCCTGGGCGTCGGGGCGAGCAGGCGCACGCTGCGCGGCCACGAGTCGCCGAGCGGCGGGCCACGACGCGGCGGCGCGGCGAGCGCCAACGACGACGAGACCGAGCCCGGCGGGCTGCAGGCGCGCGACACCGCCGTCGAGCCGCAGACGCTGATCGACGAGCTGCCCTCGGAGACGACGCAGGTCGACGCCAAGATCCCAGACGGTCTGCGAGACGACGACGACGACGGGCGCTCGGGGCCCTTCATCGACGAAAAGACGCGCCGCGTGGCGCTCAACAGCGCCGAGGCCGACGCGGTGGCGGGCAGCATCGAGGCCAAGCCGCCCAAGCCGCCGCCGCGCGCGCGCCCGCCCTTCGGCACGCTGCCCAAGCCGAGCAACAAGCGGCGCGACGCCACGCAGCCGGGGACCGGCATCGGCGAGAGCGCCGATCTCGACGAGACCGACGTCAACACGGCGCAGCGCTTCGACGCCGGGATGGATCCGCCGATGGAGGGGCTCGTCGCGTCGGGGCAGATCGGCGGCGACGACGACGAAGCCGAGGAGCCGTCGCTGACGGGCGGCGAGTGGCGCGACGAGAGCTCGGTCGACTTCAACCTCGACGAGGAGGACATCAGCTTCGTCGAGAAGGACGCGCCGGCCGATGGGGCCGAGGATCTCGAAGCGCGCACGATCCGCGATGCCACGTCGGGCGCGAAGAAGGCGCCGCCGCCGCCGGCGATCCCGGCGCCGCCGTCACAGAAGCTGACCGACATCGGCAAGATGACGCAGCCGCTCGGCTCGATGGCGATGTCGGGCCGCCCGCCGACAGCGCGCGTGCCGGGCGCGCCCAAGTCGCCGCCGCCGGCAGCGCCGCCCAAGCCAGCGGCCGCTGGTGCGACC
>JAGQIK010000503.1 GCA_020431405.1 Myxococcales bacterium
CTGGCAAGCCGCCACGGTCGACCTCGGGCCACCCCACGCCGCCAACACCGCCGATCTGCCGCCGCAACACCTGCGCGGCGCCACGCCTCGCCTCGACGACATCGAGATCATCTCGCCGCTCGGCAGCGGCGGCATCGGCGCCGTCTTCGCCGCGCGACAGGTCAGCCTCGATCGCATGGTCGCGGTCAAGGTGCTGCACCCCGAGCTCGCGCGCGATCCGCGCCAGCGCGAGCGCTTTCGCCGCGAAGCGCAGATGATGGCGCGCTGGCATCACCCGCACATCGTGCGCGTCTACGACTTTCGCGAGGCCGACGACGGCCAAGCCGCACTGCTGATGGAGCTCGTCGACGGCGAGCGCCTCGGTGACATGCCCAGCAGCGCGCTGCCGCCGGCGCGCCTGTGCGCCATCGGCGCCGCCATCGCCGACGCGCTAGCCCACGCGCACGCCGCCGGCGTGGTGCATCGCGACGTCTCTCCCGACAATGTGCTCTTGCGCCGCGACGGCACCGCGCTGCTCTCCGACTTCGGCATCGCGCTGCTGTCGGGCGCGCGACGGCTCACCGGCGCCGCGCTGGTGCTCGGCAAGCCGCGCTACATGAGCCCCGAGCAGCTGCGCGGCGGCCGCGACGTGCCGCTCGCCGCCGCCGACGTCTACGCCCTCGGCGTGCTGCTCTACGAGCGCCTCGCCGGAGACGCGCCTTTCGAGCACGACACGCTGCTGGGGCTTCTGATGATCAAAGAGGCCGAGCAGTACGAGCCGCTCGAGCAGCTGGCGCCACAGCTGCCCCCGGCGCTGTCACGGCTGGTGGACCGGATGCTGGCCGCCGATCCGGACCGCCGACCGAGCGCGTCCGAGGTCGCACGAGAGCTAGCGGCGATAGCGCGACCGTAAGACGCGAGGCCCGAGGCCCGAGGCCCGAGGCCCGAGGCCCGATCAGCTGACGCTGACGCCGAGCAGCTTGCGCAGGCGCTTGATGATGCCCGGCATGGTGCTCTTCTGCGCGCGCGCACGGATCCACGCCGGGATCCACGTCTTGGGCTCGGCGTGCACCGTGTACTCGACGTGCGTGCGGTTCTTGTCGCCCTTGAACGGCCGCAGCACCCAGCTGCCGCGGTTCTGCGTGTAGTCACCGCTGACGAGCTTCCACACGCGCGCGCGGTAGTCGGCCTTGACGGTGTGCGTCGCCAGCGTCGTCGACGTCAGATCGGACAGCGGCCACGGCAGATCCACCGTCACCGTACACGCCACCTTCGAGCCCTTGCGCCAAAGCTCCTTCGAGGCCTTGATGCGCGGCATGGTCGTCGAGAAGCGGTTGCAGTTGGTCACCAGCGCCCAGACCTTGTCCGGCGCGGCGTTGATCACCGCCGTGACCTTGACCTCCGGCGTGTTGCCGCCGACGTTGCGCGTCGTGACGAAGATCTTGCCCTTGGCCAGCTCGGCGTCCCAGTTGCCGGCGCTGGCGTTGGCCGACGAGAGCACGAGCGCCGTCACAGCGAACGCCAGTACCGAGATTCTTGTCTTGTTGCGCATGACAGCTCCTAGTGCGACCAGAGGTCGCCATCGAATCGAAACGCCACCACGACATACGGCACGCCCTGGTTGACCTTGGTGCCGGCGCGATAGCGGTTTTTGACCCACCAGTTGACGATCGCCGCGACGGTCGGCTTCTGATAGAAGCGCCCGCGGCTCTTGAACGTGTACGCGACGATAGGGCCCACGCGATGGCTCGGCGTGTTGATGTTCTCCGTCGGCGAGCCGCCCGGAAAGACGCTCGCCGGATAGACCGCGTGCATCAACGTCCAGCGCACGCCCGCGATGAGCCCGAACTTTGTGACCCACAGCAGGTGCGCGTGGTTGGCCAGCACCGGCCCATCGCGCGGCACCAGCGCGTCGATGAAGGCGTCGTAAAACACCGTGTCGCTGCCCGCGAGGTTCATACGGAAGTAGAGCAGTGAGAAGTCGTTGACGAGCGCGATGGGCCCGACCTTGGCGCGCGCGATGGCCTGCAGCGTGATCTGCTGGCCGCCGCCGCGGTAGTTGCGGTTGGCGTCGCCCAGCTCGGCGCGCGTGTCGTCGTCGTACTCGGCGTTGGGGCTGTCGAAGGACATCAGGTTGTTGAAGGCGCCCCAGTAGCCGCGCCACTCCCACTGCGCGCGCAGCGTGAGCACAGCGGCGGGCTGGATCGTGATCGCGGCGCCCACGCGCGCGAAGGCCGGGTTGACCTTGCCGACGAAGCCGGCGCCGATGTAGCTGTCGCGCAGCAGCAGCGACGTGCTGTTGAAGAGGCGAAAGCGGTAGTCGACGCGAAGCTCGGTCTGCACGCCGAGGGGATTGACCTGCACCGCCGTCAGCGACTGGAAGACCAGCCGGTGACGCGGCAGCAGCGCGCGCTTGGCCAGCGAGGCGCTGGTGCTGCCGCCGTCATCTTCGGCGGAGGTCGCGGCGGCGGCGGCGGTGGGCGCGGCGGCGGCGGACGCTGCGAGGGAGACGAAGAGCGCGACGAGCAGCACGAGGCGCGTCGTCACCCTGTCCTTCGCCCGCCTCGTCGTACCGCTCGTGCCCATGCTGTCGCTCGTTATAGCTATTGGTTTCGTCCCTGTACACCCCGAACCGGACATTTGTCCGGTTAAAATTCGTGCCGCCCGCCGATGCCGGCGGATCCACGGGGATGCGTCGATCAAGAGCAAGCGTTAGACCATCCAGGCCGTATCAAGGATGTCGCGTGGTTGGCTTGTTCGCCGGGGGCTATATGCCCTGGCTGCGCTAGCCACAGTTGCCGCCGTGGCGTGGTCGCCACGCGGCCTGCTAGAGTGCAAGCCTGCGAGAGGCTCCTTGAAGTTCGTCTGGCTTACCATCGCGCTCGGCTGCGCTGCCGCCCTGGCCTATTTCTGGTGGCGTTCACGCAGTGGTCCGCGCGACATCGAGTCCGCGCTGGCCGAGATGCTGGCCAACATGTTCGAGGCGCAGGGCATCAAGGCCAGCGTCGACGACAACACGGTGCAGGCCGCCGGCCACCGCGTGCGCCTCGACCCGATGCTCGAGAACATCTTGCAGAACGCCCACGGCTACACCGTCGGCGTAGCCGTCGAGATCGTGCTCGACGGCGTGCGCCGGCCGAGCCTCACGGTGGGCACTATCGGCGTGGCGGCCGAGGACGAGGGCGCCGCGCTGACGCAAGCCTTCGAGGAGTGGGGCGCGCTGTGCGGGCTGTCGCTCGTCGCCGCCCTCGGCCACGACGCCATCGTCGACCCCGTCGAAGGGCTGCCCGAGCCGCGCCCCGCCGGCGACCACATCGTCTTCCCCGGTCTGATCGGCACGCGCGGCGACTCGCCCGAGCTGTCGGACGCCCTCGGCGACGAGCCCGCCGCGGCGATCCTCGGCGTGCTGCAGGACGATCTGCTGGCGCGCTTTTCCGACGGCCGCGCCGCCTACCACGGCGTGCTGATCAACGTCGCCATCGACGGCGACGAGCGCGAAGAGCACTGCCTCGTCGACGGCGAGCACGCGCCCGAGGTCGGCCAGCAAGTGCTGGCGCTGCCCTGGCCCGAGGGCACGTACATGTTCAAGCAGTTCTATCTGTTCGTGCGCGACGAGGTGACGGCGGCGAGCCTGGTGGGCGCGGCGGCACCCAGCGCGACAGCTAGCGGCGATAGACCCAGCGCCAGCGCCGACAGCGAC
>JAGQIK010000065.1 GCA_020431405.1 Myxococcales bacterium
TCATAGGCAAGCACTTCATGCCCGGCACCTTCGTGCTGATCGGTCGTCACCGCGTGCGACCGCGTGCCATCGCGCCCCGTCGCATCGTCTTCGTCGTGCCGCCGATGCGCCGGCCCGGTCCGCGGCCACTGCGTCTCGTGCGCGGGCCGCGCCAGTTTCCGGCGGGTCAGCTTTACGTGATGGTCGGCGGACGCCCCGTCGTTCCAGCCAAGATCGTGCGCCCTGGACACCCTCGGCCCATGCCGACGCGCGTGACAGGCATGACGCCACCGCGGGCGCGCACCGGCACGACGGTCACGGTGATGGGCGTCAACTTTAGGCCCGGCACCATGGTTCAGGTGGGCCCCCGTCGCTTCGCGCCCACGTCCCTCACCCCGACGCGGATCACCTTCCTCGCGCCGGGTGGCAAGCCAGGACCACAGCCAGTCTATCTCGTGCACGGACGGTGGACCGCTCCCGTCGGCAAGCTGTTTGTGATCGCGCACGCCGCAGGGCCAGCTGTGACCCGCGTGGTGCCGCGGCGCGCCAACCACGGGTCGCTGATCACGGTTCTCGGCGCGGGCTTCCGACCGGGCATCATGGTGCAGGTCGGCCGTCGACCGGTCAGACCGACGTCGATCGCGCCGAACCGATTGACGTTTATCCTGCCGCGTACGCCGCCGGGAACCATACCGCTCTACCTCAGGCGCGGACCGCGCACGATCCCCATGGGCAACATTCTCGTCGTCGTACCGCGCGTGACCAACGTCTCGCCACGCCGCGTCCGCCCCGGCGACGTGGTGACCGTCAGCGGAACGGGCTTCAGCTCGGCGATGTTCGCGCAGGTCGCCCATCGCCGCGTCGCGGCGCAGTCGGCGACGGCGACGACTTTGACCTTCGTGGTGCCGCACATGCGCCCCGGCCCCAAGCCGCTGAGCCTCTTCGGCGGCGCGCGTCCGCTCGCGGCGGGCAACATCGTCGTGATGCCGCGTCACATCGCGGTGCGCATCACGGCCGTCGAGCCCAAGCGCCCCACGCCCGGCACGCTGGTCAGCATCTTCGGCGTTGGCTTTCCCGACGACGCGCGCGTGCAGCTCGGACGGCACGTGTTGATCCCGCAGTCGGCCGACTCGTCGCACGTCTCGTTCATCGTCCCGCAGGGCAAGATGGGTCCGCGTCCGCTGACCCTGCTCGCGCGCGGCCAGCGCATCTCGGCCGGCGCGCTGCACGTGCACGGCGGCAGGCCCGTGGTGGCCATCGCTCCGCCGCCGCCGCGCCATCATGGCGGCGACTCGCACGATCGCCCCAGCGGCGCGCACCCTGGCGGCGTCGGCGGCGCGCAGCCCACGCCCGCCGGCAACATCGAGGAGCGCCGCAAGCGCTGGCGTGACGAGCAGCGCAAGCGTCGCGAGCGCTGGGACGCTTACCGTCGCCTGCGTCCGATCGTCTATCGCTTCAGCCAGACCGGCGATCGCATCGTGATCTACGGGCGCAACTTCCTGCCCACCGCGCAGGTGCTGATCAACAAGACACCCGTCACCGCCGCGCGCATCACGCCGCGGCGCATCGTCTTTACGATGCCGCCCACCACCGGCCGCACGGTGATCCTGCTGACCCAGCCCTCGCTGCGCCGTCCGCTGTTTGTCGGTCTACCGGAGCCTGTCGCGCCGCAGATCGACCAGGCCGCGCTGGCGCGTGCCCGCGCCGCCGAGGAGCGCCGCCGTCGCGCCGAGGATGCGCGCCGCATCGCCGAAGCACGCCGCGCCGCGCAAGCCCGTTGGCGCGCCCGCCAGGCGATGCTGGCGAAGATCGCGCGCTCGCGCGCCGATCGCCAGGCGCGCTACCAGGCCGAGTGGGAAGCGCTCAAGGCGCGCCGCGAAGCGCGCCGCCGCGCACGGCTCGCCGCGCTGCGCGCCCAGTGGAAGGCCAAGATCTTGCGTAACGAGCAGGTGCGCGCCGAGCTCGCGCTGCACGCACGCCGCAAAGCGCGGCTGAACCAGATGCAGCGCATCGCCGAGGTGGAAAACCTCCAGAAGCTCGCCATCCGCGTCAGCCTCGCGCTCTCGCGCGAAAACCGCCGCCACGCGCGGCGCATGCGCGAGCTGCAGCAAGCGCTCTCCGTGCAGGGCATCTAGGCCCTCCCGCGTCCCCTCTAAAATAGCCTGTCAGCGCTCGGCCTCCTCGCCCGTCAGCTCCATGACGGACGCGAGGAGGCGCCATGAGCAACACCCGACAAGAATCTTCTGTACTGATCTCGCTCGCGGAGCTGCGCGACATCGAGCGCGAGCGCGTCGAGGCCGAAGCGCAGGCCGAGCGCGCCGCGCGCGAAGCCGCCGCGGCCGCCGAGCAGGCGCGCGTCGCGGCCGCCGAGCAGGCGCGCGAGCAGGCCGA
>JAGQIK010000504.1 GCA_020431405.1 Myxococcales bacterium
GACGATCCCCGCTGGCACCAACAACGTCGGCTCCACGCTGACCATCGACCACACCGTGCCCAACGGCAAGACGGCGCAGTTCGTCAAAGAGATCGACGGCATCAAGTTCTACCGGATGAGCCCGCTGGCCGGCACGCTCAGCGTGCGCCACGACGCGCCCGAGCAGTAGGCCGCACGCGCCGCCTACGCCGCGCACGCTGTGCGGTGTAGGCCTCGCTCCCCCTTGGCGACACCGCCATTTCACCGCATGCTAGCCAGCGTGGCGACGCATCTGCTGAGGGTGGAGCTGTCGGTGAGCGGTGACGTTGCCCTGCTGCGGCTGAGCGGCACCGTCGACGCCGACGCCCGCTTCCCCACCCCGCCCCAAGCGCAGATCATCATCTCCACCACCGACGTCAATCGCCTCACCTCGGTCGGCGTGCGCCACTGGATCGCCTGGCTCGAGCGCCTCGCCGAGCGCGGCAGCGAGGTCTTTCTGGTCGACTGCGCGCCCGACATCGTCGTGCAGCTCAACCAGATCCAAAACTTCGCCGGACACGGCAAGCTCGTCAGCTTCTACATGCCCTACGACTGTCCGACCTGCGATCGACAGTCGATGGTGCTCATGCGCACCGCGGTGGCCAAGGAGCAGCAGCCGTTTCGCGCGCCGGTGCGTCGCTGCGAGGTGTGCGACGGCGTGCTCGAGTTCGACGCCCTCGAAGACGGCTACTTCGCGTTCCTGCAGCGCTACGCGGCGCCCGAGGTGCCGCCGGCCGTCGCCGCGGTGATCGACGACCAGGGCAACCGCGGCGAGATCGCGCGCATCGCGTCCACTTCGTTCCCCTCGCTGTCCACCATCGACAGCGCGCTAACGCCCTCCTCGGCGCCCGATCTCACCGGCCCGCACATGCCGCGCATCGAGCACGTCTCGCCCACCGATCGCCACCAGAGCGCGCCGCCGCCGCGTCGCGGCCCCAGCATGCCGCTGATCGTGCTGATGGTGCTGATGCTGGCGGGCGCCATCGGGCTGGCGCTGGTGCTGCTGCTCAGGGGCACCTGACCTGACAGCTGTCAGGGTGTGTCGCTCTGCCCCGCCTTAGGCTCGTCTCGCGAGTCACTTAGGAGGCAGACATGCGCGTGAGCATCGTGGGTGCGGACTTCGAAGAGAACCTCGGCGTCGGGATGATCGCGGCGGCAGCGGAGGCTGCCGGCCACCGAGTGGACATCGTGCCCTTCGCGCACCCGCGCGAGGTCGGCCGCATCGCGCGGCGCATCGCCGACGCGGCGCCCGACGTGGTGGGCCTCAGCATGCAGTTTCAACATCGCGCCTACGAGTTTCTGCAGCTCGCGCGCGCGCTGCGCGCCGTCGGCTTCGACGGCCACATCACCTGCGGCGGCCAGTACCCGACGCTCGCCTGGAGCGAGGTGCTCGAGCAGAACGAGGCGGTCGATTCGGTGGTGCTGCACGAGGGCGAGCACAGCTTCCCCGAGCTGCTCGACGCGCTCTCGGCGCGCCGCACGCTCGACGACGTCGCCGGCCTCGCGCTGCGCGGCCCCGGCGGCCAGGCGCTGCGCACCACGGGGCGCGCGCTGACGCACGACCTCGACGCGCTGCCCTTCGCGCGCCGCTACCGCGCGCACAATCGCCACGTGGGCGTGCCCTTCATCCCGATCATGGGCAGCCGCGGCTGCTGGGGCTCGTGCGCCTACTGCTCGATCACCACGTTCTACCGCGACGCGCGCGACTACGGCGGCGCCAAGCTGCTGCGCCACCGCAGCGCCGAAAACGTCGCCGCCGAGATGGCGCTGCTGTGGCACCAGTGCGGCGGCCGCGCGGTGTTCTGCTTCCACGACGACAACTTCCTGCTGCCCAAGCCCGACGCGTCGCTCGCGCGGCTGCAAGAGATCCGCCGCTGGCTCGACAGCTACGGCGTTGGCGAGGTGGCGATGATCGGCAAGTGCCGGCCGGAGTGCATCACGCCCGAGCTGGCCAAGGCGATGCGCGAGCTGGGCGTGATCCGCGTCTACGTCGGCATCGAGAACGTCTCCGAGGGCGGCTCGCTTCACCTCGGCCGCGGCAAGCAGACGCAGCACGTCGACGCGGCGCTCGACGCCTGCCGCGAGGCGAACATCTTCGGCTGCTACAACCTGCTCATCTTCGAGCCCGACGCCACGCTCGACGACGTCGCCGACAACATCGCCTTCATCCGGCGCCACCCGGGACACCCGGTCAACTTCTGTCGCGCCGAGCCGTATATCGCCACGCCGCTTCACGAGCGCATGGCCGATCGCGACATGCTCGGCGGCAGCTATCTCGGCTTCGACTACCGCATCGAAGACGACCGCACCGAGCTTTTGTTCCGCATCGCGGCGGCGGCGTTTCGCCAGCGCAACTTCGCCACCGACGGCGTGCATAACCGCTACATGGGCCTCGGCTACAACGTGCAGCTGCTGCAGTACTTCTACGCCGAGCACAACCCGCGCAGGCTGGCGCGCCTGAGCGAGGTCGCCGACGAGCTGACCTGCGACATCGCCAGCGAGACGGCAGATCTGCTCGAGGAGGCGCTCGAGCTGGCGCGCGTCATCGACCTCGACGATCACGACCGCGTGGCGCGCGAGACCGCGCTGCTCGGCCTGCGCGTGGCGCGCGCCGACGGCGTGATGCAAGCGCGCCTCGACGCGATCTACGGCGAGCTCGCCAAGTACTCCGACGCCGCGCGCCAGCAAAACCCCGACGTCACGCAGCCGACGTCGAGCTTTCGCCGCGTGCTTCAGCGCGTGGCGCAGAGCATGGCCCTCGGCGCGCTGGTCGCCGGCGGCGTGACGACGATGGCCGCTTGCGACGACGAGCGGCCGGTGCCGGGCGACGCCAAGATGGAGAGCATCGTCGTCGATCCGGCGCCGGTGGACGCCGGGCGTGACTTCCCGGTGGCCGACCCGCTGCCGCAGGACGCCGGCGTCGACCAGCGGCGCGACTTTCCCATCGCCGATCCCGCACCATCCGACGCCAGCGTCGATCAGCGGCCGGACTTTCCGATCGCTGATCCCGCGCCCTCGGACGCCAGCGCGCACAACATGTACCAGCAGTCCGAGTCGCCGAGCCAAACGCTGCGCGCCGCGGTGGACGTGCCGATCAAAAAGGACCTCATCGACAAGTGGACCGACAGCTCGCCGCGCCGCGCCGTGCGCACGAGCGACCTCGGCCTCTTCGACGCGCCGGTGGTCACGCTCGAGGCCGACCGCGACGCCGACGGTCAGGCCCACGTGCGCCTCGTCGGCGGCCCGGCGGCGGTCACCACGCGCTGGCAGTGCGAGGGGCGCGTCGAAGGCGAGGGGCGCGAGGTGTTGTGGGTGCCCGAGTCGACGAGCGATCACCTGACCTGCGCGGTGCGCAGCGACGGCGGCATCGCCGTGGTCTCGCTGCGCGCGGTCGACCTGCCCGGCTAGCGAGCGCGAGCGCGCCGCGTGCTACGATCTTGCCCGTGACCGTCGCCAAGATCGCAGCGCTCTGCGGCGCGCTCGTGCTGTCTGGCTGCACGCGGCTGGGCTTCGACGACAGCGCGACGGTCCGGGCCGACACGCGCGTCGACACGCGCGTCGATAGCGGCGCGCTCGACGTGCCGCTCGCCGAAGACAGCAACGGCCCCGGCGGGCCTGAAGGCGGCGGCGGCGGCCAAGACCTCGGCGACGCGGCGACGGTCGACGCCGTGATGCCGCCGCAGCAGCAGGGGCTCGCCAACCACTACGGCTTCGAGGGATCGCTGCAGAACGGCGTGGCCGGCGCCTCGCCGATCCTCGTGCTCAGGGGCTCGCCCAACTACATCGCCGGCCTGCTCGGCACGGGGCTGCGCCTTTTGGCCGGCGCCTGCATGAAGCTTCCCGCCATACACCCGACGATGAGCTACGCGCTGTGGTTTCGCACCACGGAGGTCGGACCGCCCGCGACCCTTTGGCACGAGGGCAGCGCGATCATCGACGCCGAGCTGTGCGGCAACCCGCCCGACGGCGACTGGGGCCTCGCGCTCGCCGACAACAAGCTGATGATGATCGGCACGCGCTCGCCGGCGCCGATAAACGACGGCAAGTGGCACGCGCTGGTGTTCACTCACGACGGCGCGAGCACCCACTTCGACGTCTACATCGACGGCAGCTACGCCTTCTCCGGCGCGACCGTCAAGGTCTACAGCTTCGCTGGCGTGCCGTGGGTCGGGCTGGGCTGCAACCCCTGCAACGCCGAGGGTGGCAAGGTCACCATCGACGTCGACGAGCTGCGCGTCTACCAGCGCGTGCTCGGCGAGGCCGAGATCAAGGCGCTCAGCACACCGCCGTAGCCCGCGGGGCAGTGCTATGGTTGCGCCCGATGGGCATCTGGGATCGGGTCAAGCAGGGCTTCGGCGATCTGGTCGATGATCTGACGCTCGACGACGCGCTGCGCGCGCAGATCGACGAGGCCGAGGCGGCGATCGCCATCGGCGAGATCGAGCGCGCCGAGCACGTGCTCGAGCAGATCACGCGCGCGCGCCCGCAGCACGGCGCGAGCTGGGCGATGCTCGGCGAGTGCCAGCTCAAGCTCGGCAAGTCGGATCTGGC
>JAGQIK010000505.1 GCA_020431405.1 Myxococcales bacterium
CCGAGGCCGGCGCGGACTGCCTCTACGCGCCGGGCGTCGCGCGCGACGAGGACATCGCCGCCATCGTCGCCGCCGTCGCGCCCAAGCCCGTCAACGTGCTCGCGCGCGACGCGCGACGCCACAGCGTGGCCTCGCTGGCGCGGCTCGGCGTGCGACGCATCTCGGTCGGCTCGGCGCTCGCGCGCGTCGCCTGGGGCGCCATCACGCGCGCCGCGCGCGAGATCGCCGAGCACGGCACGTTCACGCAGCTGGGCGAGGCGACGCCGTTCGCCACGCTCGACGCGCTCTTCGCCACGCCTCCGCCCGACGAAGACTGACGACGAGGGCTAACGACCCCGACGTCGTCGAATCTCGGCGTCACGCGACTGTCGCAGTCACCCCGCGGTAACAGCCATCTTGCCGCGCCGTGGCGCCAATTGTCGTGATCGCGCGACGTAGCGGCCACGCCACGGGTGGCATCGGCCTTGCTTTGGTCGGCGGCGTGAAGGAGATGCCTGTGACAACTATCAGAACCACGCCCGCGCTGCTCGCCACGCTGCTCGCCGCGCTGCTCTGCGCCCCGCCTGCCTCGGCAGCGCCCAGCGAGCGACACATCAGCGTGCGCGCCGGCAGTCGCCGAGTACGCGCGACGCTGCTCACGCGACACCAGCTCAACCAGTTCGCCGGCGACAAGACCCCGCTCATCGCCGAGACCACCAAGGCGCTGCAGCGCAAGAACAGCAAGGGCACAAAGCGCGGCTTCCACGGCGCACCGGCGCTCGGCACCGCCGTCGTCTCGCTCGACCCGCACGCCGGCATCGACAAGGGCCTGCGCGACATGCTGGCGCGAGGGATCTTCGGCGACGCGCAGAAGGGCTTCATGCGCTTCAGCACCGGCAACCCCAACGCCAAAGAGGTGCCGCAGTGGGTGCCCGACGTGCGCGGCATCGGCATCGCCCTGCCCGGCGGCAACCTCAGCGCCACCAACCAGCCGGCGCAGATCGTCGCCCGCGGCATCGACTTTCTGAACTTCTTCCACGGCACCTTCGGCCCGCTCGGCGCGCCGTTCCGTTGGAACAAGCTCTCGCCGAAGACCGCCCTGCGCGGCCTCGGCAGGCTGCTCGTCGGAACGCAGCCCGTACCCGACCTGCTGCGCACGCGCTACTGGGGCTATCCAACGGTGATCGGCTCGGACGGCAACGGCGGCCTGGTCGTCGCGCGCACCGTCTTCACGCCCGTCGGTCGCGACGTGATCGGCAAGGGCACGCTGAGCCGCATCGCCAACGGCGCCAAGACCATCGCCAAGAACCTCTTCAACCCCAAGTTCCAGTCCAAGAAGCTGAGCCAGGCGCTCGCCACGAGCGACGTCAAGTTCGAGGTCGGCGTGCAGCTCTATCGCGATCCCAAGTCGACGCCGATGACGGCCGACGGCGACAAAGCCTGGAACGTGCCCGTGATCCCCATCGCGACGCTGACGCTGCCCAAGCAGCAGCACGACGCGCAGCTCGCGCAGCAGATCGAGTCCAAGGGCAGCTTCGGCCCGCAGATCACGCACAACAGCAAGACGCTGCGCCCCGGACAGGTGCCCAACGAGCCCGCCGGCCAGTTCCAAACCGATCGCGTCTCGGCCTACGAGGTCAGCTCCGGCGCGCGCGGCGCCGCACCGGCGGGCAACATCAAGATCCTCGAGTCGCTCGGCGATCGCTAAAGCAGCGTATGATGGGTGGGTGAGTCGCGCCGTCCACCTCACGTGTCTTGTCTGGCTCGGCCTGCTCGCTGGCGGCTGCAGCGACAGCGCGGCGAAACCCTCCGATGCGCGCCCCGACGCCCCCCACGACGGCGCGCCCGCCGATGGCCCCGCGCCCGCCGATGGCCC
>JAGQIK010000506.1 GCA_020431405.1 Myxococcales bacterium
ACCCGTGGCCGCGCCTGCGCCTGCGCCTGCGCCTGCGCCCGCGCCGGTGGCCGAAGCGGCGCCCGCACCCGCGCCAGCCGCCGCCCGCAAAGGCAGCAACGGCAAGAGCCACGCGGCAGAGGCCGTCGCCGAGGCCGAGCAGGCCGCGCCGGCCAAGAGCAAGCGGACCAACAAGCGCCGCGATCTGATCGGCGACAAGGCGCGCTCCAAAGACGTGCGGCAGCTCGAGGTCGATGACGCGATCGACGGCAGCACCTACTTGGCGCGCATCATCTGGTCGCTCGGCGTCGCCACGCTCGAAGGCCTCGGGCCGCTGCGTCCGGCCGACATCGCGCGCATGGTGATGTCGCGCTCGGCGGTGAGCCTCGAGCCGCCCAACGTCGCGCGCTACATCCGGCGCAGCAAGCCGCAGTCGATCGCGGTCGACCACGCCGAAGGCGGCTCCAACTTCTACAAGCTCAACGCCAAGGGCAAGAAGCTCTTCGAAGAGCACTTTGGCGGGTCCATCTAAGTGACCGCGCGCATTCTGCTGCGCGACATCTATCACCTCGTCATCGGCGACGCTGCGCACACGCGCGAGCGCGGCGTCGACCTGCTCGTCGTCGACGGGCGCGTGGCCGACATCGGCCGCGGTCTGCCCGCCGGCGACGCCGAGGTGATCGACTGCTCGACCAAGCTGGTGATGCCCGGCCTGGTCAACAGCCACCACCACATGTGCCAGACCCTGCAGCGCAACATCCGCGCGGTGCAGAGCGCGGAGCTGTTCGACTGGCTGGTGGGGCTGTACCCGATCTGGGCGCATATCGACGAGGCCGTCGTGCGCGTGTCGACCACGCTGGCCTGCGCCGAGCTTCTGCTCACCGGCTGCACGACGACCAGCGACCACCACTACGTGCACCCGCGCGGCGTGAGCGTCGATCTGATCGAGACGCAGCTTCGGGCGGCCGAAGCGATCGGCATGCGCTTTCTGGCCACGCGCGGCAGCATGTCGGTGGGCAAAAGCGGCGGCGGCTTGCCGCCCGACAGCGTGGTGCAAGACGACGACACGATCCTCGCCGCCAGCGAGCGGCTGATCAAACGCCACCACGACGACGATCCCTTCGCGCTGCGGCGCGTGGCGCTCGCGCCGTGCTCGCCGTTTTCGATCTCGCCCGAGCTGATGAAGCGCACCGCCGAGCTGGCGCGCGCGCACGGCGTGCGATTGCACACGCACCTCGCCGAGACGCGCGACGAGGAGCGCTACTGCCTCGAACACTACGGCTGCCGTCCGCTCGAGCTGATGGCGCGCGTCGACTGGCTCGGCGACGACGTCTGGTACGCACACGGCATCTTCTTCGACGACGACGAGCTCGCGCGCATGGCCGACACCGGCACCGGCGTGGCGCACTGCCCATCGTCGAACATGCGCCTCGGCAGCGGCTTCTGTCGCGTGCACGAGATGCGCGAGCGCGGCGTGCCGGTCGGCCTCGCGGTAGACGGCAGCGCCTCCAACGACGCGTCGAACATGATCGGCGAGCTCCGAAGCTGCTTGCTGCTCAATCGCGTGCGCCGCTGCGCGCAGCACGAGCACCACGCCGTCGCCGCCGGCGCCGCTGGCTCGGATGACAACACGCTGCCGATGATCGACCCGGACACCGTGCTCGAGCTCGCCACCCGCGGCAGCGCGCGCCTGCTCGGCTGGGACACCGTCGGCAGCCTCGAAAAAGGCAAGGCCGCCGACATCGCCATCGTCGAGATGAACCGCCTCGACTACGCCGGCGCCACCAACGATCCGCTCGCCGCGATCATGTTCTGCGGCGCGTCACAGCGCGTCGACACCACCATCGTCGGCGGCCGCATCGTCGTGCGCGGCGGCAAGCTGCTCACCGTCGACGAGCAAGCGCTCATCGACGAAGCGAACGCGCTCAGCAAGGCGATGCTCGAAGCGGAGCAGCACGACGTCTCCTGGAACCTGTAGGGCCTACAAACGCCCCACGAAGTGCGTCCCGCCGCGTCCTTCGAGCGCCGCTTCGAGGGTCGAGGCGTTGGTGATCAGACCGCGTCGGCCGCCGGCTTTGAGGAAGTTCTGGATGGCGATGACCTTGGGACCCATGCTGCCGGCGGCGAAGTGGCCTTCGGCGACGAGGTCTTCGGCCATGTCCATCGTCACGGCGTTGAGCGAGCGCTGGTCGGGCTTCTTGTAGTTGACGTAGACCTGCGGCACGTCGGTGAGGATGATCATCAGCTCGGCGCCGATGCTGCCGGCGAGGATGCTCGAGGTGAGATCCTTGTCGATGACGGCCTCGACGCCTTCGTAGTCGTCGTGCGCGTTCTTGATGATCGGGATGCCGCCGCCGCCGCCGGCGATGACGATGTGGCCGGCGAGCGCTGACTCGCGGATCATGCGCCACTGCACCACGCGCTTGGGCGCCGGCGAGGGCACGACACGGCGCCAGCCGCGGCCCGCGTCCTCGACGATGTCCCAGCCGAGCTCGTCGCGCGCCGCCTCGCCTTCCTCCTGCGACAAGAAGCGCCCGACGGGCTTGCTCGGCTTGGAGAAGGCAGGGTCGCGTTTGTCGACGAGCACCTGCGTGACCATCGTGACGACGTAGCGCTGGATGTTGCGCCGCCTGAGCTGATTGAGCAGCGCCTGCTGCAGGATGTAGCCGAGCCAGCCTTCGGTATCGGCGACCAGCACGTCGAGGGGCATCGGCGGCACCTCCTCGCGCGTCATGTCGGTCTGCCGCATCAGCTGGCCCACCTGCGGGCCGTTGCCGTGGGTGATGACGAGGTTGTAGCCGCGTTCCACCAGCGTCATCAGCACCGCCGAGATGTCGGCGGCGTTGCGCTGGTGGATCTGGATGGTGTGATCTTCGCCAGACTGCAAGAATGCGTGGCCGCCCATGGCGACGACGGCCAGCGGCGGCGGGGCCGCCTGACGAGTGCTCTGCATGTGTCGAGTCTACGCGCTGGTGGTTGTCAGGCGCCAAATCTCTGTGATAGTTCCGCCCCACCGGAGGAGCCGATGATACGCAACCGCCGCGCAGCCAGACCTGCCGCTGTGCTCGCCTGCGCCGCCTTGCTGGTCACCGCCAGCTGCGCGCACGATATTGCCGTGACGCCGCCGCCAGGCGAGCGCACCGAAGGTGTCTTCGACCCCAGCGCCAGCGACGTGCCCACGCCGACCAACCTGGTGATGGACCCCACCAGCGGCCGGCTCGCCATCCCGCTGCCCGACGCCACGAAGAACCCGAGCAGCTGCGACGACAACAACAAGTGCGTGGCCGGCTACGTCTGCCAGAGCGGCGCCTGTGTGATGGAGGGCGAGACGGCGTTCCGGGCGCGCTATCTCAACACGCTGCTCGGCTACCCGACCAACTCGACGGTGCGCGCGCAGTTTTCGGGCGAGCTGGCCGACGGCACCGACTTTTCGAAGGTGGTCAAGGTGCTCGAGGTCGACCTCAAGCAGAACCCGCCGGCCGCCAAAGAGGTCACCGGCCTTTCGTTCAGCGCCAACTACAACCTCGCCGATGTCAGCACGCCCAGCGGCACGCAGTGTCTTATCGGCCAGGCGCGCACGACGCTGACGATCAGCAACGCGGCGGGCTGGAAGAAGGGACACCTCTACGCGTTCTTCGTGCTCGGTGGCGCGTCGGGGCTGATGGACAAGGGCGGAAAGCCCGTCATCCGCTCGACGCTCTTCGAGGTCGCCGCCGCCAAGAGCCCGCTTTGCGCCACCAACGACCAGGGCGCGTGCACGTACAACTACAACTCGCTGCTGCACGCGCGCGTCAAAGCCGCGGTGGAGGCGGCTAACCCCGAGCTCGGCTACGACGCGCTGCAGTCGCTGATCAAACGCACCGAGCTCGAGACCGCCACGCGCTTCGAGGCGGTGCGCACGTTCACCGACTCGCTGTTGGGCTTCGCCGAGAGCGCGCAGATCGCGCGCGACGACGTGGTGCTGGCGTGGGGCTTTACCGCCTCGGCGCAGGGCGAGCTGGTCTTCGATCTGGCCAGTGGCAACATCCCGGGGCCGGCCAACGACCTGCTCATCGCGCGCGCCGACGACCCCGTGAACAAGTGCACGACGGGCAGCGTCTGCATCCCCGTGCGGCCGGGCGAGTCGGACGGCGACAAAGCGACGCGCCTGATGCTCAACACCCTCGACGGCTTCAGCACCATCGCGCCGACGTGGGCCACGGTGCTCGGCAACCTCGACCCGGCCACGGTCACCAAGTTCGACTTCGCCAGCAACAGCGGCTCGTTCATCGTCGTGCAGCAGACGCCGACGCTCGACTTCAATCCGCCGATCAAGATCGAGTACGACGCGGCCAACCAGGCCGTGATCGCCACACCCACGGCGCCGCTGGCGGAAAACGCGCGCTACGTGATCGCGGCCGTCTCGCGTCGCGACGTCGACAAAGACAGCGGCGAGCTCAAGTCCAACAAGTCCATCGGCGGGCTCGCCGATGTCGACGGCAACCGCGTGATGCCGTCATCGACCTTCGCGCTGGCGCGCCAGCCGCAGCCGCTGGTCGACGCCGCCGGCAAGTCCACCGTCTGCGTGCTCGACGACGCCACGGCTGGGCTGCTCGAAGGGCTGCGCAGCGGCTACGCGCCGCTGTTTCTGACGCTCGAACAGCTGCAGCTGGGCAAGACCGCCGAGCTGCCGGCGCTCACGCGCGAAGACATCGTGGTGGCCTGGACCTTCACCACCCAGTCGATCACCAAACCGCTCACCGAGCTACGGCAGCTGCCGCACAAGGTGCTCGCGGCGAGCGACAACGACCAGCCCGAGTGGAGTGGCGCCTACAGCGACGCGACGACGATCCCGGCAGGCGTCCCCAAGACCAACATCGCGGGTTGGATCGCCAGCGGCCAGTTCACGTCGCTGTGGGCCATCGACGAGAAGACGAGGATGTTTCATCCGGCGGCGAGCATCGAGACAGCCTCGGTGCAGCAGCCGATCAACTTCACGCTGACGATCCCCACCGGCGTGATGCCGCAAAACGGCTGGCCGCTGGTGGTCTACTCGCACGGCATCACGCGCGCGCGCAGCGACATGCTCGCCATCGCCAACGCGCTCGCCGCCGCTGGCTTCGCCGCGCTCTCGTTCGACAACGTTTATCACGGCGACCGCACCATCTGTACGCAGGACAGCGACTGCCAGAGCGGCTCCACCTGTCAGATGGACAGCACCTGCGGCGGATGCGCCACGCCGCATCCGATCACCAACTGCTTGCAGCTCGACGCCACCACGGGGGTTCCGACGGCGTCGGGCTCCATCGGCGGCGGGCGCGCGTTCATCGACACCGACAACGTCTTCGCCGCGCGCGACAACATTCGCCAGTACGTCGTCGAGATGTCGGCGCTGCTGCGCAGCGTGCAGCTCGGCGCGCTGGCGCGCGGCATCGCCAACGGCAAGGTTACGGGTACCACGTTGCCGGTGGGGCTCAAGCTCGACGCGAGCAGCGTGCATCTGGCCGGCCAGTCGCTGGGCGCGATGGAGAGCACGATGATCGGCGCGGTGGAGTCTCTGCCCAAGCGGCTGGTGCTCAACGTGCCCGGCTCGCGCTGGGTCTTCGGCCTCGTCGTCGACAGCCAGGCCTTCAAGCCGCTGCTCGACGGCGTGCGCCAGCAGCGCGGCATCACGCCGGGCACGCTGGCAGACCTGCAGCTGCTGACGACGTTCCAGTGGATCATCGACCCCGCTGACCCCGCCAACTTCGCGCGCTTCATCAAGACCGCCGCGCTGCCCGATCTCGTCACGCAGCAGGATGTACCGGCCAAAGAGGTGATCGTGCAGGTCGCCGGCGCCGACACCACCGTCACGACGGCTAGCACGCAGTATCTCGCCCAGCAGATCGGCGTCGCCACGACGGACACGACCTACGCGGGTCAGGGCCACGGCATGCTGCTCGCGCCGAGCCCCGATGCTCCGGCAACGGCGGCCTGCCAGTCGCAGATGGCGACGTTCTTCGCCAGCGGCATGGTCTGCAAACCCGATCTCCAGACCGGCGCATGCAACTAGGAGCGTACGCAGCGATGAAACGCCTTCGCCATCCAAAGCACGCACTGCTCACCGCGCTGGTGCTCGCCGCACCGCTCGCGCTCGCCGCCTCCGAGGCGCGCGGCGCGGGCTTCGCCATCAACGAGTTCAACGCGCGCGGTCTCGGCATGGCCAACGCCGTCGGGGCCATCGCCAACACGCCGGCGGCCGCGATCTTCAACCCCGCCGGGCTGGTGCAGCTGCGCGGGCTGTCGTTTCAGGCCAACGTCTCGCTGGTGGCGCCGCAGTTTGCGTACACCGCCACGCCGGTGCCGGGGCAGCCGGGCGTCGAGGCCGAGGTCGAGGCCGAGCGGCAGTTCTTCCCGGTGCCATCGCTGTTTGCCGCCTACCGCATCCACGATCGCGTCTCGGCAGGCATCGGCGTGTACGCACGCTTCGGTCTCGGCGTGACGTGGCAGCCTTCGGTCAACGTCGGCGGCACGTCGATCCCGTGGTGGGGACGCAGCACGATCCAGGAGGTGGACCTGCAGACGGTGTGGTTCACGCCGACCGTCTCGATCAAGCTGCACGAACGTGTGCTGCTCGGCGGCGGGCTTTCGATCGTGCAAGGCGCGGTGTATCTCAAGCGCCAGGTCGTCATCTCGCAAGACCCCGCCGACGACGTGCAGGTCGAGCTTTCGGGCGACGACATCGGCTTCACCGGCAGCGCGGGCCTTCTGATCAAGGCCATCCCCGGCCTTCTGCACTTCGGGTTCACCTATCGCGGCGGCGTGTCGTTGAGCTTCGACGGGCAGGCGGCATTTACCAAGGGCGGCTCGGCATCGGCGGTGCCGGCGGCGCTTCGCACCGTGCTCGTCGACGGACCGGGCGGCGCCCGGCTCGAGCTGCCGCACCAGTTCGGTTGGTCGCTGGCCGCCTTCCCGATGAAGGGGCTCTCGCTCGGTTTCTCGCTCGAGGTCACGACGTGGAGCAGCTACAAGGAGCTCGCCATCGAGTTCGCCAACCTGCCCGACGCGCCGCTGCGCGAGCAGCTCTCGAGCAGCGAGACGAAGAACTGGCGCAACTCGATCACGCTACGCATCGGCGGCGAGTACCGCATCCTGCCGCAGCTTCCCGTGCGCCTCGGTTTTGTCTACGACCAAAGCCCCGCGCCCACCAACACTGTTGGCCCCGAGTTGCCCGACGCCGACCGCTACATCATCTCCACCGGCGTCGGCTACGAGATCGGCGCGTTCGCGGTCGATCTCGCTTACCAGTTTCTGCTCACCGGCGAAAACGAGACCACCGACGCGCCGCCGATCACGGGCCGCTATGGCGCGACGGCGCACATCCTCGCGCTCGGCTTGCAGTACCGCTTCGACATCTAGTGGCGCGACTTACACCGCGCGCGATGCGAAAGCGCTTTGCGTTGCTGGTCTCGCGGATGTCACAGTGAACCGCTATACTCGGATCTGGTGCCTTCAGAACGCCGATCAGGGCCGCGCGTCGTCTACAACGGTGAAGCCGTTGTCTACGCAGCCGAGCGCCAGCTCGCCTGTCGCGCGCGCGATCTGAGCACCTCGGGGATGCTGATCTTCCCGCCTGCGCGCGCGCGGCCGGGCCTGCAGATGCGCATCGCGTTTTCGTTTCCCGGCATGGGCGAGCAGATGGTGGTGCAGGCGACGTTGGTGCGCGAGGCGATGGTCGAAGGCCACTACGCCTGGGGCGTACGCTTCGACGCGATGGCGCCGCACATGGGCACCATGCTGCGCACGTTCGTTCGTCGCATGATGCGCGGCGAGCCCGAGCCGGACCTCGCCATGAGCGCCGCCGCGCAGCCGCTGATCGCGGGAACCGGCGCGGCGATCGGTGCGCCCGCGGGGCGGCCACCCGGCGCACCGCCAGCCGCCAGCGCGTCGCGCCCGCGCGCGGACGCATCGCAGCCTCACGTACGCGATGGCTCGCAGCCCTACGGCAGCGGCTCGCAGCTGCGGGCAGATGGCTCGCAGCCGCGAGCAGATGGCTCGCAGCCTGGCTCGCAGCCGCGCGTCGGAGCGGCGTCGCGCCCGCGCGCCGACGCGTCGCACCCGCGCATTCGCGGCGACGCCTCGCAGTCGCGAATCCGCGCCACCGGTCCGACACGGCCGGTGCCTGTCGAGGCCACCGGGCCGGCGCCGGCCTTCCAGGACGTGCCACCTGGCCCCGAGCCGCTCAAGGTCGAAGAGACCGATCCGTTCGCCGACCTGCCGGTGGGCGGCGCCATGGGCGCGCGCGACGTGGCCGAGTCCGATGTCGATCTGTTCGACGCGCGCGCCGACGAAGAGGACACGGGCGACCTCTGGGACGACAACAACATCAACCTCCGTCGTCTCTACAAGGACGCGGTCGACGACGTGGCCGGCCCCAAGAAAGACAAGAAGAAGAAGAAGGGCTGGTTCAGCCGTTAGCGACGAGACCAAAGACGCGCCGTTGACCCTCGAAGATACGCTGCCCCCCGAGGAGAGCGGCGTCAGTGCGCGCGGCGCGGCCGAGCTCGGGCTCGAGCCGATGGCGCCGCTGACGCTGGCCGGCGTCAAGAACACCGACGACCTGCTGCGGCAGATGTCCAAGACGGCGTTCACCGGGCGCCTGCTCGGTGAAGCGGTTGACGTCGCCGAGGCGATGTTGCGCGACGATTGCCACGTGGTGCTCACGCTCACCGGCGCGATGACCATGGCAGGCCTCAACCCGCTGATCATCACGATGCTCGAGCGCAAGTGGGTGCACGCCATCGTCTCCACCGGCGCGCTCGTCGGACACGGGTTGGTCGAAGATCTCGGGCTCAAGCACTACAAGGCGCGCGGCGACGTCTCCGACGACGACTACCTCGCGCGCCGGCTCAACCGCGTCTACGACACCGTCGAGCCCGAGGACAACCTCGACTCGATGGAGCGCGTGGTGCGGCGCATCTTCCGCGACCTCGCCAACGCGGGCACCGAGCCGGTGGGCACGCACGAGCTTCTGCGCTTCCTCGGCCAGAAGCTGCCGGGGCGCGGCGTGCTGCAGACGGCGGCCAAGCTCGGCGTGCCGGTCTACATCCCCGCCTTCACCGACTCGGAGCTGGGGCTCGACTTCGCGGTGCACCTCGAGGCGCGCCGACGGCTGGGCCGCCAAGTGCGGCTCTACGACGGCTTTCGCGACCTGGTTCACTTTCGCGAGATGTGCGCTGGCGTGATCGCCGATGGGCGCAAGCTCGGCATCTTCACCGTCGGCGGCGGCGTGCCACGCAACTGGGCGCAGCAGGTCGGTCCCTACGCCGACATTCGCCACAAGCGCATGCAGCTCGAAGGTGAAGGCGAAGCCGTGCGCTACTGCTACGGCATCCGCATCTGCCCCGACCCCGTGCACTACGGTCACCTCTCGGGCTGCACCTACTCGGAGGGCGTCAGCTGGGGCAAGTTCATCCCCCGCAGCGAGGGCGGCCGCTACGCCGAGATCCTGCTCGACGCCACCGTGGGCTGGCCCCTGCTTGCCCAGGCCCTCATCGACCGAGACCTCTAGCGGGGAGACCTCTAGCGGGGTCACTCTCTCCTCCGTAAGCGCTTGAAACAAAACGGCGTATAGGCCGCATTGACATTTCCGCGCGCGCTGCCAGAATGTGAGCGTGCTCAATTTTGAGCATGCTCAACTACGGGCGGAGCGCGATGGGGCTGCGAGCGGAGAACAAACGGCGCAAGCGGCAAGCCATCGAATCGGCCGCACGCGCCCTCTTCCAACACGGCGGCTACGAGGGCACCACCACGCGGGCCGTCGCCGAAGCCGCCGGCGTGGCCGTCGGCACGCTGTTCGTCTACTTCCCAGAAAAGCGCGACCTGCTCTTCGAGGTGATGCGCGGCGACATCGACGCCGCCGTGGCCTCCGCCTTCGCGCGCCGCGCGCCCGACGCGCCGCTGCTCGAGACGCTGCGCGCGATCTTCGGCGCGGTCTTCGCCGTCTACGATCCACACCCCGAGCTGGCGCGCGTCTTCGTGCGCGAGACGCTCTTCGCCGACGAGACGCGCAGCGGCGAGCTGGCCGGCTGGACGCTCGGCTTCGTCGCGCAGCTCTCGCAGCTGATGGTCGAGGCGCAGCAGCGCGGCGAGGTCGCGCGCGATGTGCCGGTGATGCTCGCCGCCATGCACTGCTTTTCGAGCTACCTGTTCGTGCTGCTCGGCTGGCTCAACGGCCAGCTCACGTCCGCTGACCGAGACGCGATGCTGTCGCAATCGCTATCGCTGACCCTGCGCGGCTTCGCGACGTCCGCACAAGGAGGCCCATCATGACCGCACAACAGGATCGCCCCCTCGAGCGTATCGCGCGCGGCCTTCGCGGCCGCACGTTCAAGACCATGCGCCTCGCTTCGCGCCTCGGCCTCGGCGCGATGAAGCGCACCTTCGGCCGCGCCAAGACCGACGGCGCGGAGCAGCCCACCAACGGCGCGCAGACCGCGGCGCTGGCGCGCGCGCTCGCCGACGCGCAGAAGCTGGCCAGCACCCTCGGCGACCTCAAGGGCCTCGCGATGAAGATCGGTCAGATGGCGAGCTATCTGCCCGGCGCGCTGCCGCCCGAAGCGCAGGACGTGCTCGCCAAGCTGCAAGCCGACACGCGCGGCATGGCCTACGACGCGCTCGCCGCCGTGATCGAGGAAGAGCTCGGAGCGCCGCCCGACGCCTGTTTCGACACCTTCGCGCGCGAGCCCTTCGCGGCGGCCTCAATCGGCCAGGTACACCGCGCGCGCTTCGAAGGCAGCGACCTTGCCGTCAAGGTGCAGTATCCCGGCGTGCGCGACGTGCTCACCTCCGACCTCAAGACCTTCGCGCTCTTTTCGCGCCTCGCCGCGGTCGGCACCGCAATCGACGGCAAGGCGATGGCCAACGAGATGCGCGAGCGCATGCTCGAAGAGTGCGACTACGCGCTCGAGGCGCGCAGGCAGCGCCTCTTCGCCGAGCTGCTCGCGGACGATCCCGAGTGCAGCGTGCCCGAGGTCGTCGCGTCGCGCAGCAGCCAGCGCGTCTTGAGCAGCGTGTTCTGCCCGGCGCAGAGCTTCGCGCGCTTTCGGCGCGAAGCGAGCCAGGCCGCCAAAGACCGCGCGGCCGAGACGATCTTTCGCGTCAGCGCGCGCTTCATCTTCGAGCACTGCCTCTACAACGCCGACCCGCACCCCGGAAACTACCTCTTCGAGGATGACGGGCGCGTGGTGTTTCTCGACTTCGGCTGCGTGCGCGCGTTCGAGCCCGAGATGATCGACGCCTGGAAGCGCGTCGCGCTGGCCGTGCTCGATGACGACCAGTCCGCCTTTCGCGCCGCCTTTCCGGCCCTCGGCTTGGTGGGCAACGCCAAGCGCTTCGACTGGGACCACCACTGGCAGGTGATGCGCTACCTGTATCGGCCCTTCATGGAGCGCGGCTTTCGCTACAGCGACGACTACGTGCGCGAGAGCTACGACCTGATCATCTTCAAGAGCCCCAACCGGCGTTACATGACGTGTCCGCCGCCATGGGTCTTTCTCAACCGCCTGCAGTGGGGGCTCAACGCGATCCTCGGCCAGCTCGACGCCGCGGGCGACTGGCCGCGCTACTGGCGCGAAGCCGTCGAGAGCCCCACGCGCCCGATCGACGACGTGGCGCGCTAGCGTTTGGGGTGCGCGAGCAGCCAGTCGAACGTCAGCTCGGCGAAGATCGTCGGCGTCACGAAAAGCGGCAGGTGTCCGCCTCCGACGATGCGCCACAGCTCGAGGTCGATGCCCGCGGGACAGCCGGCGTAGCGCGAGACCTCCGTTTCGGCGCCGGCGATGGTGCTGTCGAGGTCGAGCTTTGCACCTGCGCCGCTGTCGGCGACGAGCTGGCCGCTGCAGCCGTCGTAGCTTGCCCAGTTGGCCAGCGAAGCGAGGGCCCCTGGGTAGGCCATCTCGCCGCTGCCGTCGCCGTCGAAGCGCACGGTCGGGTCGTTGTCGCCGTGCACGTGCAGCACGCTGACCGGCTCGCTCGGCGCGCAGTTTTGGCGCTGGCGCGACGCGCCGGCGAGCGAGACGATCGCCGCCACGCGGCTCGCCTTGTCGCACGCCATGCGATAGGCCATGTAGCCGCCGTTGGAGTGGCCGACGAGGTAGATGCGCTTGGGATCGACGCGGTAGCTGTCGCTGATCTCGGCGATCAGCGCGTCGAGGTAGGCGACGTCGTCGACCTCCGGGCTGGCGTCGCGCCGGCAGCAGGCGGGTGACGCGTTCCAGTAGGGAATGCCGGAGAGGTTCTTCGTGCCGTCGGGATAGACGAGCAGCATCTCGCGCTGCGCGGCGAGCGCGATGAAGCCGAGGTAGGTCGCTTGATAGAGCCCGCTCGCCGAGTAGCCGTGCAGCACGACGACGAGGGGATAGGTCTTGTCGGGATCGTAGCTGGCGGGAACGCGCAGCACGGCGGGGCGAGCGCCGCCGAAAACGAGCTTGCGCCGCGCATCGCTGCGCGGCGCATCGCTTTCGGGGCCGCCGTCGCCGGCGGCGCTGCTGGCGCTGTCAGAAGCGCAGGCGCCGCCGGCGAGGGCTAGCGACGCGACGAGAAGCAGAATCCTGCCCATCGCGTCGCACTGTAGCGCAAGTTAGCTGGTTAGAAGCCGCGCTTGCTGAAGCGCTTCTGCTTCTTGTGAAGCTCGGGCTTGTGCAGCTTGGCGTAGCTGAGCTTCTTGGCCTTGATCAGCGTGGCGCGCTTGGGGGCCGGCGCCTTGCGCACGTTCCAGCCGTTGAAGTGATTCGGCTTGGCGCGTCGCGGGCTGTAGGCCTTCTTCGCCTGCCAGCCGTTGAAGCGGGCCGGCTTGGCTTGGCGCTTGATGATGATGCGTTTGGGGGCGGGTTTGTAGAGCACGACCTTGTGCTTGGTGCTCTTGTGCTGCGGCTGGTGGTGGCCGCGGTCGGCGTAGGCGGCGGTGGAGATGAGAAGGGCGGCGATCGTCAGGGTCATCGTTTTCTTGAACATGGCAGCCTCCGTTTGGCTCGCGTCGTGTGTGACTGCCTATAGAGCAACGCGCTGGCCAACTCGCGAGAGGTGCGAATTCGTTGGAAATGACGCCTCGACGGGTGCTTTTGCAGGGCTTTTCGTGATGGGCTGTTCACGCGCGCCCCGCGCATAACCTGCACTTACTCGGCGAGCGCGCGCAGATCCTTGGTGTAGTGGTAGCGGCTCTGTGCGTCGCTGTAGCGCCAGGTACGACCTAGCGGGCAGGCTTCGCGCACGGCGAGCCAGTCGCGCCAGTCGCCGCTGCCTCGGGCCGCTTCGAAGGCCGGCGCGCAGCCCTCGTCGCAGTGCGTGCACGGCGCAGGCTCGGGGCGCGCGCCGAGCTGCGCCTCGCCGAGCCCGACGATCACCGCGCGCAGCGCCACCCACGGTCCGAGCGTCGCGTGCACGATCAGGTGCGCCGGCGACGGCCAGCCGAAGCCGCTCTCGGCGGCGATGCGTTGCATCGGCACGTAGGGCGGCCCATCGTGGCTCGCCACGGCGCGAGCGCCTGGTCGCGCCGCGATCGCGCGGCTGAGCTGGGCGTCGACGTAGCGCTGCAGCGGGTGCGGCGCGACGCTGCCCGTGCGCGCGCGCTCGTCGCTCACCGCGCGCAGTAGGTGCGGCCACAGCGCGCGCGAGTTGGCGACCAGCAGCGCGCGGCCGGCGACGGTGGTGCCGCAGGCGACCTCGAGGGCGGCGCGCGTCTCGCCGCCAAGCCACGCCACATCGAACGGCCACAGCTGGTCGAGGCCGGCGCGCGCCAGCGCAGCGGCGAGCGCGTCACCTTCGGGGACGCTGGCGGGTGGATCGGGCAGCGCGTCGGTCACGCGCTGATGCTACACCACGCTGACCTCGGCGATGGCGTGTCGCTCGTGCAGCGGGCAGGCGACGTCGTCGACGAGTCGCCGCACCGCCACGAAGTAGGCGCGCTGGTCGTGGCTCGCGCGCTTGTCGTAGCGCAGCTCGATGCGCGCGCGCTCGCCGACGACGAGCAGCCCCACGCCGCGAAAGCCGGCGCGGTCGAGCGCTTCGCGCAGCTCGACCTTGCTCGGCGCGAGGCCGGCGAAGGTGTACGTGATCGTCTGTGGCTCGATGCTGCCCGCCAGCGCCGCGCGATGACCGCGCAGCGAGAACGGCAGCGAGCCGCGCCACGCGCGCTCGCGACGTTCGCCGAGCGACGCGCCCAGCGAGCCGATGCACAGCGCCAGCAGCGGCCACAGCGCGAAGCTGAGCGCCAGCGGAAGGCCGATGTGTCGGGGCAGATACCACACGGCGAGCGGTGCCAGCAGCCCGCCCGCGATGACGGGCATGACGAAGTACGTCAGGCTGTCCCAGCTCGACAGCCAGCCCAGCGCCGACGTCGAGCGCGCCGCGCTCTGCGTCATGCCGCGCGCTCGGCGCGCCGCGGCGGCGATCAGACGACGCCGCTGCTGAGCGGCGACTTCACGAGACGGGCGCTGGATCTGAGGCGTGCTGATCATCACGCGCGTGAAGTGCAAGCGATGATCCACGTCGCCATCGCCGAAAGCACACTCCTTTTTCGCAGACCCATCGTGCTGCGACCGCCACGGGTGCAAACCAGACGTGTGCAGGTGGGGCGTTCGCGCTGATCGCTCTACGGCACGTCGCGCGACAGCTGCATGACGCCGACGACGTTAGCGTCGAGGGTGCCAGCGGCGTCGCGGATCTGCGGGCCGATGATGGCGCTGACCTCGTCGCCCATGCGGTAGTAGCCCGAAAGCTGCGCCGAGGCGTTGTAGTCGCCGCTGTCGAGGCGCAGATCGCGCGGCGTGCCGCCGTTGTAGATCGCGGCGACGGCGGCGTCGCCGAGCGCCACATTGAACACCGCGAGCTCGTCGATCCAGCCGTCGGCGCGCGCGCTCTGGTAGCGGCCGATCCACAGCGCGTTCTTCATCGTCATCGCTTGCGGCGCGCGCGCGGTGGCGGCGAGCTGGCCGTCGAGATAGAGCCGCACCTGCGCGCTCGGTCCGTCGAAGACGCCCGCTACGTGGTGCCAGCGCTCGGGGTCGGCCAGCACCGCGCTGGCTGCCGCCGTGGGGACGCGCAGCGCGATCGCCGTCGTCGCGCCGATCTGCCAGGTCAAAGAAAGCTGCGTCGAGAAGGTGCCGGGGCCGTCGAAGGTGGCGATGGCGAGGCTCTGCGCGCTGGCCGCGGCGCGGCGCTTGACCCACAGCGAGACGGTCAGCTGGTCGAAGGAGCTTCCCGTCAGCGCCGCCGCCGACGGCACCTCGAGGTAGCCCGAGCCGCTGCCCGACTGCTCGAGCGAGAGCTGATTGAAGCGCGCGGGTGCAGGCGCGTCGCTCGCCGTCGCGTCGCCGTCGCCGCTCGCGCCATCGCCGTCGCTGCTCGCGCCATCGCCGTCGCTGCTCGCGCCGTCGCGCGCTCCAGTGTCAGCGCGTCGCGCGTCGGGGCTGGGCTTCTTCTCTTCGCAGCCCTGTGCCACGACAGCGAGCGCCAGCGACAACGCCAGCGCGGCCGCGCGCGCGCTCATGGGATCTTTTCGACGTCGGTTCTCTGGCGCGGCTTGGGCGCGGGCGGCGTCGCGCCCTTGGCGGCCTTCTTCTTCTTGGCCTTCTTGGCGCGGCCCTTCTTCCTCTTCGCCTTCTTCTTGGCCTTCTTCGCGCCGGCCTTGGTGGGCGTCTTCTGCAGCTGCGGCGCGGGCGTGTCGGGCGTGCTGGCGCCGCCCGACGTCTTGACGACCTTGAACTCGATGCGGCGGTTCTTTGCCCGCCCCTCGGCGGTCTTGTTGTCGCCCACCGGCTCGTCGGGGCCAACGCCCTGCACGGTGAGCCGCGACGCGCTGATGCCCTTCTTGATCAGGTAGCGCTTGACCGCCTCCGCGCGATCTTTGGAGAGGCGCACGTTGCGAGCGCGGTTGCCGCGGCTGTCGGTGTGGCCGCGGATCAACACGCGCAGCCCGACGTGCTTGAGCAGCACCTTGGCTGCGCGGTCGAGCACGGGGTACGAGACGATGGCGATGCGCGCCTTGCCGCTGGCGAACGTCACGCCCTCGAGCGTGCCCTCGAAGCCCTTGGGCACCGGCGCCACGTCGGGGCAGCCATCCTCGTCCTGGTAGCCGTTGCGCGTCTCGGGCTGGGTCGGGCACTTGTCGAGGTGATCGGGGATGCCGTCCCAGTCGTGGTCGCGGATCGGGCAGCCGTCGTTGCCGGTAGCTGGTTGCGTGGGGCACTTGTCGAGCTGGTCGATGATGCCGTCGCCGTCGCTGTCCACCGCGGGACAGCCGTCGCTGGTCCTAGCCGCGATTTTGGGGCAGCGGTCCTTGTTGTCGGGGACGCCGTCCTTGTCGGTGTCGGTGACCCAGTTGAGCACCCACGACGCGCCGAAGAGCACCTCCCAGTGCGACGTGCTGCCGCTGCCCAGGCGCGCCGAGACGTTCTGGCGAAAGTCGATACGCAGCGCGAGATCCGAGCGCAGGTAGAGCTTGGCGCCCCAGCCCCAGTGGAAGGCTGGGTCGACGTCACCGCCGGTGGAGCTGGCGCCCGACACGACACCGAGGTAGCCGCCGCCGATCAGCAGAAACGGCGCGAAGCGACCGCCGATAGGAAACTGACCGAGCACGTGGGCGCGAAAGCCGTGCAGCATCACCGCCACGTCGTTGGCTTCGGTGGGCATCACGGCGAGCTCGATCTCGGCGCCGAGGAAGAAGAACGGCATGTAGGCGAGCCGAAAGCCGGTGTCGAAGGTCACCGTGCCGTAGCGGTAGTGTCCGACCAGCCGGTTGTAGAGCTCGTGTTCGGTAGACGGCACCATCAGGCCGATGAAGCCGCCGAGCTCGATGAGGTGGCTCTGCTGTTCGAGCCGATCAGCGCGGGCGAGCCCAGGCCTTGCGACGGTGACGACGAAGAGCACGGCGAGCGCGGCGAGAAGCGAACCGCGCGCCTTCGAAGCGGGCGCGTTCATGCGTCCGCCACAATAGCAAGCTACGCAGAAGATCTCCCCTTTTCTTGCTCGCCCGCGCGCGGCCGCCGGGCGGCACTGGGCGGCGCTGACGGCAGGCAGGTGCCTAGCCGCGGCGCAGCAGCCGCCGCCGGGCGCGGCGCACGGCGCGCGGCGCGAGGAACGTCGTCACCAGCGTGTTGAAGGCGTGGGGTTCCTCGAGCATTGGGACGTGGCCCGAGCGCTCGAACATCGCCAGCTCCGCGTCGGGCAGCGCCGCGACGAGCCGCTCTGCGAACGACGGCGGCAGCAGCGGATCGTGCCGTCCCCAGGCGACCAGCGTCTTGTGCGCGAGGCGCGCGTAGTCGGCGGGGCGGCGCAGCTGCTGCTCGGCGAGCGCGATCATCTCGCGGCGCTTTTCGCTGTGGCGCCAGAACTCGCGCTCGAGGATCTCCTTGAGCACGAAGCGCGGGATGAACGGCGCGCGCACGAAGACGGTGCCGAGAAACTGCTGCAGGCGATCGACGTCGGGCGGGATCACCACGTCGGCGAGCGTCTCGGCCCACGGAAAGGCCGCGCGCACGATGTCTTCGTCCTCTGCACGCGGCTCGAGGCCGGCGGCGTCGACGAGCACCAAGCGCGCCACGCGCTCGGGGTCCGCCATCGCCATCTCGCTGGCGATGAAGCCGCCGTAGCTGATGCCGAGCACGTGCGCGCGCTCGATGCCGAGCTGCTCGAGCATGCGCAGCATCGCCCGCGCCTGCGCACGCGGCGAGCCGTCGTGCGTGCGGTCGGCCACGCTGTCACCGAAGTAGAACAGGTCGGGCGCGATCACGTCGAAGCACTGCGCCAGCGCGCGCGCCTGGTTCTGCCAGCACTCGAGCGCGCCGAAACCAAAGCCGTGCAGCAGCACCAGCGGGTGCCCCTCGCCGCCGCGGCGGTAAAAGAGGCTGCCCTCGGGCAGGTTGGCTCGCGCCGAGCGATAGCCGTGGCGGTAGTAGCGCGCTCTCACCAGCAAGCGGTTGACGTCGAGCACGCCGGGCGTCTTCTTGCCTCGCGATCGCTTGGTCGCGCTCATCGCGAAACCCCCGCCGGCGCACCGAGCGTCGACGCGGCGGCGGCCGCAGCGGCGCTACGCTCGCCGGGTCGGTTCGTCTCGCTGGCGGCGGCGCTGGCGCTGATGGCGGGCAGCAGCGCGGTCGGCCGCTGCGACATGCGCAGCGCGTGGACGCGCACGGGCTCCTCGGCGAAGGGCCCGTAGCCGAGCTCGCCGATGAACTCGGCGATGAGCTCGTTGACGCGCTCGCTCTGCTGGATCGCGCAAAAGTGGCTGCCACCGCGCAGCACCGCCAGCTCGGCGCGCGGCATGCTGCCCACCATGCGGTGCGCCACCTCGACGGGCGTCAGCACGTCGGCGTCGCCGGCGATGACCAGCGACGGCGCTTGCACGTCGGGCAGCAGGTCCCAGGCGTCGTGGCGCGCCAGCTCGAAGAAGGTCTCGGCGTAGCGGCGGTAGTCGATGTGGCTGAAGGCGCGCGCGAGCTCGATGAACGCGCCGCCGTCGTCGATGCCGGGGCTCGCCGCGCCGAGCCAGTGAAGCAGTGGCTCGGCCGCGCCCCAGTGCGCGAGCCGTGGTGCCACGCGTCCGAGCAGCGGCGCCGCGCCGCGCACGCCGCGCAGCAGCGGGCGGATCAGCGCGCGCCAGCGCCTGTCGGCGAAGGCCGTCTCGAAAGGGCGTCCCGCGGTGCCGTTGATCGCGATGATCCCGTGCACCGCATCCGGGCGCAGCCGGTAGTACTCGAGGCTGACCTGCACGCCCATCGACCAGCCGACGAGCAGCACCGGCGACGTCGCGCTCTCGGCGCGCAAGATCGCATCGAGGTCGCGCGCCTGATGCGTCAACGCGAGGCTGCCCACGTGCTCGTCGTCGTCGGCCGCCTCCCACGGCACCAGCCCGCGATAGTCCCAGCAGATCAGCCGGTAGTGGCGCGCCAGCAGACGCACCTGATAGCGCCAGAAGGGGCGAAAGCCGCCCAGTCCGTTGGCCAGCACCACGGTCGGGCCAGCGCCCGCGACCTGATAGCGCAGCCTCGTACCGTCGAAGCTGTGTACCGCGCGCTGCTGAAAGCTGTTGTAACGCGCCACCTTACGCAGATGATAGCAAACCAGCGAGATCAGAGCCCGTCCGTCGTATATACCCGCGGCAACGCTGCGCGAGGGGACCCCAGATGACCACCGAGAACGCGACGTCTTCAGCGGCAAATCTGTACGCGCCGCCCGCGGCCGCCGTCGAGCGCTTCGAGCCTGACGACCAGCCCGCCACTGCCGACGTCGACGCCGAGATCAAGGCGCTCGAGCTTTCGGCGATGACCAAGGCGGCGATCCTGCTCGTGGCCGCCACCGGCGCGCTGCTCGTGCTGGCGGCGATCCAGCTGTTCGGCGTGCTGCGGTTGCGCGGCCTGCTGCGTCTGGCGCCCTACGCGATGCTGCTAGTGGGCGTCGGCGGCGTGATGGTGGCGGTCAAGGTCTACAAGCAGCGCGTGTGGGCGGCGCTGATGGCGACGGTAGGCGCGGCGGTGGTGGCGCTGGCGATGGGCGTGTGGTTCGTCATCGCCAGCCTCGGCGGCTTCATCTCGTTTCTCGGGCTGCTGACGCCGATCGTCGCCGTGGTGGCGGCCGTCTTCGCTGCGCTCGCCATCGCACCCTGTAAGCGCACGGCGGCAGCCCGCCGGCGGCTCGCCGCCAACGGGCTCGACATGGACTTCTAGTCCGCGAGCGCCTGCGCCACGTCCTGACGCAGCACCTTCTTGTCGATCTTGCCCACGCTGGTCTTGGGCAGCTGGTCGCGAAACAGCACGCGATCGGGTACCGCGTAGCTCGACAGCGTGCCGTCCTCGACCAGCGGCGCGAAGAGCGCCTTGAGGTCGGCCTCGCTGACCGGCCCCGAGAGATCGATCCTAGGCACCACCACCGCGACCGGCCGCTCGCCCCATCGCTCGTCGGCGACGCCGACCACCGCGACCTCCGAGACCGCCTCGTGCTTGCTGAGCACGTTCTCGAGCTCGAGCGACGAGACCCACTCGCCGCCGGTCTTGATCACGTCTTTGATGCGGTCGGTGATCTGCAGGTAGCCCTCGGCGTCGATGGTCGCCACGTCGCCGGTGTGCAGCCACCCGCCGCGCCACAGCTGCTCGGAACGCTCGCTGTCGTCGAGATAGCCCTGCGTCAGCCACGGCGTGCGCACCACGACCTCGCCAGCGCTTTTGCCGTCGTGCGGCTGGCGCGCGCCGTTTGCGTCGTGCAGCTCGAGCTGCACCAGCGGCACGGCCAGGCCCGTGCGGCAGCGCCACTGCACCTGCTCGGCGAGCGGCAGGTCGAGCAGGTTCGGCTTGAGGTTGGCGAGGGTCAGCACGGGGCAGGTCTCCGACATGCCGTAGCCGGTGTAGACGTTGATGCCCAGCTCGAGCGCCGCCCGGCAAAGGCCCTGCGGCAGCGCCGAGCCACCGATGATCACCGCCCAGCGCGACAGGTCCACCGACTTGACCGCCTCGCTCGAGACCAGCATGTGCAGGATCGTCGGCACGCAGTGCGACAGCGTCACGTCGTGCTCCGACAGCAGGCGCAGCAGCATCGCCGGCTCGTAGCGGCCCGGGTAGATCTGTTTGGCGCCGAGCAGCGTCATCGCGTAGGGGAAGCCCCACGCGTGCACGTGAAACATCGGCGTGATCGGCATGTAGACCGCGCCCGAGTCGATGTTGGTCTGGCAGCGAAAGGCCGTCAGCGCCGTCAGCGTGCCGAGCGTGTGCAGCACCAGCTGGCGGTGGCTGAAGTAGACGCCTTTGGGATCGCCGGTGGTGCCCGTCGTGTAGAACACCGTGGCCATCGCGTTTTCGTCGAACAGCTCGAAGTGGTGCTCGGCGGGCGCCTCGTCGAGCAGCGCCTCGTACTCGCCGGCGAGCTCGAGCGCGGTCTCGGGCATCGCGTCGCCGTGCGCGGCGTCGCGCATCAGCACCACGCGCTTGACGCTCGGCATGCGGTCCTTGAAGCCGTCGAGCAGCGGCAGGAAGTCGGCGTTGACGAGGATCACGTCGTCTTTGGCGTGATTGATGGTGTAGAGCATCTGCTCGGGCGACAGCCGCACGTTGATGGTGTGCAGCACTGCGCCGAGCATCGGCACGGCGAAGAACGCCTCGAGGTAGCGGTTGCTGTCCCAGTCCATCACCGCGACCGTGTCGCCCTGGCCGATCCCGAGCTTCGACAGCGCGCCCGCCAGCCGGCAGATACGCTCGTAGAGCTGCTTGTAGGTGAACGTGCGCTCGTCACGGTAGTGGATGGTCTGATCGGGGCTCTGCCGCAGCGGCGTGTCGAGCAGGCGGTGGATCAAAAGCGGCGCGTCGTGCGCCGACTGCGTGCGCGGGATCAAGCGAAGGCCCATGCGGTCGCTCCTGCGGGGATGAAATCCGCCGCGGACGACGCCGCGGCCAGCGAAGTTGGATTAGTGCGAGATCCTGCCAAAGGTAGTCCCGACCCAAAACAACTTTCCTCGGCGGGTGAGCACGCCTAAAATTGTAACGTCCTGTAAACCTGATGCTCGAAGCCATCCAAAAGGCACACCAGCTCGACGTCCACCGCACCGACGAGCAGCAGCACACCATGCTGCGCTTCGAGGGCGTTCTCGACGAATCATTTGGTGGCGCGGAGTTGGCCGGCACGGTGCGCAGCGAGGTGCTGGTCCTCGACCTCGCGGGCGTGCGGCGCGTGACGTCGTTCGGCATCCGCGAGTGGTTGCGCTTCATCGAGCAGGTCGGCGAGCGTTGCCGGCAGATCCTGCTCGTCGACTGTTCGCCGCGCGTCGTGCACCAGCTCAACATGGTCGTGCGCTTCGCCGGCCGCGGTCAGGTGCTCAGCGTGCTGGCGCCCTACGTCTGCGAGCGCTGCGAGGCGACCTACGACCGGCGCATGGACATCGTCGAGCACGACCAAGAGATCCGCACCTTCGCGCCGGCGGTGCAGCCGTGCTCGATCTGCGAGGGGCAGGCGGTCTTCGACGATGATCCGGCGCGGTTTTTTGCCTACCTCGCATCGCAGCCGCGCCCGATCGTGCGCCCCGAGACGGGCGCGTTTCTCAGCCGGCAGCTCGAGGGCTTCAACCTCGGCACCGGCGGCGCCACCGTCAGCGTGGTCAAGGTCGTCGAAGGCGAGCAGACGGTGATCCGGCTGCTGGGCGAGCTGAACAACACGCTGCCGGTAGAGCAGCTCGTCGAGGGCGTGGAGGGTGAGGTCGCCCTCGATCTGGCCGGGATCACGCGCCTGACGCCGTCGGGCGCGCACCTGTGGGGCACCTTCGCGGCCGAGCTTCTCGGCGCCGCCGCGCGCGTGCGCATCTTCAGCTGCTCGCCGGCGCTGCTGTCGCCACTGCGCACGCTGGTGGTGGGCGACGCCACGCCGCTCGAGGTGCACACGGCGACGCTGCCGTACCGCTGCGCCACCTGCTCGACGTCGCTGAGCCGCGAGATCAGCATCGTCGACGATGCCGAGCCGCTCGCCGGCGGCGTCGCGCCCGCGCGCCAGTGCGTCGACTGCGGCAACGCGCTGCAGTGCGTGGCCGATCCGCGCACGCTGGTCGAGCTGTCCGAGCTGAGCGTCCCGATGGACGCGCCGGACGTGCGCGAGCTCGTCGAGAAGGTGCGCAAGTCGAGCGAGGCCGCGGAGCGGTCCGTCGCCTCGTCGCAGGCGGCGGCGGGGCCGCGCAAGCGCTGGCCTTGGATCGTGGTGGTGAGCACGCTGACGGGGGTCGTCGCGGCGCTCGCTGTGCTGGCGTTGATGCCGGAGCCCACCGCGCCGCTGCCGCCCAAGCCCAAGTACTACGAGGCGAGCCACCTCGCCGCGCCGCCGTGGCGTGACAAGAAGATCTTCAAGGAAGCCTCGGCCGTCTTCGCCGTCGCGCGCTCGACGCTCTCGGGTGACAAAGCCACCGCCTTCGCCGAGGCCTCGCACGCGTCGCTCGAGCGCATGCTCTATCATCTGCACAACGTGCTGGCGCGCGACTCCGCTTGGGGCGCTCTGATCGCGCCGCACGTGACCACGGTGCGCAAGCAGGCGCTCGGCGCGCTGGCCAAGCCGCACCCCGAGGACATCGCGCGCCTCGAGGCCGCGCGCCGCCGGGTGCGCTCGGCGCGCCAGCGTATCGCCAAGTCGTGGGCCGAGACATCGCATCACCTCGTGCCGCCGGTGGTCGAGGCCAACTACTGGGAGAGCTACCGCAAGAACAACCAGGTCGCCTACCGCGTGTGGGCGCGATCGCGCATCACGTCGCTCAACTTCGACAAGGCGCGCGAGCATTACTCGAAGCGCTGGGAGCTGCTCGGCAGCAAGGTCGTGACGTTCTTCCCGCTGCTGTGCTGGACCAATCGCACGCTCGATCGCGGCGCCGTCGTCGCCTCGGTGACCGGCAAGCTCGAGAAGGCGGGGCTCAAGGTCGGCGACATCGTCACGAGCGTCAACGAAGCGCGTGTCAGCGACGGCGAGTCGCTGCTCAAGCTGGTCGAGCGTACGGCGGCCAAGCTGAGCAAGGCCGGCGGCGAGCTCGTGCTCGACGTGGCGCGCATCGACGACGGCAGCACGCGCCAGGTCAAGCTGACGATCAAGAAGAGCGCCTACCGCGGCGGCGGTGGCGGCGGCGGAAGCTCCGGCGGGCCGCGCACCATGCCGCCAGCCAATATTTTCCACGCCGACCCGTCCAAGTAGGGTTATGCCCCGCGTCTCGGTCACGATCACGATCACGATCGCGGTCGCGCTGCTCACTGCGCTGCTCACTGCACCGGGTGCGGCGCGCGCCGAGAGCCGCGCCGGTTGGCTCAAGCGTGAAGCGCGCGTCGCGACGCAGGCCGCCGAGACCGAGCGCGCGATCCGCCTCTGGCGCGCCTACTCGCGCATCGACCGCAGCACGGCCGTGCTCAAGCAGCTCTCGCGCTTGCTCGAGGGCGCGGGCCGCGCCGAGGAGGCGGCGCTGGTGCTCGAAGAGGCCATCGCGCGCGGCAAGGGCGACGCCAGCGTGCAGGCGCAGCTGTCGCAGCTTCGCCGCAAGCGCTCCTCGGTGGCTTATCGATCGCGCGAGCGCGACCAGCGCCGCGAGACCAAGCTCGCCAAGCGTGCCTTCGCCAAAGGGCGCAAGCTCGGCCTCTCGGGCAAGCTGCGCCTCGGCTCGCGCTATCTCGAAGCCGCCGTCGTGCTCGACCCGCGCCTGCCCGGCATCTACCGCGTGCTCGGCGCCATCTACATCAAGATGGGCCGCAAGAAGGCCGGCTACTCGCACCTCGCGGACTACCTGCGCATGCGCCCTGGCGGCGTGCTGGCCAACAAGGCGCGCCGCATGCTGCGCGGCCGCGGCGTGCTCGGCAGCGTCCGTGCGATGTCGTCGTATTCGTGCAACCTGTGGGTCAACGGCGAGTGGCTGGGCATGCGTTCGCCCACCAAGCGCCTGACGCTGCCCGAAGGGACGTTCGTGCTGACCTTCTCGTCGCCCAAGTTCCACGTACAGAAGAGCTACCGTGTCAACGTCAGCGCCGGAGAGACGACGACGGTACGATTCGATTTTGGTATCATCGACGTCGACCTCAAACCCTGGGGTCGCATTCGTGCAAATGGGCTGGACCTCGGCCTCTGGCCCAAGCTGGGACTGCCAGCGGGCACCTACAATCTGTTCGTGCAAAGTCACGATGGCAAACGCAGCGGTCGAGCTCGGTGGACGGTGCAGGCAGGGAAGTCACGTCGTCTGACGTGGAAGTCGCTGCGGTGAACAGAGCGCCGACTAGAAACAAGCGGGTCATAAGGATCGGAGGTTGACGTGAGGCAATCGTTGCTTTGCGCCGTCTCGCTGCTGGTGATGCTGCCCTTCGTCGCGCCGACGGCGCGCGCGCAGCAGCGCCACTTGGGGCAGGGCAAGCACGAGCAGCTGCTGCGCGAGGGGCAGAAGGCCGAGCAGGCGGGTGACGAGGCGCGCGAGCGCAAGGACACCAGCGAGGCCAACAAGCACTACCGCAAGGCGATCACGCTCTACACGCAGGCATGGCAGGTCAAGGCGGACTATCTCCCCGTCTACGTGCGCCTGTCGCGCGTCTACCTGGTGATGTCCAAGCACCGCGCGGCGATGTCGGTGCTCAAGCGCGCGCTGCTCAAGTTTCCCGACAACATCGATCTCAAGGAGCAGCTCGCACTGCACCAGATCCTCGGCGGCTACAAGCGGCAGGGCATCGCCAACCTCGAAGAGGTCATCAAGAAGCGGCCCAACAAGCTGCCGCTGCTGGTCGAGCTGGCCAACCACTACCGCGACAGCAAGCAGCCCAAGAGGGCGGTGCCGGTGCTCGAGCGCATCCTCGCGCTCAGGCCGCGTGCCTACAACCGGCGCGTCGAGCTCGGACGCGCGCTGATCCAGCTGCGTCGCTACGACGACGCGCTGGCTTCGTTTCGCCAGGTGCCGGCGGGCAAGTTCTACCTGCCCGCGCGCGTGGGCGTCGCCGATCTGCTGCGCCGCCGCGGCGACGCCGAGAAGGCGCTCGCCATCTACAACGCCGTCGAGCACAAGCTGCCCGCGGGTCCCAAGCGCAAGCACGTCGCGCTGGGCATCGCGCACAGCTTGCGCATGCTCGGCCGCCACGAAAAGGCGCTCGAGCGCTACATCGTCTACAACCAGCGCTCGCCTGGCGACTCGCGCGGCTTCTATGGCGCTGGCATGTCGCTGCTGGCCCAGGGGCGGCCCAAGCAGGCCGTCAAGCAGCTCGAATACGCCAACCAGCGCTACCCGGGATCGACGCGCATCCTCTCGGCGCTGGCGCGCGGCTACCTCGCCGTGGGCAAGATCAAGGGCGCGATGGCGGTGCAGAAGCGCGCCGTCGCGCTGGCGCCCAAGGACTGGCACCTGCATAGCGCCATGGGGCAGCTGCAGCGGCGCGCCGGCGACGTGCAGGGCGCGCTGTCGGTGCATCGCAAGCTGGCCTCCTCGCGCGCGTGGTCTGCCAAGATCGCAGCCGAGATCGGCCACGACTACTACTACCTCGGCAAGCTCAAGCAGGCGCGCGCCGCCTACAAGCGCGCGCTGTCGCGCAAGGGTCAGAGGCGTCACAAACGCGCCGCGCGCATCGGGCTGGTCTTGATCGGGCTGCGCGAGGCTGAAGCGCTGATCGGCAAGCGGCGTCTGCCGCAGGCCGAGGCGATGCTCGAGAAGCTGCTGCGACACAAGCAGCTCACCGGGCGGGTCTACGAAGTGCTGGCTGCCATCGCGCTCGAGCGCGGCAACGAAAAGCGCGCGCTGTCGCTGCTCGGCAAGGCGCGCGGCGGCACGGCGCTCGCCGCGCTGGTGCGCGCACACGCGGCGCTGCGCGCTGGCAAGGCGCCCGAGGCGATGAAGGCCTTGGCGACGATCAACCTCGGCGATCTGTCGTCGGCCTCGGCGCGCGTGGTGCTGCTGACGCGCGCTGCCGCCGAGATCGCCACCAAGCGCTACGACGACGCGATCCGCCGGCTCAAGGGGCTCAAGGGCAAGGCGCGTGCCGAGCTGCTCGCGTTCGCGCTGCTCGAGCGCGCCAACCAGCGCTATCGCGAACGCCGTCCGGCGCCGGCGCTCAACGACCTGACCGCCTTCGATCGCCTCAAGCGCCGCGCTTCGCGCGCCGAGAAGAAGCGCGTGGCGCTGCTGCGCTCGCTGGCGGCGGCGGAGACGGGCAACAAGGCGGCCGCGCTCAAGTCACTCAAGCGCTTCAAGCGCATGCGGCGGCCGGAGATCCTCGAGCCGCGCATGCGCTCGGGGCAGGCACGCGCGCTGCTCGAGGCGTATATCTTGATGCGTGTCGGCGCCCACCAGCAGGCGATGAAGCTGGCCGGACGCTCGCTGCGCGGTCGCTCGCGCGGCGCCGCGCTGCCGATCTACCGCGCAGCGGCGGCGACGCTGGCCTACGGGTTCTTGGCCCGCGGCAACAGCAGGCAGGCCGGTCGCGCGCTGGCGGCGCTGCAGAAGCAGGTCAAGACCCTCAACGCCAAAGAGCAGCTGCTCGCCGCGTGCGTGGCGTACGCGCAGGGTCGCAAGAACGAGGCGCTCAAGTCGTTCCGCGCGCTGTCGGGCAAGCTGCCCGAGGCGCAGCTCGACCTCGGCATCTACTTCGACGAGGTCAAGCGCGACAAGAAGGCGGCCTTCAATCAGTACGTGGCGTACGTACGCCGCAAGGGGCGCGTGGCGCTGCCGCGGGTCAGACGTTGGATCGAGATCAAACGCCGGGTGTTCAAGTTCTGATGGCGATGACGACGATGACGATGACGAAGATGAAGCGATCTCTCCTCTCGCAACGCAGCCCGCGGCTGGCGTTCGCTCTGCTGCTGGCGTGCGCGTGCCTTTCGTCGGCACCGGCGGCGGCGCAGAAGCGGCTCAGCCTCGGTGTGTTCTTGCCCACCGTGCCGGGCGTCTCGCGCGCCGACCGCTTCGCCGCCGCGGGCCGACTGGCGACGTTTCTCGGCAAGCGCGTGGGCGTGACGGTGACCGGGCGCAGCTTCGCCGCGAGCAACCTGATCAAGCGCGGCACGGTGCAGATCGCGATCGTGCCGGCGCAGCTCGCCGCCGAGCGCGGCTGGACGGCCTTCGCCGCGCTTCGCCGCGGCGGCGGCGCGCGCGCGACGTGGGCAATCTACGCCAAAGGGGCCACACGGCTCACCGAGCTGGCCAACAAGACGGTGGCTGTCACGCGCGTGGGCGGCAAGGACAGCCGCTTTGTCACCAACGTGATGCTCGAGCGCGAGGTCGGCGCCGGCTACTTCAAGTGGGCGCGCTTCGTCGACTGGGACGCGACGATCAAGGCGGTGAGCTTCGGTCGCGCGCAGGCAGTGGTGGTCCGCTCCAACGCCAGCGTCAGCGGTCTGACGCGGGTCTTCACGTCGCGCGCGCTGCCCAACCCGGTGGCCGTGTTCGTCTCGCCGCTGCCCAAGGCGACGCGCGACAAGGTCGCCGCCGCGCTGCAGAGCTATCCCGGCGGTTGGCTCGGATTCTCCGGCTTCACCAAGATCGGCGCTGCCACGATCCGCACGCTGCGTGGCCAGCTGCTCGCCGGGCGGCGCGGCAAGCGCGTCGTGGCGGCGCGGCCGGACGGCTTCGCGTTGCCCACGCGCGCGATCGTCGCCGCCGACGCGAGCGCGCCCAAGCCGCCTTCGGCGCTCGCCCTCGTCGAGCCGCCCAAGCTCAAGCCAGACGTGGCGGCCGAACGATGAGCCAGGCTGTCGTCGCACCCGACGCCGAGACGCCACGGGCGCCCGCGCCGAGGCGCCGCTCGCTTTCGGTGCTGACCAAGATGATCCTCTACGCGGCGGCCCTCGTCGCCGTGGTCGTCGCGGCGGTGAGCACGCTCGATCTGGTCGAGCTGCTGCGCACCTACGACGAGCGCGCCAAGGCGCAGGAGAAGCTCGGTACGGCGGCGATCCAGCGCGAAGGCCAGGCCACCGCGCGCGGCATGGCGGTCAGCCTCGCCCCCGCGCTGGGCGAGTTCAATACCAGCCTCATCGGCGAGGTCGTGCAGTCGACGACGCGCGACAACCGCTACGTGCTGCGCGTGCTGGTGGCCGAGACGGTCGAGACGCCGGGCAAGGTCGTGGCGCAGAGCGGATTCGCCGATCCCCCCAAGACCGTCAAGCTGCTCTCCAAGGGCCAAAAGCCGGCCGAGCCGAAGGAGATCAAGACCAGCAAGGGGCGCGCGCTGCTGCTGGCGGTGCCGATCATCTACGGCGGCAAACGCGTGGGCGAAGTGCGTGTCGCGTACTCGCTCAACGAGCTGGACAAGCAGCTCGCGCGCATCCAGAGCCAGCGCGCCAAGGCCAAGCAGTCGGGCATTCTGCGCTCGGGTCTGGTCGGACTTTTGTGCGTGCTGTTCGGCCTGGTGCTCGCCATCGGGCAGGGGCTGCAGGTCTCGCGGCCCGTGCGCGCCCTGGCGCACGGCGCGACAGCGATCGCCGAGGGCAACCTCGGGGCGCGCGTCGAGGTCAAGTCGCGCGACGAGTTCGGCGCGCTCGGCGCGACATTCAACTTCATGGCCGAGCGTATCCAGGTGCTGCTGCGCGAGACCGCCGACAAGGTCACGCTGCAAAACGAGATGGAGATCGCGCGCAACGTGCAGGACCTGCTGGTGGCGCCGCCCAAGCTGGTGCGCCACGGCGATCTGTCGCTGGCCGGCTTCTACCAGCCGGCGAGCTTCTGCGGCGGCGACTTCTGGAACTACTTCAACATCGACGAGACCAAGACGCTGCTGGTCATCGGCGACGTCACCGGTCACGGCGTCTCTTCAGCGATGTTGACCGCTACCGCTAAGAGCTGCTGTGACACGCTGCAGGCCACGCTCGGCAGCAGCCTCGACATCTTGCAGCTGATGAAGACGCTCAACTTCGTCATCTTCCAGGCGGCCAAGCGCCACCTGCAGATGACGTGCTTCATCACGCTCTTCGATCAGGCCGAGCGCAAGATCGTCTACGCCAGCGCCGGTCACCCGATGCCGTACCTGTGCCGCAAGATGGACGACGGGCGCTATGACATCCGCACGCTGATCGCGCGCGGCAACCGCCTGGGCGACCTGCTCGAATGGGACTTCCCCGCCTACACGATGGACCTGCAGCGCGGCGACGTGCTGCTGTTCTTCACCGACGGCATCACCGAGGGCGAAAACCCGCTCGGCGAGCAGTGGGGTGAAAAACGGCTGCGTCGCGCCTTCCACCGCAACGCGGCGCTGGCGCCCGACGAGCTGCGCGATCTGCTCGTCAAGAACGCGTTCGAGTTCTATCGCGGCACGGCGCCCGACGACGATCTGACCGTGGTGGTGGCGCGCGCCGAGTAGCGCGCCGCGCGCTAAGAGGCGCTGCCGAGGAACATGAAGTAGCGGTCGGGCAGATCGTCGAACTCGACCGACGCGCCGCAAGCATTGCACGTGTGGGCGTTGGCCGCGACGAGCGCCTCCGGCTCCGCGCCGGCGTTTTCGACGTCGATGGTCTCGACCTGCTCGGCCTCGCACGCAGGACAGGCATAGGGCGCCATCACCGAGGTGATGCGCGCGCTGCCGCGAAAGTTGTGCACGGTGTTGAGCTGCACGACGATGGCGAGCGAGCAGCGCTGCAGCACGAGGTCTTCGACCGACTCGAGCTCGCGCATCATCAGGATCCAGTCGCGCACGCCGACCGAGTTGATGCGGCGCACGTCGCCCGCGTCGATGACGATGCGGCGCGCGCCGCTCTGCTTGAGCTCCTCGGCGAGGTCGAGCAGCGCGTTGCGCTCGTCGATGATCCCCGAGAGCTTCACCTCGAGCGTGTCGCCCCTGCGCTCGAGGGCGGCAGATACTTGCGGCTGGTCGGCCGTCATTCCGCCTGCAGCGTCGCCGCTTGCCATGACCCTAAACTCCCATACGCCGGGCCGTTACATCAACAGGTAGATGCCGATGACGGTCAGCAATGCCACGGCGCACGCGCCGAGGGCGATATAGAGCCACATACGGGCCGTACGATCGATTCGCGTCTGGGTCTTGGTGTTGCCGCTGGCGCCGGCGCGTGGCCGCTTGGGCAGCGGCGACACGACACTGCCGCTGACCTTGCGCACGCTGGTGCTGATCGGCCGGCGTTGGCGCCGAACGTCGCGCGTGGTGAGCCGCATCAGACCGCCGCCGTGCGGCGCGGCGGTGACTTGTGTGCTGCTGGTGGTGGGTCGCCCGCGCGGCAGCGGGCGCGCCGCCGAGTGCGAGTCCTCGAGCGTGCTGATCTCCCGTGTAGGCACGCGGCGCATGCCGGTCTTTTCCTCGCGCGGCGGCAGCGGCGCGTCGGGATCGAGCGGTGCGGCGCGCACGCCCGAGCCGCCGCCCTCGCCCTCGGGGCCAGGGCTGCTGCCGCCGGCGGCGGTGGGCCGAGACGAGAGCCCGGGGCGTACGAGCGACTGAAAGCCGTCGAAAGCGACGGTGGGGGGCTCGCCGAGGTCCTCCCAGTCCACCGGCAGCACCGGCTGGTCCTCTTCGTCGCGCGGTCGCAGCGCCGCATCCGGCGAAGGCTTGGGCAGCACGGTGGCCCGATCGATGGCGTTCTCGACCGCGTCTTGCACCAGGCCGACCTTGGTGTCGGCGCCCATCACGTCCGAGGCTGACGAATCGGACGCGTCGTCGTCGTCGTCGCCGCTGTCGCCCGTCGAGCTGGCGCCGTCGCCACCGCTGCCGTCGTCGTCGTCGTCGCCGCCGCCGGCGTGGCGGGCGCGGATGCTGATCGGCGCCGCGGGCAGCGGCGTGAGGAAGTGCGAGAGGCTGGCGACCAGCGTCTCGGCCTCTTCCTCGTCTTCCTCGCCGCTGGTTACGCGCTGGGGCAGCGCTGGATCCGCGGCGGCGCGCTCGCGCTGGCGGGCGACCCAGCTGGCGACGGAGATCGGCTCGTCGAGCTCGGAGGAGAGGCGGCCGAGCGCACGCGCCAAGGCGGCGAAGTCGCCCTCGTCGTCGTCTTCGTCGGCATCTTCGTCGTCGCTGCCCGCGTCCTCGTCGAGCGCGAGGCGCCCGCGTTCGACGACATCGTCGAGCAGGAGGCGCAGCGTGCCGCCGGCACAGAGCCCCGAGAGCAGCCGCGCCACCGCCTGCAGCGTGGGCAGCGGCGCGCCGAGGCGTGCCCCCGCCAGCTTGACCTCGCCGCGCTGAGTCAGGCCGATCTCGGCGAGCGTCAGCTCGAACCCGATCTCGCCGCCGGCCACGTGGTTGAGCACGCTGCACAGCGCGTGTCCGACCTCGAGCACCACCGAATCGGGCAGCACCATCTCCGACGCGAGCGAAAGCAGCGGCTCGTGGTCGTCCAGCGCCACGTAGTAGCGGCCTTCGAGCAGGCCGTAGTCGACCACGCCGCGGGCGTTGGGATGCTCGAGCTGCTCGAGCGCTCGCGCCTGGGCGATCAGCGCGCTGGCGTCCTCGCGCTTGGCGATCGCCAGCTCCACGCGGCGGGTCGCGCCGTCGATCGCAGCGCGCGCCACCCAGCGCTGCACGTCGTCAGACTCGCTTAGCGGCTCGACGATCTGGTAGGGACCGAGTAGCTTCGGTCTTGCCATCGTCTATCGCGAGCCTCCCGGCGCGCTCAGGCGCGCCAGACTGGGGAGATCAAGTATACTCTTGCGCTCGCAAAGGGCCAAAGACCTCAGCATCATGAGCACTAGCGCCATCGCCGTGATCGTAGACCACGCCGCCCGCGCGCGTCAGACCGCGCGGCTGTTGCAGGCGGCGGGCATGCGCACCGAGGTCGCCGAGGGCGGCATCGACGGCCTGATGCTGGCCGACGAATGCGCCTTCGTGTTGGCTCCGATCTCGGCGCTTCAGGCGCTCGATACGCTGACGGCGTCACGCGGCGTGCCGCTGCTGCTGATGCGCGACGAGGGCGACCCGACGCACATCGCGGCGGCGGCCGAGACGGCGAGCGTGGGCGGGCTGATCGGTCTACGTTATCCAGGTGCCGCGCCGCGCGCCTGGGAGCTGCTCTCGCTGGCGCGCCGCTTGCGCTCGAGCGAGCCGCCGCCGGTGCGCGCGCCGCTGAGCTGGGGCGCGACCTACAGCGAGACGGAGCTGTCGCGAACCGCGCAGCGCGACGCGCTCACGACGCAGGTCGAACAGTACGCCGAGCCGCTGGTCGGGCCGCGCAAGGCGGGGCGCCTCGCCGAGGTCGCCCACGAGCTGATCATGAACGCGATGTACGACGCCCCGGCCGACGCGCAGGGGCGCCCGCTGTTCGCCGCCGACCGCAAGGCCGACATCACGCTCGAGCCGGCGCAGCGGCCGCGCTTCGGCTACGGCTGCGACGGCGAGCGCTTCGTGCTCTCGGCACGCGATCCGTTCGGACGTCTTTCGCGCAAAGACTTCTTCGGCGGCCTCGCGCGCGGCGTGGGCAAGGGCAGGCTCGATACATCGGGCGGCGGCGCGGGCCTCGGCTTCACGCTGATGCACGACGGCGGCACGCTGCTGTTTGCCGACGTGGTGCCGGGCAAGCTGACGCAAGTGGTGGTGGTGCTCGAGCTCGACGTGCCGACGCGCGAGCTGCGCACCCTGCCGCGCTCTCTGCACTACTTCGAGCACAGGTCGGCGGCTTGAGCGGCGCGGGCGGGGACGGCTCGAGCGACGCGGGGGCGCGGGCGCTGGGCACGCTCGTCGACGACCCGCTCGACGAGGCGCTGCTCGAGCGCGCCGGCGAGGAGCTCTCGCGGCGCGGCGCTGACAACTGGGAGGTGTTCGCCGCCTACGGCCGCTCGACGGCGGTGGCGGCGCGCAGCGAGGGGCGCATCGAGGCATCGCTCTCCGATGGCGCGGGGCTGGGGCTGCGCGTGCTGGTCGGCGGGCGGCCGGGCTTCGCCTTCGCCGGCTCGCTGTCGTGGGCGGCGGTGCAGGCAGCTTGCGGGCTGTGCATCGAGTCGGCGCAGCTGATGGAGGTCGACGAGCACGTCTCCTTCGCCGAGCGCTCGCTCGACGACACGCGCCCGCTCGACGTCTATCACGCCGAGCTGCTGCAGCTGTCGCTCGAAGAGCAGGTCGAGATCGCGCGCGCGCTCGCCATCGACGCGGCGCGCCAGGCGCAGGTCGAGGCGCTCTATCTCGACAACAGTGTCTACTTCGAGCGGCTCGTCACGTCGGCGGGCGCTCGCTTCAGCGCGCGCTCGACCACGCAGACTTACGAGGCCTGCATGCTGGCGGGCGCCGGCGGTGATCGCGGCCGAGGCCACAGCTACGGCATCAGCAGCCGCGCGCTGGATCTGGCGGCGCTGACGCGCGAGGCCTCGCAGCAGGCCAACGCGATGGTCGACGCGGGCCCGGTAGCGAGCGGACGCTACGACGTGGTGCTCGCCCCGGCCATCGTCGAGGATCTGCTGTCTGACCTGTGCTACGCGCTGTCGGGCTACGAGGCGCTGGCGGGCCGCACGATGTTTGCCGAGCTCGTCGGCGAGCGCGTGGGCAGCGACCTCATCGATCTCGTCGACGATCCGCTCGATCCGCGCCTCGGCTTCGCGCGCTATGACCACGAGGGCACGCCGCACCAGAAGGTCGCGCTGATCAGCGGCGGCGTGCTGCAGACGCTGCTCTACGATCGCAGCACCGCGTCTCGAGCTGGCGTGGCCAACACGGCACACGCCGAGCGCGGCAGCTACGAGAGCCCGCCGACGCCCGGTGTCTCGGCGCTGCGCCTGGCGCCGGGTGATCGCAGCGTCGACGAGCTGCTCGCCGAGATGGGAGACGGGCTGCACCTCGTCGACACCACCGACGTCGAGATCGATGCCAGCAGCGGCGAGCTGTCGGCGGGCGCGTCGGGTTTTGTCGTGCGCCACGGCCAGCGTGCCGAGCCGCTCGACGGCATCGTGCTCTCGGCCTCCATCGTCGATCTGCTCTGCAGCGTGCGCGCGGTGGGCAGCGACCTGCGCTACAGCGGCTTCGCCACGCCGAGCCTGCTCGTCGAGGGCCTCGAGGTGGCGGGCACATGAGCGGCGACGATCTACTCGCGGCGCTGTCGCTCGACAGCGCGCCGCTTTTGCGCGCGGCGGGCGCGCGCGGCGGCGACTACGCCGAGCTGTTCGCCGAGGCGCACGAGGTGCGCTACGTCGTGATCGATGACGGGCGCATCGAGCGCGTCACCGCCGGCAGCGAGATCGGTATCGGCGTGCGCGTGCTGCGCAAAGACCGCGTCGGCTACGCCAGCGGCAATGTCGTCACGCAGGCGGCGGCGACCGAGCTCGCGCAGGCAGCCGCCACCGCGGCGCGCGCCGCCTCGGGCACGCAGGACGGCCCAGCTCAGCACATCGCCGCGTCGCGCGCGCAGCCCGTCGAAGCGGCGACAGCGCTGTCTCGCGAGCCCAACGGGCTGAGGGCGCTGCGCGACATCGCGCAGGCGGCCGAAGCGGCGGCGCGTGCGGCGGGCAAGGAGATCACGCAGGTCGCCGTCACCGCCATCGAGGGCCTGCGTACGGTCGCCATCGCAGCGAGCGATGGCCGCTACGTCGTCGACGTGCAGCCAGCGGCGCGCGTTTCGGTGACGGCGACGGCGACGCGCGGCGAGCGTCTGCACTCGCGCATGCAGCCGCTCGCCAATCGCGGCTTCGACGCCATCGACATCGCCTCGGCCGAGCGCACCGGGCGTCTCGCCGCCGAGGCCGCGCTGCTGGCGCTGCGCGCGCGTCGTGCGCCGTCGGGCTCGATGCCGGTGGTGCTCTCGTCGAGCGCCGGCGGCACGTTCATCCACGAGGCGCTCGGCCACGGCCTCGAAGCCGACGCGGTCTATAGCGACGCGAGCATCTACGCCGGGCGTATCGGCGACGTGGTCACCTCGCCGCTGCTGTCGGTGGTCGACGACGCGACCATCGGGCAGCGCGGCTCCTACGGCTGCGACGACGAAGGCACGCCAGCCGAGCGCACCGTGCTGGTCGACGGCGGCGTGCTGCGCAGCTACCTGTTCGACCTTCTGCACGCACGCGCGATGGGTGCGCGCTCGACCGGCAACGGCCGGCGCGAGACCTACGAGGACGCGCCGATCCCGCGCATGTCGAACATCTTTATCGTGCCGGGCGCAGGTGATCCCGAGGCGATCGTGCGCGACACGCACAGCGGGCTTTTTGTCACACGGATGGGCGGCGGCGAGGTCGACGCCGCCAGCGGCGACTTCGTCTTCGACGTTAGCGAGGGCTACGTCATCCGCAACGGCGAGCTGGCCGAGCCGGTGCGCCGCGCGACCATCGCCGGCAACGGCCCCAAGGTGCTGATGTCGATCGATCGTGTCGGCAGCGACCTCGGCTTCGACGTCGGAAGCTGCGTCAAGGAAGGGCAGTCGGTGCCGGTATCGGACGCCCAGCCGACGCTGCGCGTGCCGGTGATGGTGGTCGGCGGCTCGGGCGCGGACTAGGCGGACGCGAAGATCACCGCGCGCAGCCCTTCTGCAACAGCTTGCAGACGAGCACGCGCTCGAAGCGCCGCGGCTGCTCGAGCTGCGGCCAGTGGGCCGAGCTGTCGAACCACACGACCGCCTTGCGCGGAGCGGCGACGCTGGCGGCGTAGGCGACGACGGTCGGCGGCGGGACCTGCAGGTCGTGTCTTCCGATCAGCAAGTAGACGGGCATCTCGAAGCGCTTGGCGTCCTTGCTGACGTCCAGCCGCCATAGCTCGGACCACAGCCGCTTCAGCGAGAACAGCGTGGCGCCGCGCGCCGACGGCGGTAGCGGGTGCTTCGATGCCTTCATGATCTGCGCGAAGCGTCCATAACCGGTCTGCTTGTAGAGGTTGCCCCCGAGGCTGGCGACGAGCTTCATCGTCTCGAGCAGCTGCGGCAACGAGGGCGGCCGCTTTGCTGCCGGCTTGGCGAAGCGCGCGCTGGCGGCGGCGTTGGATTGGCGTTTGGCGCGCTCGAAGGCCAGCCTTCGCTGCGCCTCGCCGATCTGCACCAGGTTGGTCACCTGCGCGACGGCCACGTAGGCGTCGAAGAGCTTCGGGTAGCGGGCGGCAGCGAGCGCGCCGACAACGGTTCCCCAGGAGTGACCGAGCAGAAAGAGGCGGCTGCTTTTGAAGCGCTGCCTGAGCCACAGCGCGAGCTCTTTGCTGTCGCGTACGAAGCGGTCGACGCTCATGTCGCGCGGCGGCGCGGAGGCGGCGTAGGAGCGGCCGGCGCCGCGTTGGTCCCAATGAACCACGATGAAGTGCCGCTCGAGCGCGGGGCCGTAGACGTGCGAGAGGGGGATCTCGGAGTTTCCAGGACCGCCGTGAAGCCACAGCAGCAGCGGGAGCGTGGCGTCGTCGCCGCGCGCCAGGATCTGCTGCGCCACGCCGCCGAGCGTGACCTTCGTCCACAGACGCACCGGCGTCGGCTGCGTGCGCGGCGTCGCGCTCGTCTTGGGCCGCTGCGCGCTGTTGCTGCTGCTGCATCCGAGCGCGACAGCGGCCGTGCCGACGAAGAGGAGGGTTGCGCGAGTCAGCCGCATCGCGCGCAACGTACCTGCAACGTCTGGTCGCTGCAATACGGCGAGGCGGCGGCGCCCGGAGATGGTGTGCGAGCGCGGCGCTAGCGCTTGGCGAGGATCTTGGGCAGACAGCGCTGAGCGCAGACGCCGTCGACGCAGGCGCCGGCGCACTCGAGGTCGCTGCTGCAGCGCTTGCCGCCGGCGAGCGGCGTGATGCAGCGGTTCTGGTAGCAGCGCAGCCCGTCGGCGCAGCCGCCGCCGGCGCAGCGCTGGCCGAGCGCCGCGAGCCCGGTGCGGCACGTGCCCGCGGCGCAGTGCTGACCGTCGCCGCACTGCACGCTGGTCTTGCAGCGCTTGCCGAGCGCGATCGAAGGCGCGCACTTGTGGCGGTAGCAGTAGCCCTTGCACTCGGGGTGCGCCGTCTCGGTTGCGTGCTGGCGCGTGTAGACGGCGAGCGGGTCTACGGCGGTGCCGCAGGTGTGGCCGGCTGCCAGCGCGGGGCCGCAGCGGCCGTGCTCGCGCGGGCCGACGCCGTGACAGCGCAGCGAGCCCTGGCACTCGAGCGACGAACGACAGCGTGCGCCGCGCGCCAGCCGGCCGTGCAGGATCTTGTCGCAGCTCGCGGGCAGATTGGCGCCCCAGGGGCCGACCCAGTCGCAGCCCTCGGTGGCCTTGCGCATGTCTTGCTCGCAGCGGCGCACGTCCTTGCTGGCGAGTGTCACGCTGCGCGCGCGCAGCGCCGAGCTGAGCGTGCGAAGGCACGCGCTGTAGGCGCTGAACCCGGCGCCGCCGCCCTTGCTGCAGCAGGCGCGCTTGCGCTGCGCCGGCAGGCGGTGGACCGCCTCGCAGAGGCGACGCGCGAGCAGGTGCGTGCGCACGTGACCGTAGAGATCGCCGCCGCGGGCGCTGCGCTTGCGGCCGAGCACCACCGAGCGCTTCTTGAAGCGGTGGATCTTGACCGCGCGGCCGAGCGGTCGGGCGACGCTGCTGCTGCTGCTGCTGCTGCTGGCGCGTGCAGCGCGGCTGTTGCTGGCGGTCTCGCGCTGGCAGCCCGGCGCGGCGCAGAGCAGGGCGGAGCTGAGGGTGATGGTGATCAGGGAGCGCGTGTGGGTCTTGCTCATGGTGATCTCCTAGGCGACGCGGGTGAAGAACCAAAAGAGGCCGAGGGCGGCAACCGAGGCGCTGGCGACCTGGCGCCCGTGCGCTGCGAGCGTCTCGCGGCGGCGCGCGATCATGACCATCGGCAGCAGCAGCGAGAGCACGGCCAGCTGGCCGGCTTCGACGCCGAGATTGAAGAGCAACAGCGCCGAGACGGTGCTGCTCGCCGGCAGACCGATCTCGCCGAGGGCGCCGGCGAAGCCGAAGCCGTGGATCAGGCCGAAGGCGAAGGCGAGCATCCAGCGGCGGTCGCGCTTCTCGGAGGTGTCGCCGCGCCGTAGCGACAGCAGGTTGGCGACGCCGACGTAGGCGATGGTCAGCGCGATGGCCGGCTCGATGATGCTCGGGCTCGGCGTGAGGATGCCGAGCACGCTCACCGCCAGCGTGACCGAGTGCGCCACGGTGAAGGCCGTGATGTAGCCGGCCAGCGCGCGCAGGCGCCCGCCGACGATGATCAGCGCGAAGAGGAACGCGAGGTGATCGAAGCCGAGCAGGATGTGCTCGATGCCGATGAAGAAGAAGGCGCCCGCGCTGCGGGTGCGCTTGGCGCCCGAGCCGTCGCTCGTGGCGCCGGCGGCGAGCGCCAGCGAGCGCGCAGTCTTGTAGGCGACGAGCTCGCGCCGCGCCTTGCCCGCGACGAGCGTGGCGAGGTGGCGGTGTCCAGCGGCGAGCTGGTCGAGGAAGTCGAAGCGAAGCGAGAGGCGCGCGCCGGCGCTTTGGGCCGAGCAGTGAAAGTGCGCGTCGACGGCGACGCCGTCGCGCTCGAGCGCGCGTCGCGAAACGCGCGTAGCGGCACAGCGCTGGCTGCCGCGCTGCACCACCAGCGCCGCGATCACGCGCCGCGCCGCGGCCTCGCTGCCGATCTCGGCGCCGGCGAAGACCAGCGTGGCCTCGAGGCGGTCACCGGCGAGCCGGTAGCTGCCGCGCGACAGGCCGATGCGATGCGCCGAGGCGCTGGAAGCAGCGAGCACGGTGACGGTGAAGACGGCGACAGCGCTGGCGGCGGCGAGCGGCTTAGCGCGCATCGACGAGCCTGCGCGCCTCGACGGCGCCCGTGGCGTCGAACTTCGGGTTGAGCGCCAGCGCCGCGGCGATCAGCGTGCGGCCCGCGCCGCGCTCGCCCTGCGCCAGCCGGATCGCGCCGGCGTGATAGAGCAGCCGCGCGTCCTTGGTGCCGTGCTTGGTGGCGCGGTCGGCGGCGGCGCGCGCTTCGTCGTAGCGGCCCGCGCGATAGAGCGCCCAGGCGAGCGTGTCCTCGCTGTAGATGCCGGGGCGCACGCGGCGCTCGGCGCGCGCGAGCGAGAGCGCCTTGTCGACGGCGATGTTCTTGGTGGCGAGAAACTGCGCCAGCGTGCGGCGGTCGTGGCGGCCGAGGCGCATCAGCTCGGCGCGCGCCTTGTCGGCCTTGCCGTGGTTGCCGATGCTGCGGTGCACGTCGTGAAGCAGCCAGGCGCTGGTGGCGCTGGGGTTCTTGGCGTGCGCCTGCTCGACCAGCGGCAGCGCGCCGCGCGCGTCGCCGAGCGCGAGGCGGCAGCGCGCCTTGCCCAGCAGCGCCTTGCTGTAGCCGGGGTAGTAGCGCAGCGCCATGTCGTAGCCCGCCTCGGCGCCTTCGTAGTCGCCCTGGTGCCAGAACAGCTCGGCGGCCTGCACGAGCACCCACGTTGCCGGCTCGCGATCGCGCTGGCCGATGCCGGCGTCGAAGGCGTGACGGATGGCGCGCTTGGCCAGGTCGGGCTGGCCCTTGAGGAAGTAGAGATACGACACGCGCGCGTAGGAGGGCAGGTTGGGCTTGAAGCCGACCATGCGGTTGATGACCGTCTTGGCCTCGTCGATCTTGCCCAGCTCGACGAGCGCGTCGGCGAGGATGCCGAGCGCCATCGCGTTGCGCGGCGAGCGCTGCAGCACCGAGCGCGCCAGGCGCGCCGCGGCGCGGAAGCGGTGGTCGGAGAGCAGCACCATGCCCTGCAGGTTGGGCGAGAGCACGTTGTCGGGCTCGAGCGTGCGGCCGATCTCGGCGCAGGCTTTGGCGTGCAGGTAGTAGCCGGAGTCGCCGCTGGCGCGTGCCTTTCGCGCCCAGGCGTAGCCGAGCAGGATCCAGCGATCGAGACGCTTGGGCGTCAGCTTGGCCGACTTCTGGCGCTTGCGGATCATCTTGTCCACCGCGCCGTCACCCTTGACCGGCGCCAGCGCCAGCGTGCGCGCCTCGCGCAGGGGGTCGACCTTCTTGTCGGTGGCCTGCGTGGTGACCGAGCGCGCCTGCGGCTTGTCGCCGCGCACGCAGCCGCCCATCGCCAGTGCGAGCGCCGTCAGTGCTGCTGCCCATCGTCGCGTCATGCGCATCTCCGTCCATTGGGGTGTGTGGGGTCGGACGGTGTAAGTACGGCGGCGCGGGCGACGCGGATCGGCGCCTGGAGAGAAAAATAACGCAGTGATAATGGTAATTTACGGGCGCATGTTCAGAACGCCTGGCCAACCACGACGTAGATGCCGATGGGCTCGGCGTCGGGTGACCAGCCCACGTCGGCGCGGATCACGAACGCTTCGCCCCACAGCAGGCGCAGCCCGCCGCCGATGGCGGCTTTGATGCCGTCGCCCGAGCCGTCGAGTCGCTCGATGCTGCGATAGTCGGTGAAGACACGCCCGACATCGACGAACGCCGTGGCGCCGAAACGAAACGACGCGCCGAACAGCGAAAACGAGACGAAGCGGGCGCGAAGCTCGAAGTTGCCGAAGAACTTCATGCGCCCGTGATAGCGGCCGAGGGGAACGCCGCGCACGCCGTTGGAGCCGCCGAGCGCGTAGTCGGGTGAGAGCCCGCCGTAGCGCGCGAGCATGTAGAACGGCACCTGCCCGAACAGAAGGTCGGCCATCGCGCGCCAGGCGAAGGTCAGCCAGCTGAAGATCGGGTGAAACGCGCGCAGCGTGATGTTGACGTTGCCGAAGAAGAGCCCCGGGCGGGGCGCGCCGCGCAGCGAGATCTCGTGAAAGGCGCCGCGCCGCGGCGAGAAGTTGTGGTCGCGGCTGTCGTAGATCAGGCCGACGATGAGCGTCGGCAGCAGGTGGTCGTCGGTGCCGCGCAGCGCGCGCTCGAGCTCGCGGTCGTCGGCGCGCGCTTGCTTGTCGCGTTCGAGCTTGGTGTCGGGGCAGGGCGTGTCGCCGTCGCACGGCGAGAAGGCGTTGTAGGTCACCGCGGCGCCGAGCAGCGCCTGCCAACGCTTGTCGCTGTCGAGCGCGATGCGCGCGCGCGCGGTCAGGCTCGGATAGGTGCGCACGTAGCGAAAGTGCCGCTCGGCGGCGAGCGCGTCGACGCCTTCGTAGGGGTTATCGTTGCCGGCGGCGTTGCCGAGCCCGTAGTAGCCGATGTTGCTGAAGCGGCGGAAGGCCGCCTCGGCGTTGATGCGCACGCGCCCGCCGAAGAGGCCCGGCACGTCGATCTGCAAGTAGTCGGAGTGATAGGGCGAGATGATGCCGCTCTCGCTCTGTTTGAGCGTGAACAGAAACAGCGCTTCGATGCGGTACTTGAAGGGCGCCTTGCCGCGCGCGAAGCGCGTCCACGAGGCGACGGCGCCGAGGCCAAGCCCGATGTCGGTGGAGAACGAGACGGCGGGCAGAAGGCCGATCTCGCGCCGGTCGGGGTTCTTCAGTGGCTTCGGTGCGGCCTTGGCGGAGTCGGCGCCGGCGAGGCGCGGTGTGGCGGCCAGCAGCGCGAGCAGCAGCGCGAGCCGCAGCGCGAGCCGCGCGCTCACGGCAGCGCCTGACAGGCGTAGTGCAGCGCGCCCGCTTCGTCGCGCGCGACGACGTGCAGTTGGCGGTTGAGCAGTGCCAGGCGGCCGCCGATGACTGGCTGCGCGAGCGTGCCGAGCGCGATCTTCTGCGACGACCAGTTGCCGTTGGTATCGAGCGTTCGCCAGTGCAGCGCGCCGGCCGTGCCGCTCTCGACGGCGACCACGTGCAGCTGGCCGAGGGCGTCGTAGGTCGCTTCGAGCATCGCCTCGGTGGAAAACCAGCTGTCGAAGCGCCACATCGCCGCCCCCACGCCGGAGGTGGCATCGAAGGTGATGCCCGCCAGCTGATCGACGCCGCTGCCGCGGGCGAGGCCCATCACGGTGATCTCGCGCTGCGGGCTGGTCGCCACGGCGAGCGCCGAGGCGGTCAGCGGCAGGTTGGTCGGCGTGGCCACCGACAGCGTGGCCGTGCACGGCGCGCTGACGGTGCGCACCTCTGCGCGGATCACATCGGTGAGCGTCGCCAGTGCGAAGCGCGACGAGACCACCGACAGTCGAGCCCGCTCGTTGACGGCGATCGGCTCGCGGCAGCTCGCGCTCGCGCCGCCGTTGTAGTTGACCACGACGCGCTCGATCTGACTGGCTGGCAGATCGACGACGGCGAGGCCGACCGCGTTGGCGACGCCATCGGAGGCGAGGGCGAGGTCGAGGACGGGACCCGTGCCGAGCTTCTGCAGCTGCAGCGTGGCCTGCGGGCTGATCAGCACGTACGTGATGCCTCCGCCCTCCTCGTAGAGCAGGTGCACGTCGCCGGCGAGGCCGGCCGCGGCGAGCCGGCCGGTGGCCTGTCGCGGCAGGGTCGGCGTGTCTTCGATCCAGCTGCCCTGCGCCGAGCGGGTGGCGTGGTAGATCGCTTTCGCGCCGGCTGGCTGGCTGGCGAAGACGTGCAGCGACGAGCCGACGGTGGTCACGTCGAAGCCCACGGTGCCGGTGGTGAGCACGCGGGGTGGCGGGCAGGGCATCACCACGGCGCCGTCGCCGACGTCCGGCGCCAGCGGCAGATCGACGATAGACGCTTCGGCGACGCGCACCGCCTCGCCGCCGACCACGCCGCCGTCGTCGGGTGGCACGCCACCCTCGCTGGGCAGCGCGCGCCGCGTGCTGTCGAAGCCTAAGCGCGTGCAGGCGCCGTCGAGCAGCGCGAGCAGCAGCGCCGGCAGCGCGATCGCGAGCAGCACCCGATGCAGGCCGCGCGTCACGAGGTCGATCATATCACCGCACAAAAAACGGCGGCGCGACACCCCCGAGGAGCGCCGCGCCGCCGCGCGCTGGCTCTTACAGCCGCTTCAAGCTGCTACGGCGTGGTCTTGCCGTGACCCTCGCTGCGGCCCTCGTGCGGGTGCGGCAGGTAGGGGAAGCTGCTGAGTATGTTCTTGTCGTTGTAGTCGACGCCATCGCTGATGGTCAGCGCGCCCTTGGCGAGCACCACCGTCAGGATCACGTCCGTCACGTCGGCCTGCTCCTGATTGGGGCTCGCGCCGCCGATCAGCGGGCGACCGTTGGGGAAGCCCGAGTCTTTCGCCATGTCGACGCGCAGCACGTCACCGATCTGGGTGAAGCTGTGGTCGGCGTCGTGGATGCTGACGACGTCGATGATGTCGGTGCGGTTGAACTTGAACGGCGTCGGGTCCACACCCAGCGCCGAGTAGATGCCGACAGCTTCGGCGTCGCGCACGACGATCGGGTTGAGGAAGTAGGCGCCGAAGTTCTTGACGTCGCGCTTGGGGTGCGACGCGTTGTAGCGGTCCTTGTCCTGCAGGCCGATGACGGCCTCGTTGATGAGCGGGAAGCCGAGACGCGAGACCTGCACCCACGGGCCGCAGGCGCCCTGCTTGCCGTTCCACTTGCGGTAGGTGAACTTGCGGCGCTCGGCGCTGGCCCAGATGCCCAGCGTCGTGTCGTTGCCCGGCGAGTTGCCCGGCGCTTTGCCGTCGGCGGTCAGCAGCGTGGTCGGGATCTCGAGCGCCAGCGAGTGCGTGTTGAAGCCCGAGACGCCGTCCTGCGCCGAGCCTTTGGCGCGCAGGTTGGCGAGGTCGAAGACGCCGCCGAGGTCGACGTAGAAGGCGTCGTCGCGCGGGCCGGCGAAGACGCGGCTGCCGTCGCTGAGGGTGTGGATGAACTGCTGGATGAACGTGTCGTCGTACTTGGTGCCGGCGCCGTAGGCGAACTCGAGCGAGCGCGGGCCGATGTTGAGCGGCGCGACCTCGAGGTCTTTGCCGAGGACCTCGCGCTTCCAGCCGCCGTTCTTGTTGCGCGTGCGCTTGATGACGCGATAGGTCTGCTTCTGGCCCGAGAGCTGGATGAAGAACTCTTTGCCGCCGCCGGGCGCCGCGTTTTGGTCGGCCACGTCGACCTTGCTGATCTTCGAGGTCGAAAACAGCACGTGGTAGAGGACCTGCTCGTTGAGGTCGTCGCCGCGCGAGATGTGCACGCTGTAGCGCACGTTGTCAGAGAACTTGTGGAAGTTGGGACCGCCCGCGGGCTCTTCGAGCGGGATGTAGTTGGCGATGACGTAGAGCTTGTCGTGCGTGCCGGGCGTGACCCAAGCGTAGACGTCGGTGTTGTCGGCCGAGGGGTCTTCCGAAATCAGCGGTGCCTCTCGGTGGCTCGAGGCCAGCGCGGTAGCAGGCACCGCCAGCGCCGCGATGACGGCGGCGATGGTCCAAAGACGGGCGAATCGGCTCATGTTGCTCTCTCCTGGCGACGCGTCGGCGCCGCATTGATGTTGGATTGTCGGTCTGACGTTGTCGGTCACGGTCGCTTACGGCTTGAGGGGCGCGGCCTTGGTGCCGATGAGGAACACCGTGCCGCCGCCGCTGCCGTCGCCGTCGGGGTCGTCGCTGTTGGCCCACGCGTAGCGATCAGCGTTGTGCGCGCGGTGCACGCCAGCCGACTCCGTGTTCTCGGAGATGCCGCTGGAGAACTCCGACGCGTCGCCGGTCGCCAGGTCGATGCGGTAGACCACCGCGCTGGCGATCTCGGGCTGCAGCGCCGAGACGAGCAGGTACTTCTCGTCAGCCGAGAGCGCGATGCCCGCCGGGTAGCCGACGCGGATGCCCTCGCTGAGGACTTCGACCTTGCCGTTTTCGATCTTGAGGATCGCGGCGCCGCTGTTGGCCGCCAGCGTGTCGGCGACATAGGTCACGCCCGTCTTGGTGGTCGCCACGCCGCTCGGATCGTTGAGCGGAGCGCCGGTGGCCACGGCCGTCAGGTTGCTGCCCGCCGTGCTGGTTTTCCACACGCCGGAGACGCCGTCCTTGTCGGTGCCGCTGATGTAGAGCACGTCTTCGTCGTTCTCTTTGACCAGGTCGAGCCCGCGCGGGAAGTAGCCGCGCGTGCCAGCGAGCTCTTGTGGCGTGCCGCCCGCCGCCGGGACGCTGTAGACCACGCCGGGCTGCGTCTCGGTGTCTTGGTCGGCGGCGCCGTCGTTGCCGGCGTCGGCGACGTAGATCGTCGAGCCGTCGCTGGAGACGACCAGCTGCACGGGAGAGATGAAGCCCTTGGCGAGCATCACCGGCGCTTTGCCGGCCTCGACGACGAACAGCGCGCCTTCGGGGTCCGACGCGTCGTCGGCTGCAGGAATGATCGCCGTGTAGTAGACCTTGTTGCCGTCGGGATCGGGGGTGGCGTCGAAGGGCGACGACACCTTCTGCCCGAGCGCGGTCAGCCCGGTGAACTCGCCGCCGCCGGTGCCGGGCACCGTCGCGTCGCCGTTTCCGGGGCCGTCACCGCCGCCATCGCTCTGGCCAGGCGGGCTGGAGTCGCCGCAGGCGCCGAGCAGCAGCGTCGCCGCCGCGCAGAGCGCCATCCAGCGACGGCGTCGCGACGGCCGCTGACGGGGTGGATCGCCGAGGCGCCGCCCGGCGCCCCTGCCGCCGAGACCAGCGGCACAAAACAAGTCGGTCATGCTTCCTCCATCTCCCGGGTGGCATCCGGGTGCTAGTCGGCGAGCGCACGCCGCCTGTCGATGGCCGCGGCCTGGCGGCACCGTGGGTCGACTCGAAGATGTGCGCTCTAGTGCGAGTGTCGTGCACAACCGCGTACGGGCCGCGGCCGACGGCGGATCGACGGCGGCGCGAAAAAACAACGGGCGGTCACAGGTGTCGTCGTAGCGCCACGCTGCCGGTCATCGAAGGGGTTGAAATCGCGTCGATCTGATCTTGGCGTCGTGCTTGCTGATAGGCTGTCAAAACGAAGGCGATGCCCATGAAAAAGCCCATCGCGCTCGCGCTCGCCGCGGCGCTGCCTCTCTCGTTCGGCGCGTGCTCCACCACGAGCGTCATCGCCACCCCCGAGCTGGTCAGAAAGCTCACCGGTCCAGGCGAGCGCCAGCACCGCATCGTGCTCGAAGCCACCGACGGCTCGAGCGTGCGCCTCGATCCCGGCTCCGAGATCCGCTTCCGCTGTCTCGATGGACGCTTCACCCGCTGGTACTCCGGCGGCGAGCTGCGCGTCGCCAAGGACGCGCTGCTGCTGCCGCTGCGGCGCGACCGACGCAAGGGCATGCTGCTGCGCGTCTCGGACATCGCCGGCGCCGAGGTGCGAAACCTCTCGCACGGAAAGACGCTCGCCGTCACCGTCGCCGTCGCAGCGGCCGTGGCGGTGATCGTCGCCACGGTGGTGGCGAGCAAGGGCAAGGGCGCCAAGTTTGGCAAGAGCCGCGGCGGCGGCGGACGCGGGGCGCGCTTCGGCCGGCTGCGCTTTCATCGCGGCTGGCGCGCCGTACGCTTCGTGCCGCGCGCCGTGTTCGTGCCGCGGCCGATCATCGCCCTCAACCTCGGCTACTACCACCACCACTATCACGACCACGGGCCGCCGCCGCCGCTACCACCGCCGCCTGCAAACGGCGTGCCTGTCGCCGCCGCCGCTGGTGCCGGAGCTGCCGTCGCCGGTGCCGCCGCTGCTGCCGCCGCCGCTGC